>NZ_CP100448.1:2813597-3126219 GCF_024227715.1 Halomarina litorea | reverse complement strand
CAGATGAGACAGTGGATATGAGTCCGCAAGAGGAGTCCTCCGACTCGGTCCTCCTTCAGTGTAGGTGGACAGATTCAACGGGGCCATACGTGGTTCACGCACAACACGAGGAGTCGGGCGAATCAGAAACGGTCCGACTTGACGAGAACCACGACTCTCCGCAGCAGGTCGAGATAATTGTCGCGGTGAACCCCTCATCCGAAGCCCGTCGCCTCTCAGTCTACGACGTTATGAATCAAATCGAGGAGAATTGTTCTGGTGATGAAACCACGTAGGTTACTTCGGCTCACTGATAGACCCACGCTCTAAGTCTAACAAAACCGGCAAACGATACAGCGGTCTGTTCAGCCGACCGCCCCGGCAACCCATCGCCGCGAGCGGAAACGTGGCAACCACACACTCAATCGTATCACGCAGTCGGTCACCGCCTCCAGCATGGGTGACTTGACTCCCATCGCGTTCGACATCGAAACGTCCGGCCTCGACCCCGGCGCGGTCGTGACCGTCGCGGGCCTCGCACTCCCACTCGGGTCGTGGCTCGCACTCAACACTACAGGCCGCGAGGCAGACGCCGACCGCCTCGAAGCCGACCTCGAACACGCCTCGGGGGCGAACGTCCGGGTCGCGGTCTACCACTCCGAGGCAGACCTACTCCGCGGGCTCGACGCGTTCACCGACGAACACCTAGACAGCGACCGCCACTACCTCACCGCGTATAACGGCGAGACGTGGCGTGGCGGGTTCGACCTGCCGTTCGTCCGCTCGGCGTGCGTGCGTCGAGACACCGACTGGCCGTTCCCCGACATGGCGTTCGCGGATACGATGACCATCGTCGACCGGTTCCACACGGGCGATGTCGGCGACCTCGTCGGGGTGTACGACGCGCTCGTGGGTGAGGAGGACTGCGACCCGTTCGACGACAGCGGAAGCGCGGTCGCGGCGCACGAACAGAATGAGTGGCTTGACCTACTGTTACACAACCTCGCGGATATCGAACGCACCCGTGAGCTCGCGCTGCTCGCCGGGCGGTTCGTCGCGAAGTCCGACTTCCGAATGAAGAACCTGAGTCCACCAGACCGGTAGTGGGTCAACGCAGCGAAGCGGGGGCGCGTGCGCTCTCACCGTACTGGTGGCGTTGCGAGACAAATAGGTCATGTCGGGCGTTCTCTCAGTCGCTCGAATCCTGATTCGTCCGAAAGCCACGGTGGAACTCCGCCTCGAAAGGGGTCGTCGGTTCGTCTCCAACCAGCGGCTTTGTGTCGTTGCTGTCGCCCTCCAGTTCATCACGCATGGCAGCCGACTCGTCGAGAAACTGTTGGCGGGCTTTCTTGTATAGCTGATAGCTCGCGGTCAGGCCCAACTCCTCCCACCAAAGTCGAAGCTTCGCCCCCCGAGGTGTCAATAAATGCGTGTGTGTCGTTCCACGGTGGCCGCTGATAGCTTTTCGTTCGAGCAACGACGCTTCTCGCCCTTCTTCCAATCGCCGGGAAAGCGTCTGGTGACTCACAGGCAGTGCGTCATCCAATTCTGAGAACCGGGACCCTCCGGGCTTGACCTCACATAACAGTTCGATGGCACCTTTGCGGTTGAGATACTCAAGAGTAGGGTCGGGCATGCGACTGTCAGTTTGTCAGCGGCAGGGATAACTGCTGAGTTGGGTCAAGAACTGAGTATATATTGGAGCATACGTCGCTTTGTTCGAGAGACAGTTCTGACACCCTAGTTTCAATAGGTGGCCGTTTGAGTGGTCTATTGACGGAAACGAGGAAACCAGACGCCGACACTTAACTCAGGAACTGAGCATAGATTGCTCTAATAACGTGCAATGAGACACGGAGAGTCAAACCCCCCTCATGAGTCACACCCCGCGGCGACCGATGAGACGCGGGTTCGTGAGGAGACGGAGGTCTGGGCGTACGAGGTGGATGACCACTCGTTCGACATCTGCTACGACCTGTACGTGTCGGTGTCACACGAGGGTGCTCCGTTCTCGGTCAGTCTCTGGTATGACCATCCGGTAGAGGGCGCTTCGACGCTGGACGACCTCATCGGCGAGCTTGTGTTCAACGACGCGCTGCCCGACAATCGAGCGCAGTGGCATCACAACACCGGGCCACTCGAACCGATACTGAGAGCACACAACCTCCGAATCGCGAGGGGCTGGCGGGAGAGGCGACTCGCGGAGTTCCTCGAAACGAACCCGGAGGTAGCTGTCCAGTATGGCTTCGTGGAACAGGCAGACGATGGAACGCTCCAACCCAACCCGATGAAACAGTCGCGACTCTGGGAGCTGTGGAACGAATCGCTGCCCGAAGCGACGAAGGCAGTCTGTCGTGCGGTCCTCTCAGAAGTCGTTGCCATCGCGCGTGACCACTCGATTCCAGCCCCCGATGTCGTGTTCAGACCAGAGAAGACGACAGCTTCTCGGCGGAAGCCGAAAAAGCACGTCACAGTCGACACGACGAAGAAGATTTGGCGGCATGGAAAGCCGTTCATCACCGACGGGTTCTACCTCAAGCGGGCGTCGAACGCAGAAATACCCGAAAACGCGTTCTTCGAGCAGGCCGCATTCATGGGGCCGCGTGAGGATATGTGCGCAACGGGCGGGAGTGTGTCGTTCTACGCAGAGACGTCTCGAAAGCGTACGTCTGGTGGGTCGAACTACCGCCACCAACTATCGAAGCTCGCTCCGGCAGACGTTCGGGAGATGCTGTTCAGAACGAACCAGCCACTCGTCAAGCGGGCGCAGCGAAACTCAGAACTCGTCCGCGGAGTGTTCGCGGCTATTGACATCACGAAAGGGAACAAGTGGGTCGGGAGACTCACGCGCGACGAGGACAACAACATCGCCGAAGAGTGGATACTGGGGTCGGAAACAGACGAAGTTCACTTCAACTGGGCGTCTATCCAGATTATCGGGTTGGACATCCCACTTGTCCTTGATGCCGTTCCTGTTCACCGAGGCATGAAGCGCGCTGACATTGTCGACACACTCCTCGACCGAGCATGCGAACTCGTGAACATCGAACTCGTTCTCATGGACCGCGGGTTCGATTCAGCAGGCGTGAAAGACGCGTGTGATACTCATAGAGTGTACTACCTGAACGCCGCCAGAAAGTTTTCGTCAGAGAACGCGACGTGCGACCGCCTCAACCGGGCGGGAAAACTCGTTCACGTTGAGGACGACGGCGTGGTTGCTGGTCGGTCACGTAAGAAGCTGTTCGTCCCTGCTGTTCGCACCGATGACGACAATGAAGAGTCCGAACCTGAGGACGACACCAGTGATGAGACACGCGCTTCTGACCGACAGGACGTCCGGGGTGAGATGGTTGAGCACCTCGTCGAGGAGGGCCTCGCGGAGGCCGAGTCGTTCGAGACAGAAGAGCGCGCACCGGGCTTCGAGGGAGTGCTTGATGAGATGCGAGTTGATGAACAGGCAAAGGACGAAGAGGACCACGAGCAGAGCTACGCCTTGTTCGAGACGAATCACCCTGACATCACCACCGATGATGACGCCTCCGACGAGACGGTTCGCATTCATATGGTCGAACGGCTGGTACGCCAGTACCGCCACCGCTGGGGAATTGAGAACGGATACAAGAAGCTCAAGAAGTTCCTCGTCCGAACGACGAGCAAGAACCACGAGTATCGGTTTTTCAACTTCGTATTCGCCTGTGTGTTGTACAACATCTGGCGACTGGTCGACCTGCTGGTGAAGCTCGCGATTGAGGGTGAGAACGCGTCGTACGAACCGTACATCGACGCTGACCTGTTCCTCACCGTTGCGTCGGACTACTTCGGACTCGACCCTCCCGATTAGACGACTCGGCAGTTTCGGTGTACACCGGGCAGTGAGCAGCAGCATTCTGACGGACGCGTTGTTTTGGCCTCGGGCGTGATTGATTTCAATATTGTCAGTGATACCGACCTGCTGAGCGGGCACTCAAACTGATTTCAGGCTGAATTAGGTGATTAAAACTCAGATGTCAACCGGTTATTTCGCCATATGCCCATCATCTGCGGCGTTCGATTTGATATCGCGAAGTGTGATTTACGCGCAGCGACCGCCCGCTTTTTATCCGCCACGGGGGAACCACCGCACATGGCCGCCTTCGACCCCGAGACGTTCAACGAGGAGAAGTACGTCGAGCACTTCGTCGAGCTTCAGGAGGCGTACAAGCGTGCGTTCGACACGATGAACTCGCGGTTCGACAAGACGCTCGTCCACGCCATCGACCAGCAGGTGCTCAACGAGAGCGAGCCGTTCTACGACGACGGCGCGTTCCGCATCGAGCTTCCCGAGAACCCCTACGACCGGCTGATGGGCGTGGAGGTCGAACGAGAGCGCTTCGAGACGGTCCTCGACCGATACGTCGAGGAACTGCGCGCGGAGCTCCGCAGGAAGTTCGACGTGGAGTGACCCGTTCCAAACACCTAAGCGTCCCCATCCGCTATCCGGAGACATGAGTACGGAAGCCAAATCCGAGGACGACCTTCGCGAGGAGGTGACGAACTTCCTCCGGCGCAACTTCCCGCAGATTCAGATGCACGGCGGGAGCGCCGCCATCACGAACCTCAACGTCGAGGAGGGGTCCGTCTCGCTCCAGCTCGGCGGCGCCTGCTCCGGGTGCGGTATCTCCCCGATGACGATCCAGGCCATCAAGAGCCGGATGACCAAGGAGATTCCCGAGATCACGCAGGTCCACGCCGACACGGGCATGGGCGGCGGCGACGGCGGCATGACGCCCTCGTTCCCCGGCGAGACGCGCGGCGGCGACCTCGACTCCGACGACGACGAAGGCCCGCAGGCCCCGTTCTGACGACCGACTCGATTTCTTTCGACGCCCCGCCTCCCAGTGGCGACGCCGCCCTCGCTACCGGAGGCCGCGTCCGCGCTCCCACGCCCTGACGAGGCCGGCGAGCGTCCCGTTCACCGGGGTGTCCGCCTCGCTCTGAGCCACCGCGCCGTTGATGCTGTCGACTTCGGTCCGCCGCCCTCGCTCGACGTCCTGCAGCATCGAGGAGTGGTTCGGCGCGGTCGACTCGGCGACCGCCCGCACGGCCGACACCGCCGCCTCGTCGGAGAGGTCGACCCCTCGCTCGCGGGCGGCACGGGCCGTCTCGCGGGCGGCGGCGCGGGACACGTCGCTCGCCGGCCCGTCCACCAGCGCCCCGTTCTCGACGCGGGCGAGGGCCGTCGGCGCGTTGATGCCCGCGTTGACGGCCAGTTTCTCCCACTGGCGGCGAGGCATGTCCTCGGCGACGTCCGTCTCGATTCCGGCGGCGCGGAACGCCTCGCCCACCCGGTCGGCGTCGGACGAGGGACCGCCCTTCGGTGCGCCGAGGACCACCTCCCCCACGCCCGTGCACTCGACGCGACCGGGGTCGCGCAGGCGAGCGCCGTAGGTGGCCGTCCCGGCGAGGACGGGGGCGTCGACGGACGTGGCGAGGGTCGCCTCGTTGTCGAGGCCGTTCTGCAGCGAGAGGACGCACTTCAGGTCGCACTCCGCGAGGTCGCGGGCGACCGTCGCGGTGTCGTAGGCCTTGACGGTCACCACGGCGAGGTCGGCGGATGCGGGGAGCGTCGTCCGCGCGTCGGGGCGGACCGTCGTCTCCACCGCGCCCTCGACGCGGAGTCCCGACTCACGGACGTGGCGCATGTGGGGGTCCCGCCCCACGAGGGTCACCTCGTGGGTCCGTGCCAGCAGTCCCCCGAGCAGGCTCCCGAGACTTCCCGCACCCACGACGACGACGTGCATGGGTGGGGTAGCCCCGAGGGCGTCCTCAGTCTTCCGTCCAGTAGTACAGTTCCTCCTTCGAGGCCCCGCAGTCGGGACACTCCTCGGGGAGGCGGGCGATGCGACCGACGGCCCCGCAGGCCCAGCACCGCCACATCAGTTCCGCCTCGCCCTCGTGGCCGACCGAGGCGTGGTCGCCCGGCGGAGCGTCCGCCATCCCGACGCCCTCCTCGACGGTGAGGTAACAGCCGTGTTCGTCGAACCCGCGGATGTGGCCGACGGGCGCCCCGTCCTCGTCGTAGAGCACCTGTCCGAACCGGAGACCGCTCGCGAGGACCGCACCACTCTGTGCCGTAGTATCATTAACCATGGGTGGTAGTGGGCCGTCCGCGAGATTAAGCGTTGTCGACGACCCGACTCGACGGCTGACTGTCCCGCGCTCGGACTTGTGTGGGTTGCTGTGACACGTATCGTTATGTTGGGGGAATTCGTACCCGTATGCACATGCCCGAATGCCAGAACTGCAGTTCCTTCGTCACGGCAGCGTACGCGCGGGTGTTCACCCCGGACGGACTCGACAACCCGCGAGTCTGCCCCAACTGTGAGGACAAGATCCGAGACGGCGCAAACGTCCGAGAGGCCCGTTCGACCCGCCGTATCTAACGCGCCGTTTCGAGCAGTTCTCTCGCCTCTTCGAGCACTTCTTCGGCACGGTCCGCCTCGCGAGCCTCGGCGTTGACCCGCACCAGCGGCTGGGTCCCGCTGGCGCGAATCAGGAACCAGGCGTCCCCGAGGTCGACCCGCACGCCGTCGAGGGTGGTGACGCCGTCGTACTCCGCCAGTACCCGGTCGCGCACGTCGGCCATCACCCGCGACTTGTCTCCGACCTCGACGTTCGCCCGGCGGATGGGGTAGTCGGGCACGTCGGCGACGCGTTCGGAGAGGGGGCGGTCCGCGGCCAGTTCGACGAGGCGGGCGGCCGCCAGCGGCCCGTCCGGACAGAGCGTCTCCTCGGGCCAGATCCACGCGCCGCTGGGTTCGCCGCCGAAGGTCACGTCCCCGCCCAGCGCCTCCGCGACGTACACGTCGCCGACCGGGGTGTACTCGACGCGCACGTCGCGGTCGGCGAGGTAGTCCTCGACGGCGAGGCTGGTCTCGACCGGGCAGGCGACGGCCTCGCCCGCGTCGGCGCTCTCGGCGGCGAGGATGGCCAGCAAAGCGTCCTTGGGGACGAACTCGCCGGTCTCGTCGACGGCCATCATCCGGTCTGCGTCCCCGTCGTGGGCGACGCCGAGGTCGGCGTCCGTCGTCCCGACGAGCGCACAGAGCGAGGTCAGCGTCTCCTCGTTCGGTTCGCTCGGCCGACCCGGGAACCGACCGTCCGGCTGGGCGTTGAGCGTCTCGACGTGACAGCCCACGCGCTGGAGGGCCTCGACGCTCACCCTCCCCGCGCCGTTGCCGAGGTCGACGACGACCGAGGGGGCGTCGCCGGACAGCGAGACGCTCTCGACGATGGACGCGACGTGTCGCTCGTCGGCGCCCCCCTCGACGCGCGTCCCGAGGCCGTCCCACGCTTCGAGGGGAAACTCGCCCTCGCGCAGGCGGCCCTCGACCGTCTCGCGGCCCGCCTCGTCGAACGCCTGCCCGCTGGGCTGCCAGAGTTTGATGCCGTTGTCCTCGGCGGGGTTGTGGCTCGCGGTCACCATCACGCCGGCGTCGCAGTCCTCCCACGCGACGGCCCGGGCGACGGTGGGCGTGGCCGCCTCGCCGAGGTCGACCACGTCGGTGCCCGTCTCGCGCAGGCCCGCCGTGAGGGCGTCGAGGAGGAGCCGACCGCTGGCCCGCGGGTCGCGGCCGACGACGACCCGGTCGGCGTCGACGCCGACCGCCCGACCCACCGAGAGTGCGAGGTCGGCGGTCACGGTTTCACCGACGGGTCCCCGGATACCGCTGGTCCCGAACATACTGGGTGGCACACGAGGGCCCTACATAGCTACTCCGCCTGACGGAGCGCCCGTCCCCGACCGGGAGGTGCGCTTTTGTCCCGAGGCCCGGAACGCACTCGCATGAAGGCCACCGACGGGAGCGAGGACGCGAAACGGCGCGCGGGGGAGTCGGCCGCCGACCGCGTCGAGGACGGCATGGTCGTCGGCCTCGGGACGGGGAGTACGACCGCCCACGCGATTCGGACGCTGGGTGACCGCGTCGAGGCGGGACTGGACGTCCGGGGTATCCCCACCTCGTACCAGTCGCGCGCGCTCGCGAGAGAGGTCGGTATCCCGCTGGTCACGCTGGAGGACGCGCTCCCGAACGTCGCCATCGACGGGGCCGACCAGTTCGCGGGGGCGCACCTCGTGAAAGGCGGCGGGGCGGCCCACGCCCGTGAGAAGTTCGTCGACGCCAGCGCCGACCGCCTCCTCGTCGTCGCCGACGAGACCAAGCGGGCGGACGTGCTGGACCACCCGATTCCGGTCGAGGTGCTCCCCGACGCGGTGCCCGTCGTCGAACGCGCGGTCCGGGCTGAGGGCGGCGACCCCACGCTCAGAAGCGCCGAGCGGAAGGACGGCCCCGTCGTCACGGACAACGGCAACCTCGTGCTGGACTGTGCGTTCGGTCCCGTCGAGGCCCCCGCCGACCTGGCGGCGACGCTCTCGGCGACACCGGGCTGTGTCGAACACGGTCTGTTCGTCGGGCTGGCGGACGAACTCCACGTCGGTGGCGAGACCGTCACCGTCGAGCGGGTCTGAAGCCGTCGCTCGTCGGCGCGGATAAATAAAGTGAGAACGGGAGCCCGACTTAGAGGTCGCGCGGCTGGACCGTCTTCCGGTCGTTCTCCTTTGCTCGGCGTGCCGCGTCGTCGAGGAGGTCGCGGACCTCGTCGTCGAGCGCGTCGTAGAAGTCCGAAGCAACGTTCATGTCGTCCAGCGCGTCCTTGACAGCCGCTTTGACAATCAGGTCTGCCATGCAAACGTCAGTTCACGCACGTCCTTTATAAACTTTGCCAAAGTGGGGGCGTCTCGCCGCCGTTCACGGGCTTCTCAGGCCACAAGATTGATGATACAAAGTCGTCCTATATATACGGTTTCCGAAGCGTTCGCGCGGTCGACCCCCGTTCGGGGCGATTCGATGGGTTCTGGTCGCTCGCGCGCGCAGGAGGCCGTATGCGCGAACTACTCGACGCCGTGGCGGACGGGACGCTCTCGCCGGCCGCGGCGGAGGCGGAGTTGCGCGGGTACGCCACCGACGAGGCCGGCCGATTCGACGCGGCACGCGAGGAGCGGGCGGGCGTCCCCGAGGCCATTCTCGCCGAGGGAAAGACGCCCGACGAGGCGGCGACGCTGACCGCGACGGCCGTCGAGACGACGAACCGAGCGCTCGTGACGCGGGCCGACGACGCGACGGCGCGGGCGATTCGGGCGGCCGTCACCGACGAGTTCCCCGGTGCGACCGTCGACCGGGACGCGAGAGCGCGGACCGTCGTGGTCCACGGCGAGGGGTACGAACCGCCCGCACTCGACGCGCGGGTGGCCGTCGTCGCCGCCGGGACGGCCGACGCGGAACCGGCGGGCGAGGCGGCCGTCACCATGCGGGAACTCGGCGCGACGGTCACGCGAATCGACGACGTGGGTGTGGCGGGCCTCCCCCGACTGCTCGACGCCCTCGGCACCGTCCGCGAACACGACGTGGTGGTCGTGGCGGCGGGTCGGGAGGGTGCGCTCCCGACGGTGCTCGCGGGACAGGTGGACGTGCCCGTCGTCGGCCTCCCCGTCTCGACGGGCTACGGCCACGGTGGACGCGGGGAGGCGGCGCTCGCGGGGCTGCTCCAGTCCTGTGCGCCGCTCGCGGTGGTGAACATCGACGCGGGGTTCGCGGCCGCCGTCCACGCGGGTCGCATCGCCCGTCTCGTGGACTCGATCCGCCGAGCGGGTCGGAGTGCGCGTGATTCAAATAGGGGGTGATAGGTTCGCGAGCATTTTTGGTGTCGGGACGAGTATGCATCTCTGTCGACGCATCGCGTCGGCGCAGCAATGGCCAAGTGCGACCACTGCAATGCGCACGTCTCGGAACGCTTCGCCCGAGTGTTCGCGAACGAGTCCGGGCAGATTCACGCCTGTCCGAGCTGTTCGGCGAACGCGGGTATCGCCGAGGTATCCCGGGAGCGCGCACGCGACAAATAAGATGGCGACGGGCCATCGAACCGTGGTAACAACTACCACGCGAAGCCCACTTCCTGTGCGATGACGGCGACCCACTACGTGTACGTCCTGCGCTGTGGCGACGACACGCTCTACACCGGGTACACGACGGACGTCGAGCGACGCCTCGCCCAGCACCGCGCGGGGACCGGCGCGAAGTACACCCGCGGGCGGACCCCGCTGGAGGTGGTCCACGTCGAGTCCTACACCAGCAGGTCGGCGGCGATGTCTCGCGAGTACGAGATAAAACAGCTCTCTCGCGCCCGCAAGGAGCGGCTGGTCGACTGAGTCGGTCCGCCTCGCTCTCAGTCGCTCGCCCGGGGTGCGGCCCGGTCGCGCGCCCGTTCCACCACGACGCGCCCCAGTTCCGCCACGCGCTCTTCGAGGGCGGGGTCGACGAACGCGCCGTCGGCGTCGAACTGGTCGTAGGCCCGCCGGATGCCCACTTGGTGGGGGACGACCCAGCCGTGGACTCCCCGGACCGTCGCGCGCATGTGGTCGAGCGTCGATCCGTAGCTCCCGCCGCCGGCGGTGGCCAAGAGGCCGACGACGGTGTCCTCGTACTCGTCGAAGCCACAGTAGTCGTGGAAGTTGCGGAACGTCGAGGAGTACGACCCGTGGTAGACGGGCGACCCGAGGAGGACGCCGTCCGCCTCCCGTATCCGGGCGACGAGGGCGGCGGCCTCCCCCTGCTCCTCGATGTCGACGTCGGGGTGGTAGAGCGGCAGGTCGACGGCCCCCAGGTCGAGGAGGTCGGTCTCCGCGCCGGCCTCGCTCGCGGCGTCGAGGGCGTGACCCAGTGCGACTCTCGTGTAACTGCCGTCGCGACGGCTCCCGCACACGGCGACAACTCTCGTCATCACCGCCCCTTGGGGACGACGGCCGAAAAGCCGACCGGCCCCTGCCGCGGCGCTCCGGACCGGCCGAGAGTCGAGAGGGGGATTTTTCTCGCCGGCCGAACTGCCCCAGACATGGACGCTATCAAGTTCGGGACCGACGGCTGGCGCGCGACCCTCGATACGTTCACCGAGGAGCGCGTCCGCATGGTCGGCCAGGCCGTCGCGGACCTCCTCGCGGACCAGTCGGCGGGCGATACCGTCGCCGTCGGCTACGACGCCCGCGACCACTCGCCGCGGTTCGCGACGGCCCTCGCCGAGGTGCTCGCGGACAACGGCTTCGACGTGCTCTCCTCCGAACGGGACTGCCCGACGCCGGTCCTCGCGTGGACCGTCCGCGACCGGGGCCTCGCCGGGGGGCTGATGATAACCGCGAGCCACAACCCACCGGAGTACAACGGCGTGAAGTTCCTGCCAGGCGATGGCGCGCCCGCCATGCCCGAGGTGACCGACGCCCTCGAAGCGCGCCTCGCCGACCCGGAACAGGTCCCCGAGGCGGACCGCGGCGAGATACACGAGGACACCTTCACGACGCGCTTTGGCCAGCACGCCGTGGAGTTCTCCGGAGCCGACCTCGACGGCCTCTCGGTCGCCTACGACGCCATGCACGGCAGCGGCCGGGGAGTCACCGACGACCTCCTCGCGGGCGCGGGCGCGACCGTCGAGCGCCTGCGCTGCGAGGCGGCGGAGGGCTTCGGCGGCGTCTCGCCCGAACCGAGCGCCGAGAAACTGACCGACCTCGTGGAACTGGTCACCGAGGGCGACGCGGACCTCGGGTTCGCCAACGACGGTGACGCCGACCGCCTCGCCGTCGTCACGCCCGCCCGTGGCTACCTCGACCCGAACCTCCTCTATACGGTCCTCTACGACTACCTCCTCGAATCCGACTCCGGAGGAGCGGTCCGCACCGTCTCGACCACCTTCCTCGTCGACCGCATCGCGGCCGACCACGGCGAGGAGGTCCTCGAAGTCCCGGTCGGTTTCAAGTGGGTCGCACAGGGGATGAAAGACGCCGACGCCCTCTGTGGCGGCGAGGAGTCCGGCGGCTTCGGCATCACCGACCACCTCCGGAACAAGGACGGCGTCCTCCTCGCCCTCGTCCTCGCGCAGGCGCACGCCGAACGCCCCCTCGACGACCGCGCCGACGCCATCGAGGCCGAGTACGGCGAGATTCACCAGGGCAGGGTGAGCGTCGACTGCCCGGAGGACCGCAAGGACCACGTCCTGACCAGTCTGGAGGGCGACCTCCCCGAGCGAATCGCCGGGAAGGCGGTCGAGAACGTCGGCACGAAGGACGGCTTCAAGATATTCCTCGAGGACGGGACGTGGGTGCTCGTCCGACCGAGCGGCACGGAACCCAAACTCCGCGTGTACGCGGAGGGCGACAGCGCCGACCGGGTGGAGGAACTGCTGGCGGCGGGTCGTGCCCTCGTCGCGCCGCGGGTCTAGGTTGAAATAGGAGGACGGGACCACGCCCGCCATGTCCTGACCTCCCGCCCGAAGCGGTCCGCGGGCACGATGCCCGACCCCACCCGATGTGAGTGGGAGCACGGCACGCCGCTTCGGTCTGACGCCCCGCCGTCTGCTCGCTATCGCATCCCGTGACAACGCCCGCTGTTGCCTCTCTCCACGTCGAACCCCAGCGACTCGTAGAACGGACCGACCTCCTCGCGGAACTCGGCGGTGAGGTAGTCACAGCGCTCGGCCGCCGCCTCCACGAGCGCCGTCCCGACGCCCGCAGAGCGGTGTCGCCGGTGGACCGCGACGGCCTCGACGTGGCGCGTCTCCGGCGCCTGCTCCTCGGGCCGGGGGGCCGCCGGGTGTGGCTCCAGCGTGTCGAGAACGAGGGTGCCGACGACGCGCCCGGCGGTGTCGCCGTCAGCGACGGCCACGAGCACCGCTCCCCGGTCGATGCGCTCCTCGACGGTGGTGGCCTCGACGTCGAGCAGCGACCCGTCGAGCACCCGCATGACGGGCACGAAGTCGTCGGGGGTCGCCGTGCGGACTCGGACGCTCATCACCCGCCCTTGATGAGCCTGAGGACCTGCACCGAGTCGGCCTCGACGGGCGCGTCCTCGGGGACCGGGCGGCCGTCGACCAGCACCGTGGCCTCGTGGTGGTTGAGATCGACCGACTGGAGGAGGTCGCCGTACGTCCCTTCGGGCGGCGACTCGACCTCGTGAGTCTCGTCGCCGACCACCTCGACGGTGACGTGCATGGTCGGCACTCGGATGCTGTCGGGTTTCAGGCTGTCGCGTTCGAGTCGAGAGGAGGAGTCGCCGGATCAGGCCGCGAAGCGGTCGCTCTCGGGGTCCTCGCCGACGGGTTCGGTTGGCCGGGAGCCGGACGTGCCGCGGTAGGCGCGGGCGACGACCAGCGCCAGCGCGCCGAGGCCGAGGAGGAACACCACGAAGTCGACGACGCTCCCCACGAACGGGACGTAGCCCACGGCGGCGACGACGAGGAAGCCGACGAGCAGGCCCGCCCAGCGGTTGCGCACGTCGGCGTACGAGAGCAGCCAGGTGCCGACCGCGAGGCGACCGAACACGGTGGCGACCCACGCGACGACGGCGAACAGGAGCGCGCCGACGATGGTGATGGGGATGCCGATGACCGTGATGGCGACGAGCACCAGCGCTATCGGCACGGCGACGAGCGTCAGCAGGCCGACGCCGCCCGCGCGCAGGGGTTCGGTCAGCGCGGTGGCCGCGACGCGGTCGGACGTGCCGGGGAAGGCCAGCAGGACGAGTGCACCCAGCAGGAGCGACGCCAGCAGGCCGTAGAACGCGAACACCGCGTCGAACGCGCCGAGGTCGACGGGACCGACGCTGGTGCCGTCCTGCGTGACGGCCCCACCGACGACGCTCCCGCCCTCGCGGACGAGTTCGCCGTCGTAGTTCAGGTCGCCGCCGATACGGGCGGTGTCCGCGAGCAGGATGGTCCCGGCACCGACGTCGACGTTCCCGCCGACCTGCCCGGCGACGGTGACGTCGCCAGCCGCGGCGTTGAGAGCGCCGGTGACGACCGCACCCTCGGCGAGTTCGACGCTTCCGCCGAACGTGCTCAGGTCGCCGTCGACGGTCCCCTCGACGATGACCGTGCCGGCGAAGACCTCGACGTCACCGTTGACGGTCCCCTCGATGACGGCCGTGCCCGCGAACACCTGCAGGCCCTCGTCGACGACCTCGCCCGCGCCGACGACGACGGTCCCGCCCGAACGGGTCTCGGCCGTCGCGACGCCGGGGACGCCCGCGAGGACGACCGCGAGCGCGACGAGCGCGACTAGACCGGTCCTGATGGCTCTGTGCGTGTGCATAATCAGGTGGTGATTGGTGTCAGTGAGGATAAGTGTTGCCTGCCGTCTGCTCGCACCCGTCGCCGGTCGACTCCGGTGGAACCCGGCGTCGTCCGGCGGTCTCCCGACGCGACTGCGCGACCGCCTCTCGCGGTAGTTAAGTGACGCGCGCGACTGGGTCCGGTATGAGCGAGGCAGCCCAGGACCCCGAGCGGGGGCGGGAGGTCTGGATCGAAAAGTACCGCCCGCAGACGCTCGACGAGGTGTTCGGGCAGGAGGCCATCGTCGACCGCCTGCAGAGCTACATCGCCAAGGACGACCTGCCCCACCTGCTCTTTGCGGGGCCGGCAGGCGTGGGCAAGACCACCTCCGCGACGGCCATCGCCAAGGAACTGTACGGCGACGACTGGCGGGAGAACTTCCTCGAACTCAATGCCTCCGACGAGCGGGGTATCGACGTGGTCCGCGACCGCATCAAGAACTTCGCGCGGTCGTCGTTCGGCGGTCACGACTACCGCATCATCTTCCTCGACGAGGCCGACGCGCTGACCAGCGACGCCCAGTCCGCCCTCCGCCGGACGATGGAGCAGTTCTCGAACAACACGCGGTTCATCCTCTCGTGTAACTACTCCAGTCAGATCATCGACCCCATCCAGTCGCGCTGTGCCGTCTTCCGGTTCGCGCCGCTGTCGGACGACGCGGTCGGCGAGCAGATTCGCGCCATCGCCGAGGAGGAGGGTATCGAGATGACCGACGACGGCCTCGACGCCCTCGTCTACGCCGCGGCGGGCGACATGCGCAAGGCCATCAACGGTCTGCAGGCCGCGAGCGTGATGGGCGGCACCGTCGACGAGGAGGCCGTCTTCGCCATCACCTCCACCGCCCGCCCCGAGGCCATCCGGGAGATGGTCGAGAAGGCCCTCGACGGCGACTTCACGGCCGCCCGCTCCCAGCTCGAGACCCTGCTGACCGAGGAGGGCATCGCGGGCAGCGACATCATCGACCAGTTGCACCGCTCGGTGTGGGAGTTCGGCCTCGCGGACCGCGAGGCGGTCCGCGTGATGGACCGGGTCGGCGAGGCGGATTACCGCATCACGGTCGGCGCGAACGAACAAGTGCAGTTAGAGGCGCTCTTGGCGTCGCTGGCGCTGGAGAGCGCGGAGTAAGTCGGGACGAGGTCTCTTCCCGACCTCAGTTCAGGACCCAGAACGCGTAGTTGAGGTACGTCGCGAAGCTCACCCACGCGAGGTAGGGGACCAGCAGGAGCGCCGCGCGGCGGTCGATGCGCCAGAACGCGCCCATCGTGGCGACGATGGCGGCGAGGAGGGCGACGATGACGACCAGCGCCCAGAGGATCTCCTGCGCGCCGAAGAAGACGAACGACCACGCGAAGTTGAGGGCCAGCTGGACGCCGAACAGGCCCAGCGCGACCTGGAGTTCTCGCCCGCGGCCCTCACGCCAGACCAGCCACGCCGCCACGCCCATCAGCGCGTAGAGGGTGGTCCACACCGGACCGAATACCCAGTTCGGCGGGGCGAGTTCGGGTCGTTCGAGCGTGGTGTACCACGACTCGACGCCCGTGGCGGTGAACACCGCGCCCGTGATGCCGACGAGTTCACAGACGAGGACGGCGGCGGCGAGCGTGAGCAGCGGTCGCTCCCGGGGGAGCCCCCGAGTGATGGATTCCATGCGAGGTTGCTACGCGCGCGTGAGGCATAAGCCGTACCGAGGACGGGCCGTGAGTCGGGGTCCGCGGTTCGCGACCGGAATCGGCCGGCAGCGCCCGTGTGACTCGCACTCGGGGGTTCGGAACAGTTTTACGCGCCGCTGGGCCAAAGTGGGACTAATGAGCGAACTTGACGCGGAGTACCAACTCGCGTACTTCGAGGAGGAGGGGTTCACACGACACGAGTGTGACTCCTGTGGGGCGCACTTCTGGAGCCGCGTCCCCGACCGCGAGACCTGCGGCGAACCGCCCTGCGAGCAGTACGACTTCATCGACGACCCGAGCTTCGACGAGGAGTACACCCTGGAGGAGATGCGCGAGGCGTTCCTCTCGTTCTTCGAGGACAACGGCCACGAGCGCATCGACCCGTACCCCGTCGCGGCCAACCGCTGGCGCGACGACGTCCTGCTGACGCAGGCGTCCATCTACGACTTCCAGCCGCTGGTGACGTCGGGGCAGACGCCGCCGCCGGCCAACCCCCTCTGTATCAGCCAGCCCTGCATCCGGATGCAGGACATCGACAACGTGGGCAAGACGGGACGGCACACGATGGCCTTCGAGATGATGGCCCACCACGCGTTCAACACGCGCGAGGACGCCGAGGGCTACGCCTACCACGGCGAGGTGTACTGGAAGGACGAGACCGTCCAGTACTGCGACGAGTTCTTCGCCTCGATGGGCGCGGACGTCGAGGACATCACCTACATCGAGGACCCGTGGGTCGGCGGCGGCAACGCCGGCCCCGCCATCGAGGTCATCTACCGGGGCGTCGAACTGGCGACGCTCGTCTTCATGTCGATGGAGCAGGACCCCGAGGGCGACTACGAGTTGAAGGACGGCAACCGCTACTCGAAGATGGACACGTACATCGTCGACACGGGGTACGGCCTCGAACGGTGGACGTGGGTCTCGCAGGGAACGCCGACGGTGTACGAGGCGGTCTACCCCGAGATGATCGCGTTCCTCAAGGAGAACGCCGGGGTCAGCCTCAGCGACGAGGAACAGACGCTCGTTCACGACGCCGCGAAACTGGCGGGGAACCTCGACATCGACGAGGCCGAGGACATGGAGACGGCCCGCGGGGACATCGCCGCCGAACTCGGCGTCGAGCGCGCCGAACTCGAGGCGTTGATAGAGCCGCTGGAGACCATCTACGCCATCGCGGACCACTGCCGGACGCTCGCGTACATGCTGGGCGACGGCATCGTCCCCTCCAGCGCCGGGTCGGGCTACCTCGCCCGCCTCGTCCTCCGGCGGACGAAGCGCCTCGTCGACGACGTGGGCGTGGACGCCCCGCTCGACGAACTCGTGGACATGCAGGCCGAGCGACTGGGCTACACCAACCGCGACACGGTCCGCGACATGGTGCGCACGGAGATGGCGAAGTACCGCGAGACGCTCGAACGCGGCGGTCGCCGGGTCGAACAGCTCGCGGAGGAGTACGCCGAACGGGGCGAGGAGATACCTCTCGAGGAGGTCATCGAACTGTACGACTCCCACGGCATCCAGCCCGACATGGTCAAGGAGATCGCCGAGGAGCGCGGCGCGTCGGTGTCCATCCCCGACGACTTCTACGGGCAGGTGGCGGCCCGCCACGGCGGCGGCGACCTGGAGACTGTCCAGTCGGAGACCGACCAGCGCATCGCCGACCTCCCGGAGACGGACCGCCTCTACTACGAGGACCAGGACCGCATGGAGTTCGAGGCCGTCGTCCTCGACGTCATCGACCGGGGCGAGGACGGCGAGGGGGACGAGGCGGGCTACGACGTCGTCCTCGACCAGACGATGTTCTATCCCGAGGGCGGTGGGCAACCCGCCGACCACGGGTCGCTGAGTACGGACGACGTCACCGTCGAGGTGGTGGACGTCCAGCGACAGGACGGCGTCATCCTCCACCGGACGGACGAACCGGTCGGGAAGGGCGAGTTCGTCCGCGGGCAGGTCGACGCGGTTCGTCGCCGTCGGCTGATGGCCCACCACACCGCGACGCACGTCGTCATCCACGCCGCCCGACAGGTCCTCGGCGAGCACATCCGGCAGGCCGGGGCGCAGAAGGGCGTCGACAGTTCGCGCATCGACGTACAACACTACGAGCGCATCTCGCGCGAGGAGGTGAAGGCCATCGAACGCGTGGCCAACCGGGTCGTGACGGACAACACGGCCGTCACGCAGGAGTGGCCCGACCGCCACGAGGCCGAGGGCAAGTACGGCTTCGACCTCTACCAGGGGGGTATCCCGCCGGGGACGAACATCCGGCTCATCCACGTCGCCGACGACGTGCAGGCCTGCGCCGGCACCCACGTCGCGCGCACGGGTGACATCGGGACCATCAAGATTCTCTCGACGGAGCGGGTACAGGACGGCGTCGAGCGGGTGACGTTCGCGGCGGGCGACGCGGCCATCGAGGCCACCCAGCGCACCGAGGACGCCCTCTACGCGGCGGCCGACGCCCTCGACGTCTCGCCGCCGGAGGTCCCCGAGACGGCCGAACGGTTCTTCGAGGAGTGGAAGGCCCGGGGCAAGCAGATCGAGGACCTGAAGGAACAGCTCGCCGAGGCGCGCGCGGATGCGGGTGGCGGCGAGGAGGTCGACGTCGGCGGGACCGTCGCCGTCGTCCAGCGACTGGACGCCGACATGAGCGAACTGCGCGCGACGGCCAACGCACTGGCCGAGGAGGGCAAACTGGCGGTCATCGGCTCCGGCGCCGGGAGCGCCCAGTTCGTCGTCGCCGTCCCCGACGGGGTCGCGGTCAACGCCGGCGAGGTCGTCGGCGAACTCGCCTCGCGCGTCGGCGGCGGCGGCGGCGGTCCGGCCGACTTCGCACAGGGCGGCGGTCCCGACGTGGACGCCCTCGACGAGGCGCTGGCGGCGGCCCCCGAGATACTCAAACAGAAGCTCGACGCCTGAGCCGGTTCCCGGTTCCTGCCGGGGGGCTCTGGCAAGCAGTTTCGGGAAGCGCCCCGGCGACCACCTAGTATCTCTGGCGCCGGGTATATACGGGTCCGCCCCTCCCTTACATTCGAAGGTTGAAAATCCGCAACAATGTGCGACGAGAGCAACGACGTTCCCATGACCCCGGAGACGTGTGACGTCTATTCGGCCGACGGCCACCCCATTAGCGGAACCGTCATCTCGGGTATCGCCCGGACGCTCGATACGGACCCGTTCGACCTGCGGCCGTTGCACGACGCGGTCGACCCGGACGCACTGGACGCCCTCTTCGCCACCCGGCGCGAGAGGTCGGTGGGCGGGCGGAACTACGTCCGGTTCACGAGCAACGGCTGTCGCGTGCTGGTCACGCGCGACGGCGAGGTGCGCGTGCGCCGCGCACGGACCTGAGACTCCCCGGTGGAAGACGACGTCCCTTAAGTTCGCGGCCCGTCCAGACCGGGGTATGCCCACCGCGAGGTCGGACGGCGTCGACATCCGCTACGAGACGACCGGCGACGGTCCCGCCGTTCTCTTCCTGAACGACGTCGGCTACGGCGCGTGGCTCTGGGGGTGGCAACACGCCGCCCTCGCCGGCCCCTTCGAGACGCTCACCGTCGACCCGCGCGGGACCGGCGACTCGGACGCTCCGCCCGGTCCGTACGACGTGGCGACGCTCGCCGCCGACGTGGAGGCGGTCCTGCGCGACCACGGCGTCTCCCGGGTCCACCTCGTCGGCGCGGGACTGGGCGGGATGGTCGCGCTGGCGTACGCCCGCGAGTACGGGCGCGCGCGGAGCCTCGTCCTCCTCGACACCGCGCTCTCGGGCGAGGCGGTGGACGAGGGGATGCTCGACGTGATGGCCGGGCGGGGTCCCGACTCGCTCGCGCCGTGTTTCTCGGAGTCGTTCTTCGAGACGCAACGGGAGGTGGTGGCGGGCATCGAGAAGTGGCGCGAGGACGACGACGCGAGGAGCGAGGGCCGCGCGGCGCAGGCGGCGGCGATGCTCGAGTTCGCCTGTGACGCGCCCTACGAGGTGACCCTCCCGGCGCTGGTCTGTCACGGGGCCGACGACCCCGTCGTGCCCGTCACGGCGGGTCGAGAACTGGCCGACGCCCTCCCGCAGGGGACGTTCACCGAGGTGCCGGGCCGGCACCTCGCGTTCGTGGAGTCCTCGCGGGTGGCCAACGACGCCATCGCGGGCTTCCTCGAGCGCGTGACCGAGTAGTCAGTACAGCGAGAGCGTCCGCCGGACGCCGTCCGCGATAGTGCTCGCGCGGGTGGCGTGTTCGTACTCGTCGCGGATGCCGTTGGTGACGTACGCGACGCCCAGTCCGGCCTCGGAGTCGCCCCACCCGACGATGCTCCCGAGGCCGCCGTGGCCGAAGACGGACTCCGGCGAGAGCGTGCCGTACTTGTCCTCCACCTCGCCGCCGCGTTCGAACCCCAGCGCGTAACGCCGCGGGACGCCGAGGGTGCCGTCGCGCGGGACCCGCACCTGCTGGGTGAGTGCCTCCTCGACGGCCGCCCGACTGAGGATTCGAGTGCCGTCGAGTTCGCCGCCGTTGACGAGACAGGCGTAGAACCGCGCCATGTCGCGGGCCGTCCCGACGCCGGTGGCGGCGGGGGCGACCGCCCCCCGCACCGTGGGGTCGTTGAACGTCGCCGCGGCCTCCGCGTTGGTCATCGTCCCGAGGCCCGCCGCCGACTCCCGGCAGCGGTCGAACGGGTCGAACCCGACGAGAGTGGCCACCTCGTCGCTCGCGTTCCCGATGGTCGTGTCGTCCATCCCGAGGGGAGAGAAGACGTGGTCCGCGGCGTACTCGTCGATGGGCGTTCCGGACACGCGTCGGACGAGTTCGCCGACCAGCCACCCGTAGGTGAGCGCGTGGTAGGCGGCCGTCTCGCCGGGGTCGAAGGCGAGTTCCGCCTCCTCCAGCGACGCGGCGACCGCGTCGGGGTCGTCCCAGTCGCCGGGGCGGCCGTCGATGCCCGCCTGCGGGAGGCCGGCCTGATGCGAGAGGACGTGTCGCACCGTCACCTCGGCTTTCTTCGTGCCCGGTTCGGCGAACTCGGGCCAGTGGTCCGCGACCGGGTCGTCGTAGTCGAGGTGGCCGTGGTCGGCGAGGTGGTGGACGCAGACCCCGGAGAAGGGTTTGGTACAGGAGAAGAGGACGTGGGGGCGGTCGGCCGTCGTCGGGTCGCCGTCGGGGCCGGTGACGCCCCCGGCGAGGTCGGCGACGAGTTCCCCCTCGTGGTAGACGGCGAGTTGTGCGCCGTGGTGGAGTCCCGACTCGAGGTGGTACTCGAACAGCGAGCGGAGGTCGTCCCGTGTTGGCATGGATGTGCCTGTCCCGGTCGGGACAAGTAGCTTTCGCGCGGCCCGTTCTCGCCACCAGCGGCGGTGGTAGCGCGATGGGGCCTCCCACGACGGTCACGCCGGTTCGCCGACTGTTCGACCCGGTAGCGGTCCGACACCCCCTCGAGACGGGTCGGTAGCGACTCGGTAAATCGCCCGACTGCGGCGTCGCCAGCCGGCCTCCGACGACGAACGGGTCCTAACCCCTCGTTTAGCTGTTGACGGAGATACATAACGAAGTAGGATTGTCCTGAGTATCTATTCGATGTACTCGAACCAGTACGTAGCGACCACCAGTCGTCGAAGCGCGGTGTCGACGCCGCTGGAGGGTCCAGAATGAATCGAACGGGTATCGGCGCGGTCACCTTCGCGGTGCTCGTCGTCCTGAGTTCGGTCGTCGCCGCCGGCGTCATCAGCGTGGGGCCGGGCGACCACCTCGCGATGCAGAGCGCCGGAAGCAACGGCCAGAACGGGGGACAGAACACCCCCGAGGTGCTCTGTGCGTCCGGACTCGGTTACAAGGTCGAAGGTGACGAACTCACCACCATCGAGAACCAGGGGACGCTCGAGTTCACCATCGACGGGACCGAGTACGAGGTCAACGTGACCGGCACGACGACGAAGGACGGCGGTGCCGAGACGACCGGGTTCAGCTTCACCTCCGACGAACCCGTCGCCGAAGTGTTCGTGAAGGGCGGTCCCGACGCTCCCGCCGAGTACAACGTCGACGGGACGGACAGCGCGAACGCCCCCGAGAGCGACGACGGTATCCTCTCGACGCCCGGCGACCAGGAGATCAGCTTCGTGGTCTTCTGCGTGCCCGAGGACCAGCCCCCCGAACCGCCCGAACCGGTCGACGTGACCGTCGACTGCGTCGGTGAGGACGGCGTCATCACCGCCAACAACACCAACGACGTCGACGTGAACGTCACCATCGCCCCCGAGAACGGCCGTGAGCGGACGGTCAGCGTGTCCGCGGGCACGGAGACGTCGTTCGACGGCCTCCCGGACGGTAACTACACGATAACGACCTCCGTAAACGGTCGCGAACTCGGATCCGAGGTCGTCACGGTCGACTGCGACCAGCCAGAACCGCCCGAGCGCGTACCCGTCGACGTCACCGTCGACTGCGTCGGCGAGGACGGCGTCATCACCGTCAACAACACCAACGACGTCCCGGTGACGGTCAGGGTGACCGGCCCCGACGGCTTCGACCGGACGGTGACGGTCGCCGCGAACACCGAAGTGAGCGCCGGCGGCTTCGCCGACGGCGAGTACTCGGTCACGACCTCTATCGACGGCCGGAAACTCGCCACGGCGACCGTCACGGTCGACTGCGACCAGCCAGAACCGCCCGAACCGCCCGAATCGGTGGACGTGAACGTCGACTGTGCCGACGGCGTGGCGACGATGCGAGTCGCCAACCCGAACGACGTGGCGGTCACCGTCACCGTGACGGGTCCCGACGGCTACGAGGTCAGCGGCGCGGTCCAGCCCACCAGCGAACGGACGCTCGCAGACGTCCCCGACGGCGAGTACACCGTCGTCACCTCGGTCGACGGCCGGGAGATCGACTCCCGGACCGTGACCGTCGACTGTGACCTGCCCGAGGAGGACCCCGTCGACGCCTACCAGGTCGACCTGGCGTTCGGCGAGGTCATCTACGACCTCGGGTCGGACGAGAACGCGTTCTACGGGCGGCAGGGCCGCCTCGTGCAGGCCGTCTCGTTCGTCGAGGACGGGACCTACACCGACGCGTTCCTGCGGCCCGACGGCACGGCGACGGCCTCGAACGACGAGTGCGCCGTCGAGTACGGCGCCATCACCTACGACGAGACGACTGGCACCGCGCAGGTGCAGGTCTCGCTGGCCGAGGACGCCGACTGCGAGTCGGTGACGATGACCTTGGCGGGCTACGAACTGCCCGAGGGCACCACGGAGTTCCAGCGGTCGGTGGCCGACCAGCAGGAACTCGTCGACCACGTGACCGTCACCCTCGAACGAGGGGACTCGCAGACGCTCACGGTCGACCTCGACGACTGACCACACGCTTCCCTTCTTTCGACCGCTCCTCCCGTGCAGCGACGCGACCCGATGGCCCCGACAGTGTTCGCGCGAGCGCAACGCAGAAACCGGGGGAATCCGTACCGGTGACAATGACACGTCCCCGACTCGCACTGCTCAACGCGGCGTACGCCGCCGAGAGCACCCGCCGCAACTTCCGGCGGGAACTCGACGCCGACCTCGTCGAGTTCGACGTGAACGACGGACAGCTACCGCCGACCGATCAGTTCGAGGCCGGGGCGACCCCCACCGACCGCTTCGACGGGGTCGTCATCACCGGGTCGGCCGCCTCCGCCTACTGGGACGAAGGCTGGATCGACGAGACGCGCGAGTGGGTCCGGATGGCCCACGACCACGGCCTGCCCATCCTCGGCGTCTGCTTCGGCCACCAGTTGCTCGCGAGCGCACTCGGCGGGCGCGTCGAGGAGATGTCGGAGTACGAGATCGGCTACCGCTCCGTCCGCCGGACCGCCGACTCCCCGCTCCTCTCCGGTGTCGACGAGGAGTTCACCGTCTTCACGACCCACGGCGACCGGGTCGTCTCGCTCCCCGAGGGCGCGGAGGTGTTCGCGGAGAACGACTACGGTATCCACGGCTTCCGCGTCGGCCACGCCTTCGGCGTCCAGTTCCACCCCGAGTACGACACGGAAACCGCGGCGGCGGTCACCCGGAGCAAGGAGTTCCTCGGCGACGAGCGAATCGAGGCGGTGGTCGCGGGCATCACCGAGGAGAACTACGCGGCCGCCTGCGAGGCCAAGCGCCTCTTCGAGAACTTCACCGAGTACGTCGGCCGGGTGCGCGCGGAAGCCGAACCCGCCCGCTGACCGACTCGCCGCCCGCGCCGGGCCAGTGCGAGTGCTTTTACCGGGGCAGTCCTGAGTGGGGCCATGCTTGACTACGTGGGGTTGGAAGCGGACCTCGGCGCCGAAGAGCGGATGATTCGCGACACGGCGCGGGAGTTCGTTGAGGACACGGTCCGTCCCGACATCGGCCAGCACTGGATCGACGGCACCTTCCCGAACGAGCTCATCGAGGAGATGGGCGAACTGGGTTTTTACGCCCCCAATCTGGAGGGATACGGCTCGCCGAACGTCTCGGAGACGGCGTACGGCCTGCTGATGCAGGAACTCGAAGCCTGCGATTCGGGCCTGCGCTCGATGGCCTCCGTGCAGGGCGCACTCGTCATGTACCCGATTCACGCCTTCGGCAGCGAGGCACAGAAAGCGCGGTGGCTCCCCGACATGGGCGAGGGCAAGGCGGTGGGTTGTTTCGGGCTGACCGAACCCCAGCACGGGTCGGACCCGACGAGCATGGAGACGTACGCCGAGAAGGACGACGAGGGGTACACGCTGAACGGGGCGAAGACGTGGATTACCAACTCACCCATCGCGGACGTGGCCATCGTCTGGGCGCGCGACCGGTCGGCCGCCGAGACGCCCGTCCGGGGCTTTCTGGTGGAGACGGACCTCGACGGCGTCTCGACCAACAAAATCGACGAGAAGTTGTCACTCAGAGCCTCCATCACGGGCGAGATTGGCCTGAACGACGTGTACGTGCCCGAGGAGAACGTCCTGCCGGGCGTCGAGGGCATGAAGGGTCCCCTCTCCTGCCTGACGCAGGCGCGCTACGGCATCGCGTGGGGGGCAATCGGTGCGGCCCGGGACTGTTTCGAGACGGCGAGACAGTACGCGACCGACCGCGAACAGTTCGGCGGGCCAATCGCGCGTTTCCAGCTTCAACAGGACAAACTCGCGGAGATGGCGACCCAGATTACGACGAGTCAGTTGCTGGCTCACCGCCTCGCGGACCTGAAGGAACGCGGCGAGCTGCGCCCCCAGCACGTTTCGATGGCGAAACGCCACAACGTGCGGATGGCCCGCGACCAGTCTCGGATTGCACGTGAGATGCTGGGCGGCAACGGCATCACGGCCGACTACTCGCCGATGCGCCACATGGCCAATCTGGAGACGGTCTACACCTACGAGGGGACCCACGACATCCACACGCTCATCCTCGGCGCCGACCTCACCGGCATCCAGGCATTCGAGTAGTCCCTTTCACTCGTCGAGTGACCTCGCGCGGGCGCCCGCACTCGATTCTCTCCCGAAGTCTCCCGACCCCGGTCAGCGAATTGCCCCGGCGCTGACGACCTTTCCCCACCAGTCCCGGTGGTCGGCGGCCCACCGGTAGGCCCGTTCGCGGACCGATGCGTAGCCCGGGACTCCCCGAAGCGCGCCGAACAGGTAGCCGGCGGCGGGGTGGGAACGGGCGAGGGTCTGCTCGATTGCCTCGCCACAGGAGTAGACGGTCCGCCCGGCGACGAGGTGGGCGCAGGTCTCGTAGTCGTCGGGGAGCAGGTCGCGGTCCGCCGCCGAGAGGTCGGCGAACCCGACGGCCTCGACGGGGGCGAGTCGGACCGCCCAGCGGGCACACCACGTACAGAAGCCGCAGTCGTCGTCGTAGACCAGGCGCGTGACCATCGCCCGTCGGTACGGTCGGGGATTGGAAGAACCCTCCACTCTCCCGATGGCTCCCGAGGGGCGTCCGACGCTCCCCTGATACGGAGTGTCGGGGCGCAGCTACGGTTATCTTCTCTCTCGGCGAATACTGCTGGTATGTCGTATCAGGTAGCCGACGGTGAGCGACCGCCCGCGCCCGCGGCCCGGACCGGTCGCGTAAAGCTCCTCGTCGTGGTGTCGCTCGTCGCCCTCGTCGGGTTCGTCTTCGCCAACCTCGTCTCGGCGGTGCCGTTCTTCGCGGGTCTCGACGAGGTGACCGCGTTCGTCGCCAGCATCGCCCTCTACGGCACCGGTCTCGTCGTCGCGAGCGTCGCGTACCTCGCACTCACCGGGCGCGGCCTGTCGTACCTCGACTTCCGGTCGCCGACCCGGGCCGCCCTGGTGGTGACCCTCGGGGGGTTCGTCGGCGCCACCGTCTTCCGGTTCGTCGCCATCGCCGCCGCGCTCGTGCTCGGCCTGCCCATCGCGGGAAATTCCGCGACGCTCCCCGCACAGGAGGGGCTGACCGTCACCCTGCTCTGGCTGGTGCCCCTGTCGCTGCTGTTCATCGGCCCCGGCGAGGAACTGCTGTTTCGCGGCGTCGTCCAGAAGCGCCTGTACGACCGCTTCTCGAAGCGCGCGGCCGTCGTCCTCGCGAGCGTCCCGTTCGCGCTGGTCCACGTCCCGACGCAGTACCTCGCAACGCCCGACTGGGGCGCGGTGACCGTCACGACGGTCATCGTCTTCGGCATCTCGCTGATACTGGGGTGGGTGTACGCCCGGACGGACAACCTGCTGGTCCCGATACTCGTCCACGGCCTCTACGACGCCTTCGCGGTTGGTCTGGCCTACCTCGTCATCTCGAACGGCCTCGCGTAGTCAGTCGAACCGCCCCGTCTCCGCGCCGCACTCGACACAGAGCGTGACGAGTGCGTCGCCGTCCTCCGCGCGCTCGATGCGCTGTGACGTCTCCGTGCCGCAGTCGGGACACTCGCGTCTGATGTCCGTCTCGCCGCTCTCGGCGGGCGCGCCGAGGGCGATGGCGACGACCCGTTCGTCGCCACGGTTGACCCCCTGCTGGTACTCGCCGGGGGCGAACCGGACCGCCTCGCCGGATTCGACCACGACGTCGCCGTCCTCGGTCCGGAACGTGACCGCCCCCGAGACGACGTAGAACACCTCCTCCTGTCCTTCGTGGCGGTGGTAGCCGAAGGCGAAGCTCTCGCCCGCGTCGAGTTCGTAGTAGCTGAGCGCCACGTCCTCGGTCCCGAGCGCCCGCCCGAGGGGGCGCTTGACGCTCGCCGGTCCCATCCACGAGTCGACGTCGTCGACGCGCACGTGTTCCATGTCGCGGGTTGTGCGACGGAGTGCCATAGCTCTCCCGACATCGGGTCACACGGCACCTCCCTCACGCGGTACGCTTACCTGTCCGACCGGTCAACCGGACACCGGATGGCCATCGATCCGAACTTCGACGAGTCCCGCGAGCGAACCTCTGTCTCCGACTGGCTGGACGTGGACGCCGACTACGACGTCTGGGGTCCCGTGGACGCGCCCGAGCGACTGGGTATCCACGGCACACACGTGGCCGTGGACTTCGACATCTGTGACGGCTCCGGTCCGTGTCTGGAGAACTGTCCCGTCGACGTCTTCGAGTGGGTGGACACCCCCGGCCACCCCACCAGCGAGGTGAAGGCCGCGCCGGTCGACGAGGCGCAGTGCATCGACTGCATGCTCTGTGTCGACGTCTGCCCCGTCGACGCCATCGACGTGGACGGAAGTCGGGCGTAGGACGGCGACTCACGGGTCGGAAGCCGGTGTCAGCGGCGAAAGAGGGAGAGAGAGGGAGGGCGTCGCTCGTCGACCCGTCCGCGTCGGCCGAGTCAGTCGAATCGGTCGGTCTCCAGTTCGCCCTGGAGTTCGTCGAGCCAGCCGTCCTCCTGGAGTTCGTCGAGGCGTTCCCGGAAGTGGGTGGTACAGAGGCCGACCTTGACGCCGCCACGCTCGACGGCGATGTCAGCGGGGTGGTCGCAGTAGTGACACTGCATACCCTCGCTTCGACGTGGACCTACTGAACGCTTACGGGTGCGGGGCGAGTGGCCGCTACCGGCGTGCTTATCCGGTCGAGGACGGCTTCGAGTGGAACCCGCCGGAGGGCGACGTCCCGGCCTCGCGGCTCAGAGGCGCACCCTGTCGCGGAACGCGCGGTACTCCTCGCGGTCGAGTCCGGCGCGCCCGAGCGTCCGCCCGTGGGCGTCGCTCCCGCCCGTGACGACCAGTCCGTGTTCTTCGATGGCTCGCGCCACTGGCCGGCGGTCCACCTCGCGGCCGTAGTCGTAGTGGTACTCGACGGCGTCGAGTGTCGCACAGTGCGCCAGCGCGGCCGCCGGGTCGTCGTAGCGAAGCGGGTGGGCCAGTCCCACCAACCCGCAGGCCGCCGAGAGCAGGTCACGGCCCGTCTCGAAGTCGGGGACCGACCGAGGGACGTAACACGGCCCGTCGTCGCCGATGAGGTGGTCGAACGCCCCCTGCACGTCGTAGGGGGCGTCGCTCTCGGCGATTGCGCGCGCGACGTGCGGGCGACCGACGCCCGGTTCGAACGACACGTCCAGCGCGACGCCCTCGCGCTCCTCGACCAGTTCGACCATCCGCCGTGCGCGCTCGACGCGGTCGGTCTGGAGGCGGTCGAGTTTCGCGACGAGGGCGTCCGTGGGTCGGACGGCGTACCCCAGCAGGTCGAGGTGGCCGTCGCCCGCGTCGACCCGGAGTTCGATGCCGTGGACGACGGTGACCCCGTCGAGGTGAGCCACGGGCGTCGGGAGGTCCGGGTGGAGTCGGTCGTGGTCGGTTATCGCGACGACGCTGACGCCCGCCTCGTGGGCGGCGGCGGAAACCTCGTCGAGTTCGAGCGTCCCGTCGGAGTTCGTGGTGTGGACGTGGAGGTCCGCGACGACCATGCCGCCCTTCCGACCTCGGAGGGTTAAACCGCGCCGGAGTCGGCCCGCCCGCGTCCCTCCATTGCATACCGACGCGTGGAACCCGCGGGCGAATCTATCACAATCTACAATGATGGGTTATGACCTAATATCGGGGCAAGGTGATTATAGTGAACGTTTATGATGGATTCCGTGGTCCGTGGATGTATGCGTCTGTTCACCGACGCGAACGAGAAGCTCGACGCCCACAACTACCCCGCGACGACGCAGGACCTCATCCGCGAGTACGGCGACCTCATCCTCGACCTGCCCAACGGCCGGGAGACGGTGGGCGAGGCCCTCGGGAGTCTCGACGACGAGACGTTCCACGACGCCGAGGGCGCGCGCCTCGCGCTCTACAGTTCGGTGTCGAGCAAGGCCATCGGGCGCAAGTTCTACTCGGACCGCGACCCGACGGACATCGGCGAGGACGGCCCGGAGCAGTTGTCCTTCTAGACCACCCCACCGGTTTGCTCGTCGGGTGTCCTCGCAGCGGCGAAGCCGCCGCTGCAGCACCACTCTCCCCGGGCGACTCACGGGTCGCCCGTGGGGAAGCGAGACGGCTCCGCCGTCTCGCCCTCCTCGCAAAACCCTGCATTGTGAGACGCTCCGCGTCTCACAGGCTCCCAGAACCGCGTTCGGGCCACAGGCCCGAACGCGGACGCTGTCCTCCGGTTCTTGTCTCGAGTGTCGACTCTTCCGGAGCGGCTCGTGAGTCGGCACTTCTGTGGTCGAGGACCCGTCGAGCCGGTACCGGAACACGTGAACCTATCGGTGGGGAGGAAACCGTTCGTCGGAATCGGGGTGACACTCGAAGCGTTCCCGGTTCCGCCTGACGACCTTGCTCATCCCCCGCCGAAGCCGTCGGGACGCCTCCCGGTCCGTGACGTCGAGCCTGTCGGCGACGCCGCCGAGGGACGTCCCCCGAGGTCCGTCGAAGTACCCGGTGTCGAGTGCCGCGTGAATCGCGGCGGACTCCTCGTCGGTCAGCGACTCGTCCGAACCCTCCCCACTCTGTGTCCTCATCGGTACTGCAGTGCGTCGGCCGACCAATGCAACCGCTGCTTCGGTACCGAAGGGGCCTTTCCCTCATCGGAGGGAGACGCGGAGTGTCCAGACGCGCTCGACGAGGGCACCCTCGTCAGCCGTCTCACGCGCGATACGGGCCTGTGTGGCGACCCTGCGACTCGCGCGCGGGCACGGACACGAGTCGCGCTCGTCCCACAATCCGTCCTCCGACAGGCGACAAACTTTTGTGCTACTTGTCACCTACTATCACTGCTATGCTGAACCACCTGCCCGACTCCCACCCGCGCGGCGTCCGCGCCCTGCAGAAGGGTCTCGAGCGTGCGCTGGTGACGTGTACGAACTGCGGGTTCGAGGACGCGGTGCTCCACAGCGAGTGGCGCGCGCGACTGGAGACCGACCCGCGCAACGGGCACATCCGCTACCGACTGCGCTGTCCGGACTGCGCGGGCGTGGAAGTCGTCGAGTTGAACCTCTGAACCTCAGGAATCTGTAGCCCCGGCGCCTCAGACCCAGCGCACGGACCCGCTCAGGTCGAGGGTCGGGTCGCCGTGGCGGTAGGCCTCTGCCGACCCGTTGGGCCGGAGGCGGTAGACGATGGCGGGCGTGTGGGCGACGGAGGGCTTCTCTGCGCGGACGGTGTTCCACTCGTCGTCGCGGAACGACGAACAGTCCACGAGGAGCAGGGCGTCCGGGTGGGCGTCGAGTTGGTCGTCGGTCTTGGCGTTCGCCGTCGCCCGGAGCGCCGCGATGGGCGTGTCGACGCTCCGGCGTGCCGGCGGGCGGGGGCGGGTGACCTCGACGAGGACGTCGCCTCCCCGGGGGAGGTCGGCCATGGACGTCTCGCGGACGCCGTCGCCGACGACGAAGTCGAGGGCGTGTCCGCTGTCTAAGTCCACCTCGGGGACGAACTCCAGGCCCGACTCGTAGAGCAGTTTCGCGGCGTGGAGTTCGGCCATCGTCGCGCCCATGCGCACTACGTCCACCTGGGGGCTGGTGCCCAGTTTCCCGGCCATCACCTCTCGGGTGGAGTCGAGCGCTCCCGTCGCGAGGAACCCCTCGTAGAACTCGAGGACCGTCTCGCGGTCCGCGTCGGGGAAGCCGGCGGCGTGGTCGCGGAAGAACGCCCGCGTGCTCTCCCGGCCGTCCTTCGAGTGGAAGACGGGGAGGAAGAACCAGCTGACGTGCTGGTAGTCGGCGAGCCACGGGTCCTGTTCGCGCAGGTCCGAGAGCAGTTCGCGCTGTGCCCACCGTGTGACGGCGTAGGGCACCTCGTCGAAGCCGAACTTGTCGGTTCGCCACAGAATCTCGGGCGTCTCGGTGTTGCCGAGCCAGTAGGCGACGGCGGGTTCGCCGCTCTCGGTCCGCCAGGCGAACAGCGCGAAGTCGCCGTTGTCCATGTCGAGGCGGCGGGCGGCGTATCCGTTCGGCGCGGGCGTGTCTGCCGGCCCCATCGTCGCGCCGAACCGCGAGTTCAGGGGGGCGAACAACTGCTGACGGACGCGCCGCTCGGACCACGACTCGGTGGACCGGCGGAACCGAAGGGGACCTGCCACGTCTCACCCTTCGGGCCGGTGCTGGTAACGGTTACGACCCCGACTCCGATGCCCGCCGCGGTCGATTCATCACGGTCGTCGATGAACCTAACCGGTACATTGATACTGCGGAATTTGCAAGAGTACGTATACCATGTCAATGGGTGCCTATGACGAGGACGAGCACGAACGCCGCGAGGCCAAGTCAACCACCGTCGACACGGACTTCGACGACGAACGCACCGAGTACCACGGGACCCTGAAGTACGACTCGGGCGACTCGGCGGAGGCGCTCTTAGATCAGTTCAAGCGGATGAAGTCCCAGTAGCGTCCTCCTCTCTCGTTCTGACCGTCAACAGTACCACCGAGAGCCCGGTCACCCCCCAGACGGCCGCGACGTGGCCGACGATGACCGTCGCGATGACCGGCTGGTCGGCGACGAACGGCACCAGAATCAACTGCGCGGTGGAGAAGGCGATTATCTCGAGGTCCGACCGCCGGAGCGCCTGCGCCGTCCGCGGGTCGAACCGGTAGCGATAGGAGCGCCACAGCGAGACGACGCTCGCCCACCACGCCGTCCCGATGCGGTAACAGACGTCCCAGAGGATGAGCAACATCAGGTAGACGACCACGACCGGCGGCTCTGGGCCGAACAGCGACTCGACGAGCGACGGGCCGCCGCGCTGGGGGGCGAAGACGAACAGCTGAGTGACCAGCGCGATGAACGCCAGCACCGCCAGCACCACCTCGATGGACGTCCCGAACAGGAGTCTGCGGTAGGTCTCCGGGAGCGGTTCCGAGCGGACCAGCGTTGAGATACGGAGCATCTCGGCGCTCCCGAGGGCGGCGACGAGGACGGCGGCACTCCCCGCGAGCGCGGCCGTCCAGAGGTCGTAGTACCACGCCGCCACGAGGACGGCCACCTCGAAGAGCACCAACTGGATGCCGATGGCCACCGGTCGGGAGACGTCGATACCGGGGAGCGCGGAGACGATGCTCTCGTACACCCATGCCTCCCCGAACTCTACCTTGGCCATTCAGGCCGTCTCCTCCTGTTCGACTCGCTCGTCGGCGTCCGGGGACGACTCCTCCCCCAGCGCCCGCCGGACGGCCGTCTCGAAGGGCGTCAGCGCTAACGGGACGAGGTCCTCGATCCGGTGATCGGTCACCACGACGGGGTTGCGCAGGCCGTCGATGAGTGGGCGGGCCACGCTCGCCGACACGTCAGTCACGAGACCGATCCAGTACGAGGAGATGCGCGGCGTGAGCACGGGCACCCCGACGATGACCGGGCGGTACCCCCCCGAGATACGGGCCGTCTCTTCCAGTATCTCGCGGTAGGTGAGCACCTCCGGCCCGCCGATCTCGAAGGTGTCGCCCGCCGTCTCGGGGACGGAGAGCGCCCCGACGAGGTAGGCGACCACGTCGTCGATGGCGATGGGCTGGCACTCCGTCTCGACCCACGTTGGCGTCAGCATCAGCGGGAGACGCTGTGCGAGCTGTCTGACCACCTGAAAGCTCGCGCTCCCGTCGCCGATGATGATGGCCGCCCGGAGCGTCGTCAGGTCGTAGTCGCCCGCCGCGAGGATGTGTTCCACCTCGCGGCGGGACTTGAGGTGCTTCGAGAGCTGGTCCCGGTCGTCGCCGAGGCCGCCGAGGTAGAACGCGCGCTCGATGCCGGCCTCGCTCGCCGCGCGGGCGAAGTGCCGGGCCCCCCGCCGGTCGCGCTCTGCGAACTCCCGGCCGGAACCCATCGAGTGGATGAGGTAGTAGGCGGCCTCGACGCCCTCCAGCGCGTGTTCGAAGCTCCCGAGTTCGAGGACGTCCCCCTCTTTCACCACGACGCCCTCGGGGGCGTCGTAGCGCGAGGCGTCGCGGACCAGCGCGACCACCTCGTGGCCCGCCGCGAGGAGGGCGGGGACGAGTCGACCGCCGACGAACCCGGTCGCACCGGTGACGAGAACACGCATACGTGAAGGAGGGGCGGCGAACGGTTAACTTCCGTCCCGCCTCGCGGCCGCGTTTGCCGGTTCGATTCAGTCCCGGCGGAACGCGTCGTGCGGGAGTGCTGGCCCCGCCGTCGGGGTGGCCCGCGCACCGCGTGCGGCCGCCCGTCCGGTGTCCGTCGAGTCGCCGTCGGTCATCTCCGGGTACTCCTCGCCCGCGAGTGGGATGTCGAAGTAGCTGTTGGCGTCCACCGACGAGAGACCGGGGTCCGCGGCCAGCGCCCGGAACGTCTCCTCGAAACCGACGCGCGAAGCCTCGACCTTCTGGCCGTAGGCGCGCGACCCGACGGAGTCGGACTGCCCCGAGATCTCGTAGAGCATCCCGGCGGCGTCGGTGCGGGGACAGAGCGCGTCGAGGTACGACCCCCACAGCGTGGTGTAGCCGTAGCGAGTCACGGACTCGAAGTCGTCCCACGGGCCGGTGACCTCGTCCAGTCGGTCGCGCACGAGGCGGTTCAGGCGGAGCGAACGCTTGCTCGTCTGCCGGTCGATGAACGGGTTGACCGCGTCCTCGACCGGTCCCTCGCCGTCGTAGAAGGGTGCCCTGTCGAGGTACGACTCGCCGAAGGCGGCCATGACGCTCATCACGGACGGGACGGCGGGGTCGGTGTCGGGCACCGTCGGGACCCCCTGGTGGTGGTGCGTGATGGCGTAGTCGGGGTCGGCTTCGAGGAACGACTCGGTCACGGCGCGCACCTCGGGCGAGAGACGGAGACCGCTTCGCTTCAGCGTGTAGCCCTCGTAGGGCACGTCGAGTTGCCATCGGGTCTCCCCGTCGGCCTCGTAGCTACTCCACCAGTCGGCGGGGAGGTACTGGTCGTTCCCCTGCCCCGACCCGTTGCCCTGCCCGGGATGGTCGTCGAGTTCGTCGAGGAGGGTGAAGTCGCGGTTCATGTCGTAGCCGGCGGGCGGGTTGGGGGCCGCGAACGGGTGGTCGTCGCCCTCGGCGTAGTGGTAGTAGGGTTCGTGGCGCGACTCGCCCCCGTTCCACTCCTGGGTGTTCTGCCGGCGGGTGATTCGCTCCTCGCCCCCGTCAGAGTCCGTATCCCACCCGAACATCGCGCCGTCGGGGTTGACGCGGGGAATCACCGTGATGGTCAACTCGCTGAGGACGTCCTCGTAGCGGTCCGGGTCCGCGGCCATCTGTCGGAAGAGGACGAGGATGGCGTCGGTGCCGGCGGGCTCGTCGCCGTGAATCTGCGTGATGAGGTGGACGTTCGTGTCCCCCTCGCCGACCGTGACCTCCCAGAGGGGGTCGCCGCGGCCGGCGGATTTCCCGATGCGCCGCAGGTCGAACAGATCGCTCTCCCGGGTCAGCAGGCGGAGTCGGCGGTACAACTGCTCGTTGGTGAGGTAGGCGTTCGGGTTCGGCGGTTCGGCGTCCGGGTCGGCGGCGGCGAGACCGGGAACTGCGGCAGTCGCGGCGGCGAGGCCCGTCGTCGTGAGGAACTGTCGTCGTCTCATTGGTAGGGTGTCCCTCCCGCGGAGGGTGTCCGGGCTTCTCCACCCCACTAGATGAAACTACTTGTGCGTACGTGAGAGTGAAATTAACAACGAGACGGATGAAACAATTCTTGCCGCGACGGTCGCTCGCCGTGCGAGTCTGGATGGTCCGCCCGACGCCGATGGGCAGGAGGCAAGCGGGTGGCGTCGGGCGGACCGAGGGAGGGAGGGTGTGGCGGCCCGCGCCGCCGGTCGACCGCCCCCGAGGGGGGAAGAGGCGGTCGAGAGTGGGGACCTGCGGGGACCGGTCTGGTACGCCGGGAACCGAAGTCCGGGCGTCGACCGGCACCAGTTCGTTCCGGCGGCACTGATAAACCCCTGGCGGAGTATCAAACGCGCGTTTTATCGTCAGACGTCGAAGGGGTCCGGGGGCGGTACGTTGACGTGACCGGCCCCCGTCGGGGGAGTATGGCGAGCGAACCGTGTGACGCCTGTGGGGAGTCGGTCCGCATCGCGGGCGGCATCGCCAACCTCTGGTCGTTCGACCAGGGACCGACCGCAGGGATGACGCTCGAACTCGCCGACGGGTCGGAGTTCTTCCTCTGTTTCGACTGCATCGACCGCCTACCCGACGACCGGGACGTCACCGCAGCGGACGTGGCGGCCCTCGACGGGTAGTCGGGGTCGGTCGGCAACTTTACCCTGCCCGCGGCGCACCTCTCTCGCGTGAACCCCGCCCGCATCGAGGAGGAGTTCCCCGCGCCATCCTATCGCGGCGCACAGGAACAGGCCCTCCGCGACATCCGGAGCGCGTTCGAGGCGGGCAACGACGTGGTCCTCGTGCGGGCACCGACCGGGAGCGGGAAGTCCCTGCTCGCGCGGGCCATCGCGGGCTGTGCCCGTCGTCCGGGCGAGGCGAAGGCCAACGAACCCATCGGGGCGTACTACACCACCCCGCAGGTCTCCCAACTGGACGACGTGGCGAGCGAGCCACTGTTGTCGGACCTCTCTATCATCCGCGGGAAGGGCAACTACAAGTGCATCCTGCCGGGCGAGACGACGACGCCGGTGGACCGCGCACCGTGCGCCCGCGAACGCGGGTTCGACTGCCCCGTCAAACACCGCTGTCCGTACTTCTCGGACCGGGACGTCGCCTCGAACCGGCCCATCGCGGCGATGACGCTCGCGTACTTCATGCAGATGGCCGGCTCGGAGGTGTTCGGCATGCGCGACGTCGTCGTCGTCGACGAGGCCCACGGCCTCGCGGAGTGGGCCGAGATGTACGCGACCATCGAACTCGGGCCGAAGACGGTGCCCCTCTGGGAGGCCAAACCCGCCCCGGCCCTCGAAGACAGCGAGGACGCCGCGAACTACGCGGAGGCCCTCGTCACCGTCTGCCAGCGGCGACAGGAGGAACTCAGGAGCGAGATAGAACTCTCACAGGAGGAGGCCGCGGAGCGCGACAGACTCGCGGAACTCGTCCGGGAGTTGCAGTGGTTCGTCGAGGACGCCCGCGACCCGGAGAGCGCGACGACGTGGGTGGTCGACCAACACGACGGGGCGGGAACCGCGGTGACCATCAAACCGATGGACCCCGAACGCTACCTGAAACACACCGTCTGGGACCGTGGCTCGACGTTCGCGCTCCTCTCGGCGACCATCCTGAACAAGGACGCCTTCTGTCGCGCCTCGGGGCTGAACCCCGACAACGTCGCCCTCGTGGACGTGCGCCACACGTTCCCCGTCGAGAACCGTCCGCTGTTCGACGTGACGCAGGGGAAGATGACCTACGAGCACCGCGAGGAGACGATACCGAAAATCGCCCGACTGGTCGTCCGCCTCATGCAACACCACCCCGACGAGAAGGGCCTGATTCACGCCCACTCCTACGCGATTCAGGAGCAACTGGTGGGTTTCCTGCGCGAGTTCGGCGTCAGCGACCGGGTCCGAACGCACGACTCCGAGGGGCGGGACGCCGCCCTCGACTCGTGGAAGCGCAGCGACGGGTCGGACGTGTTCGTCTCCGTGAAGATGGAGGAGGCCCTCGACCTGAAGGGGAACCTCGCGCGCTGGCAGGTCCTCTGTAAGGCTCCCTACCCCAACACGCGGGACACGCGGGTGGCCCGCAGACTGGAGGAGGGCCAGTGGGGCTGGTACTACCGGAGCGCCCTCCGGACCGTGATTCAGGCCTGCGGGCGGGTGGTGCGCGCGCCGGACGACCACGGCGCGACGTACCTCGCGGATTCGTCCCTGCTCGACCTCTTCGACCGGGCGAGCCACGACATGCCGCCGTGGTTCACCGAGCAGGTCGACCGAATGTCGGAACCGGACCTGCCGGCGTTCGACCCGGGCGCGGCGCTCGGCGGGTCGAGCGACTCGTCGTCGAACTCGTCCGGACGCCGGAAGGGACGGCGGACGACGGGGAGCCACCCGCTCGACGACGTCTGGCAGTAGGGCGGTCGCCCCGCCCCCGGGAGGGGGGTCGTCGCGGCGACTCAGAGGACGCTCGCGACGAGGCCGACGACGGAGGAGGTGACCATCAACCCGACGAGCACCAGTGCGATGAGCTGTTGGCGGTCCATGTGGATGAGGAGCGGCTACCCGGACTTAAGCGCGGGGGCAATACGGGGGCAAGTGTTTTGCCCACGCGCGACAACTGGTGGCACATGACTCCGATTGACATGCTCTCGGGGCCGGTCGAGGACCGACTCGCCACCCTCCGGGGTCGCGGTCTCTGTCGTCCACCGGAGACTTCCGACGAGGAGTGACGAGCGTGTCGCGGTGTGTCCTCTCCTCCGGTAGCGTCGGCTCTCGAACTCAGCGGTCCCCGAGGGCGTCCTCGGGCAGGACGTACAGTCCCTCTCGACTCTTGAAGACGTGGACCGTCTCCGCGTCCTCGTCGAGGTAGTCCGGGCGGGCGATGGTCTTCGTCTCGAAGGTGTCGGGGTCGAGCACCTGTACGGCGTGTTCGTCCTCGATGGCGACGAGCGTCGTCTCGCGGGCGTCGCGGACGTGGCCGAGGCGGCGGGCGGCCGGGGCGATGCCGTCGTCGCTGGACGCCTCGTAGTGCTCGCCCGTGGTGAGGTAGTCGCCCTTGAGGTTGCCGTGGGCCGAGCGCACGAGGACGGGATCCTCGCCCTCCGGTTGGACGATGGTGCCCGCCGGGTAGGGGGGGAGGCGGACGGCGTAGGTCACCCGGTAGACCTCGTTGCCATCCTCGTCCTCCGTGACGAGGGTCCGGGAGTCGGAGACGGTGCCGCCGAAGCGCCGCCGGATGCGCGAGGCGATGGCCCGACCCATCTGGGTGTCCGAGAGCTTGATGTCCACCCCGTCGCGGCTCTCGTCTATCTCCGTGATGAAGGCGTTGCGGTTGCCCGTCGCCTCGCGGTCCTCGACGAACGATTCGGCGATGTCGACCGACTGTTCGACCTCCTCGTCGCTCGGGGTACGCTCTGTCGCTCGCACCTGTATCACGGAGGCGTAGTAGTCGCCGGCGATGCGCGAACACCGGGTGCAGGTCTCTCGCGAGAAGCGCACCCGCACGTCGTGGTCGGCCTCGATGACCGCGCCGCGTGCCACCCCCGAGAAGTGACAGTGCATCATCACGGTGTTCTCGTCGACCTGTTCGGGGTCGACGAGCCACGACACCTCCTCGGCGTCGACGTGGACGCCGAGTGACTGCTGGGTTTCCTCGATGGCGACGTCGGTGTAGTCCTCCGCGCCGATGTCGACCCAGCGGTTGCCCCGGTAGACGGCTCCGCATCGGGCGCACAGTTTGACGGTCAACTCGTCGGGGGCGTCCACGAGGTCGAACCCTTCGAAGTAACACGAATCACAGAGCGTGGCCTGCCGGCCTGCCGGGTCGCCGGGCCGGGGTTGCTCGCGCGGTTCGACCGGGTCACCACAGCGAGGACAGAACTCGCCGGACGAACGGGAACTCATTGCCGGAGGTAGCGGACAGGAGCGGTTAAGTCCCGCGTCGTGGCCCCGCCGGGAACGGGCTACCCCGCGTTGAGCGCGTAGAGGCGGCGTGCGAGGTGGGCGACGACGGCGAACGCGAGTGCCTGCGTCAGGGGGACGGCGTACTCCCCGCTGGCGGTGGTGACGACCATCGTCGGGACGGCACCGACGAGGGCCTCGACGCCCACGAGAAGGCAGAGCGTCACGAGGGGGACGGCGCTGACGAAGGCGAGGCGGGCGAGCGAGAGGGCCGTCGCCGCGAGCAGGTAACGGGCGCGGTCCGCGGGGTGGTCGCCGTGGTCGTCCGGGCCTGCGGGGCGGGTCGGTTCGACGGGCCGCCCGGGGTCGGGGCGGTCCGCGTGCGGGTCGCCACTGTCGGTGGGGGTGGTGTCTGTCATGGTGAATGGCGGCGTGGGCGCGGCGTTACCGGAGGACGACGGCCGCCCACGGGACCGTCTCGCCGGTCTTCTTGTCCAGCAGTTCCCAGTACTCCGGGTCGACGCCGTGGAGTGCCGCGCAGGTGGCACACCACAGGTGGTTGTTCGTCGGGTCCCAGTCGGCGTGGCCGTTGGGACAGACGAACCGCCAGCGGGCGAGCGAGTCTGAGCGGTCGATGACCACGCGGGCGGGGGCGTCGGCCTCGCCGCTGCCGTCCGGGTACGGTTCCGTCGTCTGCATCGTTGGTTCCGACGAGGGCGTGTCTGATTATAGATGGATTTCACGGGCGGGGTGAAACTGGACGGAACCGCGAAAGTGCCCGACGGCGGGCGGATTTTCGACCCCGGCCACCGAGGACGATTCGTTCGTCTGCGGCCCCCTCACGTTGCCTTGACGGCGAATCCACCCCCACGCGTCCGCCAACACGGGAGTGAAAGTGAAACTGCTCGCCGCCGCCGGAACGAGGGAGACTATGGGAGTCGGTACCCTGCCTCTCGCATGGACACGAACGTAGACAGCTTCGGGTCGCGCCGGTCGACGGTGTACGCGAGCAACGGGGTGGTGGCGACGAGCCAGCCGCTGGCGGCGCAGGCGGGTCTGCGGGTGCTGGAGGAGGGCGGCAACGCCTTCGACGCGGCGGTGGCGACGGCCGCCGCCCTGAACGTGGTCGAACCCACCTCGACCGGACTCGGCGGCGACGTCTTCGCGCTCTACCGAACCGCGGACGGCGAGGTGGGCGGGATGCGCGCCTGGGGGGGTGCGCCCGCCGCCGCCACGCGCGAACGGGTCCGCGAGGCCGTCGCCGAGGAGGAGGAGGTGGCTCCCGACGAGGCGGAGATGCCCTTCACGGGGCCGCACACCGTCACCGTCCCGGGAACCGCCCGAGGGTGGGAGGCGACCGTCGACCGCTTCGGGGAGCGGACGCTGGCCGAGGCGCTCGACCCCGCCATCGGGTACGCCACCGAGGGCTACCCCGTCAGCGAGGTCATCGCCAGCCACTGGATGGGCGGGGAGGACCTCTTCGAGTCTGACCACGCCCGGGACGCCTACCTCGTCGACGGCGAACGCGCGCCGGCGGCGGGCGAGGTGATGCGACTGGAGCGACTCGGCGAGTCGATGCGCGCCATCGCGGAAGAGGGCGCTGACGTGGTGTACGAGGGCCGCATCGGGGAGGCCATCGTCGAGGAAGTCCAGCGCGAGGGCGGGTTCCTCTCGATGGAGGACCTCGCGGACTTCGAACCGGAGTTCGTCGACCCCATCTCGACCACCTACAACGGCGCGGAGGTGTTCGAACTCCCGCCGAACAACCAGGGTCTCGTCGCACTCGAAGCGCTGAACATCGCGAGCGAACTCGACGCCGCGAGCCACGAGGGGGCCGAGCGACTCCACCGCTTCGCGGAGGCGACGGCCCTCGCCTTCCACGACGGCCACCGCTACATCACGGACCCCGAGTTCAAGGACGTGCCGCCGCTGGCCTCCCGCGAGTGGGCGAGGCGGCGGGCAAAGGAAGTCGGCGAGGGGGCCGGCGACCACTCCTTCGGGGTACCCGACTCGCACGCCGAGGACGCCGACACGGTCCTGCTCTGTGTCGCCGACGACGCGGGCAACGTCGTCTCGTACATCAACTCCCGGTTCGCCGGGTTCGGGTCGGGCCTCGTCGCCGGCGACACCGGCATCGCCCTCCAGAACCGGGGGGCGTCGTTCTCGCTCGACGCCGACCACCCGAACCGCCTCGAACCCCGAAAGCGCCCGTTCCACACGCTCATCCCGGGGCTCATCCGCTTCGACGCCGACGACTGGGCGGCCTTCGGCGTGATGGGTGGGTTCATGCAGCCACAGGGGCACGTGCAGGTGGTCTCGAACCTCGTCGACGAGGGGATGACGCCGCAGGCGGCGCTCGACGAACCGCGCTGGCGGTACCGGGAGTCGGGCCGTCTGGCCGTCGAGACGCGCGTCCCCGGGGCGATACAGAACGCCCTCGCCCGGAAGGGCCACGACGTGGCCGTCCTCCCGCCCGTCATGTTCGGCGGGGCGCAGTTCGCGCGCAACGCCGACGGCGTCCTCTCGGCGGCCACCGAACCCCGAAAGGACGGCAACGCCGTCGGCTACTGAGGAACACCCGGTTCCACCGGTCCTTGCAGCCGAACGGTCCCGTCGCGAGAGGTTCTGTGGGCAAATGTCCAACGAAAGTCCCGACCTACACGATTCTCCGGGTTCATGACAAAATACAATTTTTATCAATCGAAGGGTATATATTGTCCAATCAAATTTTGACTACAATGCCATCTGGTAACGAACCCACTGGTCGTGAGGGCGGTCGAACGAACGTCGGCTCGAGGCGCCGCAGTGTGCTCAAACTCCTCGGCGCGGGCGGTGCCGTGGCGCTCGCAGGGTGCAGCCAGCAGTCCGCCGACGGTGACGGCGACGGCGGTTCCAACGGGACGACGGCTGGGAACGGGTCGGACGGCGGGGAGCAGACGACGGAAGTCGAGATGCTCGGGAGCAAGCTGATGGACCCCGACGGCAACCAGGTGACGCTGTCGGCGGTGTACTCCACGGGCGGGAGTACCACCGAGACGACGATGCAACTCATCAAACAGGAACTCGGCAAGGTGGGCATCAACGTCGAACTGACCGGCGTGCCGTTCAACACGATGCTCTCGAAGTATGCCCAGCAGACCTACGAGGGCGGCCAGCCGACGTTCAACGCCGGCCCCCGTGACGAGGCGGTCAGCCAAGAGCAGTGGGACCTGATGGGCGGCATCGGGTTCAACTCCTACCCCCGGACGCCGACGTCTATCGCGCCGTTCTGGACGGACGTCTCCCAGACCACGCAGGCGACGGTCAACTTCTACGGTTACAAACCGACCGAACCCATCGGCCCGAAACTCGACCAGGCGTCCTCCGAGACGGACGAGGCGGCGCGTCAGGACCTCCTCTCGAACGTCTTCGGTATCCTCTCGCGCGACCAGCCCGTGAACTTCCTCACGTTCAGTACGGACCTCGAGGGGTTCCAGCAGAACGTCGGCGGCCTCAACGTCGGGCCGACGTTCGGCTTCGACTCCCAGCGCTGGCACTTCACCGGCGGTAGCGGCTCCAACCCCTCGGTGCAGGGTAGCTTCTCTACGGGGTCGGCCACCGACGCGAAGACACTCAACCCCATCCGGAACAACGACACCTCCACGGACGCCCGCATCGGCCTGACGATGGACGGGGCCTACGCGCTGAACAACGACGACGAGTTCACGCCGCGGTGGGTCCAGGAGTACGACACCTCCGACAAGCAGAACTACGAGTTCTTCCTCCGCGACGACCTGCAGTGGGGCGCGGACTACGGCCAGATGACCGCCGACGACTGGGTGTACTACATCAAGGAGGTCCATCAGGCGGAGAACAACTGGGCGGGCGACGTCAACCAGAGCGAGTGGTTCCGCAACGAGAAGCCCATCGCCGTCCAGAAGACCGGCAACCTGAGCTTCGAGATTCAATTGGAGGAGGTCGACCCGGCGTTCATCAAGAAGCCCGTCATGTGGGGGACCTACTGTATGCCCAAAGGCCTCGTCGAGAAGTACCGCGGCGACGACGACGGCGAGGGGCTCAACCAGGACCAGGAGGTCCAGACGCTCGCGTACGCCAGCGGCAACCTCGGCCCCTACAAGTTCGACCGCTGGGACCGCGAGTCCGTCTTCGTCGCCTCGCGTAACGACAGCTACTACGGCAAGAACGGTCTCTTCGAGGGCAACGTCCCGTACTTCAACCAGCGTTCCTACCAGGTGTTCAGCGAGGAGTCCACCCGCCTGTCGGCGTTCAAGACCGGCGAGATCACCCAGACGGCGCTCCCGCCGGCGAAGGCGACGGAGTACGAGAACAACGAGAGCACGAAGGTCATCAAGGTGCCAAGCGCGTTCTGTGGCATGCTCGTCTACAACCAGCGCGCCAACGGCTGGGAACCGCTGCGCGAGCAGAAGGTCCGGCAGGCGCTCACGACGGGCGTCAACAAGCAGGTCATCGTCGAGCAGATCAACCGCGGCTACGCCGAACCCGGCTTCACCCACCAGCCCGAGTACTCGGCCTGGTTCAGCGACGACAAGGTGACGCGCTTCGGCTACGGCGAGACGTACGGGACGGCGCTCGCCCAGAACATGCTCGCGGACGCACTCCCCGACGGCTACAGCTTCGAGTAATCCGGGGGCACACACATGAGCATGCGATGGTACGTCGCCCGACGGGTCGCGTGGGCAGTGCTAGCCACGTATCTCATCCTGTCGATAACGTTCGGCCTGCTCGCGGTCTCCCCCGGCAACGGGCAGACGGCGTTCGCGTTCTCCGCGGCGACGTCGGGCGGTGACGTCGAGGAAGCACAGGAGACGTTCAAGAAGATCACCGGACGTGACAAGCCGGTGCTGGAGCGCTATCAGGACTACATGGTGAACATGGCGACGCTCAACTGGGGGTGGTCGTTCACCCGGAACCAGCCGGTGATGGACGCCATCGCGGAGGCGTACCCCTACTCGTTGATGTACTTCTTACCGGCGACGGTCATCTCGCTGATACTGGGGTACGGCATCGGGTTGTACTCCGCGACCCACCAGTACACCAAGACGGACTACTTCGGGACGTTCGTCGCCTTCTTCGGCATCAGCATCCCGAACTTCTGGTTCGGCATCATGCTGATACTGATATTCGGGGTGACGCTGGGGTGGTTGCCCACGTTCTTCCAGACGCAGGCGATACTGGACCACGGGGTGTTCTCGGTGGCGAACGCGAAGCAACTCGTCATGCCCGTCGTCGTCCTGTCGACGGCGGCGATGGCGGCGAACATGCGCTACTCGCGCGCCGAGGCGCTGGAGTACGTCCACGCGGAGTTCGTCAAGACCGCTCGCGCGAAGGGCGCGAGCGACTGGCGGGTGCTGTTGAGACACATCTTTCGCCCGGCGCTGGTCCCGTTGATGACCATCCTCATCGGTGACATCCTCGCGGTGCTGTTCGCGGGGGCGTACATCACCGAGGTGGTCTTCCAGATCCCCGGCCTCGGGCAGTTGAGCTACAAGGCCATCATCCAGCAGGACACGCCGCTCGTGCTGGCGACGACGCTCATCCCAGTGTTCCTCGTCATCATCGGCAACCTCCTGCAGGACATCGCCTACACCGTGCTCGACCCGAGAATCGACTACGAGGGGCGATAATGGCGACCGAAGACCGCTTCGAGGACGTCGACTGGGACGCCATCGGCGGCGCCGGCGTCTCCCGACGCGAACTCGCCTTCCTCGGGACCCTGCTGGGTCTCGCCGGCCTCGCCGTCTACGACTACGTCGTCATCGCCAACCAGTTCACGACGATACCGGCACTCGTCCTCCCCGGCGTGGGGACGGTGTTCGGCGGCTACGACGTCAGCGCCGTCGACTGGCTGTCGATGCTGACGCTCGTCGTCGGGTTCTACTTCGTGGTCCTGCCGCTGTACGACAACCCGCGACTGACGAAGTACTACTGGCGGCGGTTCCGGCGCAACCGGGTCGCGGTGCTCAGTTCCGTCTACCTCGCCGTCATCTTCGTCGTCGGGACGTTCGGCCCGGCCATCGCCGGGAACCCCGAACTGAACATCATCGCCCAGTACCAGCCCCCGGTCTACACGTCCGTCTCGATGGACGTCCCCCTCGACTGCGTCGGGGAGATCGCCAGCGGGCGCTGTTACGGGTCGTGGGAGTACCCGCTGGGGACGACCAGCGAGGGACAGGGCATCCTGAAGCTCATCATCCTCGGGATGCGCGTGAGCATGCAGGTCGGTCTCATCACGATGTTCATCGTCATCACCGTCGGCAGTCTGGTCGGCACGACGGCCGCCTACTTCGGCGGCTGGGTCGACGAACTGCTGATGCGCTACGTGGACATCCAGGCCACCTTCCCCGCGTTCTTCCTGTTCCTCATCCTCGCGTACCTGTTCACGCCGAGTCTCTTCCTCCTCATCGTGTTGTTCGGCTTCTTCGGGTGGGAGGGGGTCGGCAGACTGGTTCGCTCGGAGGCGCTCCAGCGCAGCGAGGAGGAGTACATCCGCGCGGCGGAGAACGCCGGCGCGAGCGACGGATGGATAATCCGTCGCCATCTCCTGCCGAACGTGTCGAGTACCGTCATCACTGCCGCGACCCTGCTCATCCCGTCGTTCATCCTCGTGGAGGCGGCGTTCGCCTTCCTCGGACTGACCGACCCGAGCATCCCGTCGTGGGGCCGGACCATCACCGGCGGGAAGGACGACCTCTCGGCGGCGTGGTGGATCGCGACGATACCGGGAATCTTCCTGTTCTTCACCGTCCTGTCGTTCAACTTCGTGGGTGACGCGCTCAGGGACGCACTCGACCCGCGCTCGGAGGGTGAGACATGAGCGGTTCGAGCGAACCGTTGCTCTCGGTCCGCGACCTGCACGTCCACTTCGACACCGACGAGGGGGTCGTCCGCGCCGTCGACGGCGTCAGCTTCGACGTCGAACGCGGCGAGACGGTCTGCGTCGTCGGCGAGTCGGGGTCGGGCAAGACGGTCACCTGCGAGTCCATCACCCAGTTGATTCCCATGCCGCCGGGCCGTATCGCCGGCGGCGAGGTGCTGTTCGACGGGATGAACCTCGCGGAGTTCTCCGAGAAGGAACTGCGCTCGGTGCGGGGCGACCGCATCGCCCACGTCTTCCAGAACCCGCAGGGGGCGCTCAACCCCGTCTACACCGTCGGGACGCAGATAATCGAGGCCATCAGACTCCACCGGGACGTCTCGAAGGCCGAGGCCCGCGCCCGTTCCGTCGACCTGCTGGACCGCGTCGGCATCCCCGACGCGGCCGCCCGGGTCGACGACTACCCCCACGAGTTCTCCGGGGGGATGAAACAGCGCGTCGTCATCGCGATGGCGCTCGCCTCGGACCCGGACCTGCTCATCGCCGACGAGCCGACGACGGCGCTGGACGTGACCATCCAGGCCCAGATACTGCGCCTGCTAAACGACCTGCAGGCGGAGTACGACATGAGCATCGTCTTCGTCACCCACGACCTCGGCGTCGTCGCCGAGATCGCCGACCGCGTCGTCGTCATGTACGCGGGCAAGGTGATGGAACGCGGCGGCGTCTTCGACGTCTTCGAGGACCCCGCCCACCCCTACACGCAGGGCCTGCTCGACTGTCTCCCCGGCACCGGTGGTATGATGAACGCCATCCAGGGCAGTCTGCCGGACCTCACAGACCCGCCCGACGGCTGTCGGTTCAACCCGCGGTGTCCCCACGCCGTCGAGGACTGCCGGACGGGCGAGCAACCCGCCCACGAGACGGTCGCGGACGACCACGACGTCTCGTGTGTCTACTACCGCGCGGGCTACGACGAGTCCGTGGTCCGCCGGACGGACGGCAGGGGCGACTCCGAGTCGGAGTCGGGGGCCGCCCGCACCGACGGGGGTGGCCGCGATGAGTGACGCGAACCGACCGCTGCTGTCGGTCCGCGGCCTCACCAAACACTACCCCATCACGCAGGGTGTCCTCCAGCGAGAGGTCGGTCGCGTGCGCGCCGTCGACGGCATCGACTTCGACGTGCACCCCGGCGAGACGGTCGGCATCGTCGGGGAGTCCGGCTGTGGGAAGTCCACGGCCGCCACCTCCCTGTTGCGCGTCGAGGAGCCGACCGCCGGCGAAATCCTGTTCGACGGCGAGGACATCACCGACTTCGACAGGACGGAGTTGAAGGCCTTCCGCCGGCGCGCCCAGATGGTCTTCCAGGACCCCACGTCGAGTTTCGACCCGCGGATGAGCATCGGCGACTCCGTCGCCGAACCGCTCCAGATCCACGGGATGCGCGACCGCAAACGCCGCCGTCGTATCGTCGAGAACCTCCTCGAACGCGTCGGTCTCTCGGCGGACGACTACGACCGCTACCCACACGAGTTCTCGGGCGGACAGAAACAGCGCATCGGTCTCGCCCGGGCGCTCGTCCTCAACCCGGACCTCATCGTGGCGGACGAACCCGTCTCGGCGCTGGACGTGAGCGTGCAGGCGGCCATCCTCGAACTCATCAACGACCTGCAGGCGGAGTTCGGGCTGGCTATCCTGCTCATCAGCCACGACATGGGCGTGGTGCGGGAGATCTGCGACCGCGTCGCGGTGATGTATCTCGGGGAGATCGTCGAGATCGGCCCGACCGAGGAACTGTTCGGGAACCCCCAGCACCCCTACACACGGGCGCTGATGTCCTCGATTCCCTCGGCGGACCCCCGCAAGCGCGGGCAGGCCATCGAACTGACCGGGACCGTCCCGAGTCCGTCGAACCCGCCCTCCGGGTGCCGGTTCCACACTCGCTGTCCCGAAGTCATCCCCCCCGAGGGGTACGACTTCGAGCAATCTGAGTGGCGACACGTGATGAACCTCAGACACCGCGTCCAGACCGACGACCTCGACGTGGACACCGTGCGCGCGTTCCTCGTCGAGGAGGGCGACTACGACTCGGCGAGCGAGGTGGACGCGGCGGCGCTCCGGCGCGAGATTCGCCGCGAGTTCGACCTCCCCGAGTCGCTGTCGGACCCGGAGGCCGAGGCGGTCCTCTCGGACGCCCTCGATCGCGTCGCCGAGGGCGACCTGAAGACGGCCGCCGAGCGACTCCGCGAGGCGTTCCCGACGGTCTGCGAGGAGGACCACCCCGAACTGGAGGCGACGGGGGCGGGCCACCCCGCGGCCTGTCACCTCCACGGCGAACAGACCGCGTCGGTCAGGTCCCTCGCGGACGACTAGCGGAGGGACCCGCCGTCGCGGCAGCGAGCCTCGGGCGAGTCGGGCCGGTTGCCGCGTGTCCTCGTGCGAGGAAGTGACGGACAGGACGGTGACGTTTAACCGCTCGACGCCGTATTGGGGTCCATGCAGTGGAAACCGGACTGGGGACTGCGTGGGCGCATGGCGCTCACGATGTTCCTGTTGTTCGCCCTCTACCTGGTCTTCGTGGTGGTGATAGCGCAGACGAATCTCGTCGGCTATCTCGTGTTGATGGTGCCGTTCCTCGTCGCGCAGTTCTTCTTCAGCGACAGACTCGCGCTCTACTCGATGGGGGCCCGCGAGGTGAGCGAGGAGGAGTACCCCGAACTCCACGCGATGGTCTCGCGACTGAGCCAGCAGGCCGACCTCCCCAAACCGAAGGTGACCGTGGCCGACAGCCGCGTCCCCAACGCCTTCGCGACGGGTCGCTCCCAGAAGAAGTCCGCCGTCTGCGTGACGACGGGCATCATGCGCACGCTGAACCAGGAGGAACTGGAGGGCGTCATGGCTCACGAACTCGCGCACATCAAGAACCGCGACGTGGCGGTCATGACCGTCGCGTCGTTCCTCTCGACCATCGCGTTCATGATCGTCCGCTGGGGTGCGTTCTTCGGTGGGGGCCGCGATCGGAACAACGGTGGCGTCATCGTCGCCATCGTCGCGTCGCTGGCCGTCTGGATCGTCTCGTTCGTCCTCATCCGGACGCTCTCACGCTACCGCGAGTTCGCCGCCGACCGTGGCGGGGCCGTCATCACCGGGAAACCGAGCGCGCTCGCCAGTGCGCTCCTCAAGATCGACGGCACGATGGACAGCGTCCCAAAAGAGGACCTGCGCGAGCAGTCGGAGATGAACGCGTTCTTCATCATCCCCATCCGCAGCGGGTTCATCGGACGGCTGTTCAGCACCCACCCCACCACCGAGAAGCGCGTCGAGCGACTCCGCGCGCTCGAACGCGAACTCGAGACGGCCTGAGCGTTCTCCCTTTCCCGTCTCACTCTTTCCCGTCTCAGAGCGGCATCGGGCCGCCGCCCTCCTTCCCGTCGCCCTGGGTCGCCTCGTCCAGCAGGTCCGCGACCGGCGGTCGGTAGGTGAACCCCGGGACGACGCCCTCCATGTACGTCCCCTCGACGTACTCGGCCATCGCCTTCGCCACGGCGGGCGCGCGGTCCGCGTCGCCCATCGTGAAGACGTACTCGACGACCACCTCCTCGCCCTCCGTGCGGACGGCGTGGTCGTCGAGGGTCACGCGCTCCCGGACGGCACCGGGTGCGTCCGCGCTCCGGAGTTCGAGCGTGTCGAGCCACCCCTCCTGTAAGTTCGGGCCGACGTCCTCCTCGACGGCGGCGTCGAGCGTCGGCGCCCGGACCGTCACGGTGTAGCGGAGCGCCCACTCTGTGTCTGACTCCGCCGCGGTCACGCGCCCGTCGAAGTCGGTCGTCTCCAGTCGGTACGCGCCGTCGTCCGCGTCCTCCGAGAACGCGTCGTGAGCCTCGAACGCGCGGCGTGCCGCGTCGGGCACCTCGTCAGTCATCGAACGGGGGTTGGGCCGAGAGGCGGAAAAGCACACCGTGTCGCGGGACGGCGCATTCGCTTTCGGTAGTAGCGCCGGGGGCGGCCTGGCAAAGCCGCCCGAGGAACGACCCACCGTGGCTTGGCAAAGCCCGGTCGTTGGCACACGAGTGGTCAGTGGGTCGGTATTCTTACGCACTCGGGGAAGGTGGATAAACCTCTCCCCCAAAGGATTAGGGAATTGGAATTCTGACATCTATGGCGGGCGAGGTGCGCTCCAATCGCCCGGTCAGAGGATGTGGAGGGATTCGAACTCGACTCGGACGTGCTCGTTTCACTGCGCGCGTCCTTGCTAGTTCGAAGCCCTCTCGTTTCACTGCCGTCGCTCACGTCCTTCGCGACAGGCAGTGCGGGAGGAGGGATTCGAACCTCGTCCGAGAACCTGCGCTTCGCGCAGAACCTCGGCCTGATTCGGAACCCCTCGTTCTCGCACTACGGGCCTCGCGTTCGCTCGGCCCGAGGATGCGGGAGGAGGGATTCGAACCCACGAACACCTGAGTGAGCGGATCTTAAGTCCGCCGCCTTTGTCCAGACTCGGCCACTCCCGCGCAGAGAGTACTCCGCGAGCGAACGGAAAATCCGTTGTGGTCTACCAGTCGACGCTCAGCGTCCCGTCGCCGTGCGGGTCGGGCGAGACTTCCTCGTTCGTCCGGCGGTCCACGACGTGGATGACGCCGCGGTCTTTCTTCGCGGGACACACCTCTGCGGCGCGGACGTTGTGGTCGAGTTCCGACTCGTCGAAGAAGTACGTCAGGGGCTTGGCGATGCCGCTCCCGAGGTCCATCTCCCAGTTCGCGGACACCTCAGCACACCGCCCGGCGGCGATGCACTTGTTGGCCTCGAAGATGATCTTGTAGGGTTTCTCGGACACCGGCGGGGCGTCTGCCTCCCCGATGGTGCTCGGGTCGATTGGCTCGTCGGCCATCGACGGGGGTTCGCGGCGGGCGGGTTTGGCGCTGTCGGTCCCACGCCCGGATGACGGTATCTCAACCGGTTTATCCGACCCGGACGGAGGGCCGATCGTGCCCTCCCGCTACAACCCGGTCCGGTCGGTCATCCTGCTCGTCGGGGCGGCACTCGCCCAACTCGGTCTCGTGGACCGGCGGAGCGTGGTGCGCGCCACCGACCTCTCGTGGCCCCGCATCGTCACCGGTATCGCCCGGATGTCGAAGTCGGCGGCGGACGTGGCGATGGTCGGCCTCGCCCTCGGACCGGCGGCCATCGCGGGCGTCGGGTTCGCCACGCCGTTCTGGGGCCTGGCGTTCACGCTCGGCGGGGGCGTCGCCGGCGGCACTATCAGCATGGTGTCGCGCTTCTACGGCGCGGGAGCCGAGGAGGAACTCGAACGGACGGTGAAGACGAGCGTCCTCGCCTCGCTGGTCGTCGTCGTCCCCGTCGCCGTCCTCTGCTGGGCGTTCCCCCGCGCCCTCGTCGGCCTCCTCGACTCGGGGCCGGCGCTCGACTACGGCGCGCGCTACCTCGGTGCCGTCGCCGTGGGGATGCCCTTCGCCGCCCTCAATCTCATCGCCAGTCGCACCCTCGTCGGCGCGGACGACGCGTGGACGCCGATGGTCCTGCGGACGGGCGGCGCGGTGGTCAACGTCGTCGTCAACGCCGTCCTCCTGTTCGGTCTCGGGACGGGCGTCGAGGGGGCGGCCGCCGGAACCGTCGTCGGTAACGTCGTCGTCACGGGGGCGTTCGCCGTCGGCCTGATTCGGGGCCGGCTTCCGGGAGTCGGCGCGTTCCCGGTGCGCGTCTCCCCGGCCGGTCCTGCCGTGGACCGGGCGACGCTCGCAGAACTGACGGACGTCGGGACGCCCCTCCTCTTGCGCAACCTCGCCGGTCGGGGGGCGGACTTCCCGAAACTCGCCATCGTCGGGCTGTTCGGCCCGAACGTCGCCGCGGCGTTCGTCGTCGCCCTCCGGGTCCGCGACCTACTGGACACGCCGAACTGGGGGTTCAGCCTCGCATCCAGCACCCTCGTCGGACAGGCGCTCGGTCGGGGGGAGGAACGCGAGGCCGCCGCGTGGGGCCGCGACGTCCTCCGGTTCACCGTCGCTGTCTACGCCGTCCTCGCCGCGAGCGTCCTCGTCTTCGCCGAACAGGTGTCGCGCCTGTTCGTCGACGACCCGGCCATCCTCCCGCTGGTGACGGCGTTCGTCGTCGTCACCTGCGTCAGCGTCGTCTTCCGGGGCGTCGACGGGGGCTGTGTCGGCCCCCTCCGCGCCAGCGGCGACACCCGATGGCCGCTGTACGCGCAACTGGCCGGGATGTACCTGTTTGCCGTCCCCCTCGCCTATCTCGGCGCGGTGACGCCACTCGGGGTCTGGGGACTGTACGTCGCGCTCGTCGCCGAGGCGTTCGTCCCCGCCGCCATCACCTACTACCGCTTCCGCTCGGGGACGTGGATGGCCATCGGTCGCGCCTACCGAGGCGAGTCGGGCGTGAAGAGCGGGTCGTGAATGGGCGAGCGTCGAAGTCGAAGTCGGTGCTTACCGGTAGACGGTGACCGATTCGAGGACGACGTCCTCGGTGGGTCGGTCGTTGCCGTCGGTCTCGACGTTGCCGATCTCCTCGACGACGTCCATCCCGTCGGTGACCTCCCCGAAGACGGAGTGGCGGCCGTCGAGGTGTGGCTGTGCGCCGAGCGTGATGAAGAACTGGCTGCCGTTCGTGTTCGGGCCGGAGTTCGCCATCGAGAGGACGCCGGGGCCGTCGTGGCCGAGGTCGTCGTGGAACTCGTCGTCGAACTGGTAGCCGGGGCCGCCGCGCCCGGTGCCGGTCGGGTCCCCGCCCTGAATCATGAAGCCCTCGATGACGCGGTGGAAGAGCACGTCGTCGTAGAGCGGGTCGGTCCGCGTCTCGCCCGTCTCGGGGTCTTCCCACTCCTGGGAGCCGGTGGCGAGACCGAGGAAGTTCTCGACGGTCCGCGGGGCACGCTCGGCGAACAGTTCGACCGTGATGTCGCCGTGGTTCGTGTGGAGTACGGCGGTGGGGTTGTCGTCGCTCATCGGTTCGTGGAGGGACAGCCGACAAAAAAGCGTGCCGGTCGCGCGAGCGCTCTGAGGTCCGAAGCGCCGGTCGACGCGCCCTCAGACGCCGGGGACGCCCGTCACGTCCGCCGGGACGAGTCCGACGAAGGCGAGGATGAACACGACCACGAGCGTCGCCAGCCACGCGACGAGGGCGATACCGATGGCGCTCCCCCACCCGCCGGGGTAGCGCCGGTTGATGACCCAGATGTAGGCCACGAGCGCGAGGATGGGACCGAGGAACGGAACCCACCCGAGGAGCCACCAGACGAGCGACCCGATGAGCGCCGTCACGATGGCGTACGTGTAGTCTTCGACCTTGGCGATGAGACTCGCGCCGATGTAGATGCCGAGCGCCCCGACGAGCAGGCTCACGAGGAACCCGACGATGGACGCCGCGATGCCAGTGAAGGTTGCCATGGCCCGATGGACGACCGGACGGGGGATAAGTAGCCGCCCGTTACACGCCGGCCCGTACCTACAAGCCTGCGAACGCCCAGATTCCCGGTATGGCCCACCACACCGCGAGGCGGGTGACGCTCGCTCGCCTCCCCTCGGGCGTCGCCGTCGAGACGACGATCCACACCTACACGGGCGAGGCAGGGGACGACGACGGCCCGACGCTGTACGTCCAGGCCGCCCAGCACGGCCGCGAGATAAACGGGACCGAGGTGCTCCGGCGACTCCACGCCCACCTCCTCTCGGCCGACCTGTCGGGTCGCGTCGTCGCCGTCCCCGTCGCGGACCCCCTCACCTTCGACCGCGTCTCCTACACCACGCCCGAGCAACTGGACGCCGTCCACTCCAACATGAACCGCGTCTGGCCCGGCGACCCGGACGGAACGCTCCACGAGCGCATGGCCGCCACTCTCTGGGAGTACGCGAAGGAGGCCGACGCCGTCGTGGACCTCCACACCGGCGCGCCGGACATGCTCACCCACGTCGTCTTCCGCGAGGGCCACGACGCCTCTCGCGCGCTGGCGGAGGCGTTCGGGACGGACCTCCTCCTCGGCGAACCCGCCGGCGAGGAGGCCGACGTCGAGTGGGCCGACCGTGGCTTCGACGGCAAGTTCCGCGTCGCCGCCAGCGAGGCAGGTATCCCCGCCATCACCCCCGAACTCGCGCACAACAAGCAACTGGTCGAACCCGCGATTCGGGCGGGCTGTGCAGGGCTTCGGGGCGTCCTGCGGGAACTCGGCCTGTTCGCCGGCGACCCGGACGCCCCCGGCGACCGGGTGCTCGCCCGGAACCACCTCGGGCGCGTCCCGGCGACGGACTCGGGGCTGTACTGTCCGGCCCCCGGCGCGGCGGTCGGCCAGCGGGTGGAGGAGGGCGACCCGCTCGGCACCGTCTACGATCCGACGACCTACGAGGCGCTACAGGACGTGCGTGCGGACCGCGACGGCCTGCTATACGCCCTCACCCGGGAGGCGACGGTGACGGCGGGGCAGGCGCTGGCGAACGTGGCGATACTCAGGGAGTAGTGCGGTTCGGAGCGAGTCGCGGTGCGACGAGTGAGAACCGCGAGATGACGCACGGCGAAGCCGCGAACCCACGACGACCGCCGAATCGCTTCACTCGCGTCTTCCGAACCGCCCTGCTCGCGGCTCCCTTCGGCCACCGCTCGCGTCTCGGAGCTTCTCGGAACTCGGCGTCGAGGGCCTCTCGAACAAGGTACGCTCGGAGACGCTCGACGGCCTGCAGGAGGCGGGCCTCGTCGACCGCGAGGTTCGCTCGGAGAAACCCGTCCGCGCCGTCTACTCGCTGACCGAGGCGGGTCGGTCGCTCGACCCCGCCATCGACGCACTCGGGCGTGGGGTGAACGCCACCCCGAGGGCGTCTGAGACTTCGAGTCGCCTCAGAAGTCGCGCAGGGCGGCCAGTCGCTCGGCGGCGCTCCCGTCCTCGATGACTGCGCGAGCGGTCTCCAGTCCCTCCTCCAGCGAATCGCAGTCGTCGCGGGCGAAGATGCGGAACGCGCCGTTCAGCGCGATGGCGTCGGCGAACTCGTCGTCGCGTTCGCCCGCCAGCACTTCCTCGGTGATGCGCGCGGAGTCGGCGGCGACGTCCTCCACGGCGAGGTCCTCGTTCTCGAAGTCCATGCCGTAGTCGGGCGTCTCGATGGTGAAGTCCTCCATCTCGCCGTCATCACCGGAACGGTCTCCGTTCCGGTTAGCTCCCGAGTCGCGCCGCGACTCGGGAATCTCACCGACGGCGACGGTGGTCGACCCGGGGCGGATGTCGTCGTACCCCTCCATCCCCTGAAACATGACGACGCGGCCCACGTCGGAGCGTTCGCTCGCCTCGAACGTGTCGATGATGCGTTTCGCGTAGGGGAGGTGGTAGAAACTGCCGAGGTGGACGTCCGCCTCGGCGGGGTTCGCGAGCGTCTCGATGGTGTTGACGAACGTGCGCACACCCATCTGGTCGCGGCGACCCTCGATGCCCGCCACGCCGGGGTTGAAGTTGGGCTGGTAGTAGAAACCGAAGCCGACCTCGTCGGTCATCTCCGCCGACTCCTCGGGTGCGAGGTCCGTCTCGACGCCGAGTTCGTCCAGCACGTGCTTGTAGGCGTCCTGTTTCTGCGTGGGGACGCGGTCGCCCGAGTGGGCGACGACGGGCGTGCCCGCGGCGGCGGCGACGAGACCCGCTCCGACGCCGAGGATGGCCGTCCGACCTTTGCCGTCGTAGTTCGCCCCGCAGTCGACGGGGTCGCAGTCGGGCGCGGCGAACTCGACCGACTCCTCGGCCATCACGTCGACGTACGCGCCCAGTTCCTCGGGTGTGTTGCGCTTCCAGCGGTTGGCCAGCCAGAACGCGCCGAGGGTGGTGGGGTCCGGTTCGTCGCCGAGGATGCGGGCGAACGCCTCGCGGGCCTGTTCGCGCGTCATGTCGTCGGCGGACTTGTGGCCCGACCCCACGACGTCGGTCATGAGGCGCTTCAGCGGCCACTCGCCGAATTCGTCGCTCATGGTCGAACTGCGGGCGGAACGCCCGAAAGCGTTGCGTTCGGTCGCTGCGCAGGCCGCCGGCCGGGCCACAACCGACTTGCCCCCTGACGGCCTCTCCCCACCGTGAACCTCCTGCCGCTGGTTCCCGACACGCCGGCGTTCGACCGCGCGGTGGACTGCTACTGGGGGGTCTTCGGCAGGTCGCCACACGGGCGGCCCGACCGGGCGACGGCCGAGACGATGTTCCGGCGACACGCGCAGTTCCCCGGCTACCGGGGGCTGGTGGCCGCGACCGGGGGGTCGGTCGCGTCGCCGGGGACGGTCCTCGGGTACGCCTACGGCTACGAGTCGCGCCCGGGCCAGTACTACCGCGGGGAACTCGCCGCGGCGCTCCCCGACGCGCGGGCCGACCGCTGGCTCGCCGACTGTTTCGAGTTCGTCGAACTCGGGGTGGTCGCCCACGCCCGCAGGCAGGGCGTGGGCGGTGCCCTGCACGACGCCCTCCTCGCGGACCGGCCGCAGTCGACGAGCGTACTCACGACCGGCGTGGACAACGGTGGTGCGCGGGCGCTCTACGCCGACCGAGGGTGGGTGACGCTCCACGAACCGTTCTCGGTGCAGGACGGCCCGGAGATGGTCGTCCTCGGCCTCGACCTCTAGGGACTCAGTTCGCCCGCGGGGTCGTCCGGTCGAGTTGACGGGTGAGCAGGCTGCTCACCTTCTGTGGGTTCGCGACGCTCTCGAAGGTTATCTCGGTGCCGCCGGTGCCGGCGGTGTCGACGTTGACGTCGCCGTACGAGAGCAGGCGCTGGCCGAGCGACTGGGAGAAGGAGGTGTTCTGCACCCGGTCGAGGCGGAGGCTGGTGACGTCCCGAGAGAACAGCCCCGTCTTCTTGTACACCTCGTTGGTGGTGACGACGTAGCGCGTCGCGGTGTGGCGGACGTACGCGACGCCCATCAGGAGGACCCCGAGGGGGACGAGCAGGTAGACGACCCACCGGAACGCGAGGTCCTGCGGGAGCAGGATGTAGAGGACGAACCCGCCGAGGGCGACGAGGAAGCCCGCGACGAGCGACGACAGGATGGGGTAGATGCTCGGTTGCCCGGACCAGACCACCTCCTCGCCGTCGGTCAGCGTGACCCAGTCGGGGACGTTCTGGGGGGGTGCGCTCATGTCCGGGGGTACGGCGCGAGGGGTTTTCGCTCTACCCCTCCGGTGGTGGGCGCGTCAGGGCCAGTCGGGGTCGACGCCGAGCAGAGCCGCGCTCACCTCCCACAGCCCCCGCCGCAGGGCGGGGTCGTCGGCCCTGTCGTCGTAGTCGCCGCGCTCGGTCCGTACGAAGTATTCCCCCGACACGTCGGCCACGTCGGGCGAGGCGGCGAGGTACGCGAGGCCCGCGCCGCCGTCCGCGACGGAGGTGCCCGCGAACGGGAGGCGCCTCGCGAGACCGACGCCGACCCGCACCGGGAGCGAGACGTCGCGGTAGAGGCCGCTGCCGGGGACGAACCCGGGGTGGTAGGCGTTCGCGGTAACACCGTCGGGCAGGCGGGCCGCGAGTTCGGTCGTGAAGACCACGTTCGCGAGTTTCGACCGCGCGTAGGCGTCGAGAGCGTCGTACCCGCCATCGAGGGCGGGGTCGTCCAGTTCGAGGTCGCCGCGGAACTGGACCCCGGAGGAGGTGGTGACGACGCGGGCGGGGGCGCTCTCGGTCAGGCGGTCCAGCAGTTCGCGGGTCAGCAGGTACGGCGCGAGGTGGTTCACCGCGAGCACCTTCTCGACACGACCGCCCGGGTAATCGAGGACCTCGCGCTTCGGGAGCGAGAGGGCGGCGTTGTTCACCAGTACGTCCAGTCGGTCGTAGCGCGATTCGACCTCGCGTGCGAGGCCCCGGACCGCCTCCGGGTCGGCGAGGTCCGTCCGGACGAAGATCCCGTCGCCACCGCGAGCACGCACCTCGTGAAGCGTCTCGCGCCCCCGTTCGCGATCCCGGCCCACGAGGACGAGTTCGGCCCCTCGTTCCGCGAGTCGTTCGGCGGCGACGCGCCCGATTCCGCTCGTCGCGCCCGTCAGCAGGACCACCCGGTCGCTCATGTCGGCGAGTGCCGTGTCCATACGCCACCGAGGGGCGGCGTGCCGATAGGCGTTCCCGGCCGGGAACCGATAGCCTGTAAGTTCCGTGGCCCCAACGGGGGACGATGAGCGCACTGGCGGACGACTGGCGGTCGGACCTCGACGACGTGGACGCCGCCCTCATCGACGAGTACCAGAGCGACTTCCCCGTCGAACCGCGCCCCTTCCGGCGGGTCGGCGCGGCACTCGGCGTGAGCGAGGCCGAGGCGCTGGCCCGCGTCGAACGCCTCCGCGACCGGGGCGTCTTCCGGCGCTTCGGGGCCGTCCTCAACCCGCCGGTCATCGGGAGTTCGACGCTCGCGGCCGTCCAGGCCCCCGAAGCGCGCTTCGACGAGGTGGCCGAGGTCATCAACGGCTACCGGCAGGTCAACCACAACTACCGCCGGGACCACCCGTGGAACATGTGGTTCGTCGTCACCGCCGGGTCCCGTGCGACGCGCGACCGCATCCTCGCAGAAATCGAGGAGCGCACGGGATGCGAGGTGCTGAACCTCCCGATGCTGACGGACTACTACATCGACCTCGAGTTCCCCGTCGTCAACGACGACCGCTTCGCGCGGGAATCGCTGGTGGAGACCACCGTCAGCGCCACCCGCATCAGCGAGGAGGCCACCGCCGACCTCTCGGCGCTGGACCGTCGCCTCCTGCTGGAGATTCAGGCGGGGTTCCCCCTCTCGCTGACGCCGTACGCGGACGTGGCCGCCGCCATCGACGCCACTACCGAGGAGGTGGTCGAAGCAATCCTGCGGCTGACGGATGCGGGGTGTGTCAAGCGCGTCGGCTGTGTCGTCAACCACGTCGTGACGGGCTTCGACGCCAACTGCATGGTCGTCTGGGACGTCCCAGACGACGAACTCGACACGCGCGGCGAGGCAGTCGGTAGTCTTCCCTACGTCACGCTCTGTTACCATCGCCCGCGCCGCCCCGACCAGGACTGGCCGTACAACCTGTTCACGATGATTCACGGCCGCGACCCGGAGGCGGTCGACGAGAAGATAGACGAACTCGCGGGCGAACATCTCCCCTTCACCCACGAGCGCCTCTACTCGACGGCGACGCTGAAACAGACGGGCGCACAGTACGAGGAACTGGTCGAGGAGTAATCGGAAGCGTCCACACGAGCGACCGACGGGAGCGAGTGCGGTTCTCAGGCGCGAGTGAAACGAGCGCCTGTTTGTTCGTCCTCTCAGAACCGCTTCGCGGTTCTGGGAGCCTGCGAGACGCGGAGCGTCTCACAATGCAGGGTTTTCGAGGAAGGCGAGACGGCGGAGCCGTCTCGCTTCCCCACGGGCGACTCACGGGTCGCCCGTGGAGAGTGGTGCTGTAGCGGCAGCTTCGGGGCCGCGAGGACGTTCGACGAAGAAAACGGTGCGGTTACTCGCCGACGACGATGATCATCGGCCCGACGAAGACGAGGGCGATGCCGACGGCCCGCCAGAGGAACTCCCCGCCCATCAATGACAGCGGCGTCAGGATGAACAGGAGGCCGAAGGCGATGATGTGGAGTCCGACGATGGTCTTGCTCTTGAGCGGCAGGGTCCCCAGCAACCCCACGAAGAACAGCGCGAGGAACACCTGCCCCATGTGGTACTGCTGGAGGAATGAGTCGATGACCTGCAGGGGAAGCGCGAACATCCTTGTCCCTACTCGTCGCGGTTCGACTTTCAACCTTCCGTTACTCCGCGCCGAGGTCGAGGGGGCGCAGGAGGACGTACCAGAGGGCCGCGATGGTCGTCACGAACCCCGTGACGAACACGACGGTGCCGACGCCGGGCGCGCCCAGTTGCGTCAGGAAGTTGAGCGCCAGCCCCGAGGTGACGATGCCGACGGCTGCGATGGCGGCACCGGTCCGTGCCTTCCCGGAGAGGACGCCCCCGTCCTCGTGGTCCGCCCGTTCGGTGTCCGTCTCGGCCATGGCCACGCTACGTGGTCGAACGCCCTGAACCCCTCGGTCCGTCTCCGCGGTCCCGCCCCCCGGCGCGAACCGGCCCGCCTTTGTGCGCCCATCGCCGACCGGGAGACGTGCGTCCCCCCTCGCCCGCCCGCGCGCTCACCCTCCAGTCCGTCGTCCCCGACGTGGGGACGGGACTCGGCTTCGCCGTCGCCGCCGCCCTCCTCTACGGCACCTACCTCTACGTCTACAAGCGCTACTTCAGCCACCTGCCCGCGATGGCCTACCTCGCCGTCGCGGAGGGTGCGGCGGCGCTCTGGTACCTCCCGGTCGCCCTCGACGCGTGGTCCGCCGACCTCGCGGTGAGCGCCCTCGACGCCGGCGCCGTGGTCGTCACCGCCCTCCTCACGGGCGTTGCCATCGCTCTCTCCATCCGCGCCATCCAACTGGGGGACGTCTCGTACGTGACGCCGCTGAACAAACTCGTCCCGCTGTTCGTCCTCCCGATGGAGCTCCTCCTGCTGGAGACGGTGCTCGCTCCCCTCCAGATTGCGGGCGTCCTCGTCGCCACGGCGGGCATCTACCTCGCCAACTACGAGGCGGGCGGCCTCCTCGCGCCGTTCCGCCGTGCGCTCTCGTATCGCCCCGCGCAACTGGCGCTGGTGGGGGCGGCCGTCTTCGCCGTCGTGGACCTCCTGAAACGCGTCCTCTTACAGGAACTCTCGCTGCCGGTCCCGCTGGTAGTATGGGTGTCGCTGGTCGGTATCACCGCCGTCGTCGCGCCGTTCGGGTGGCGACAGCGCGGGGACCTGCCCCGGCGCGTCCTCCCGAAGCTCCTCGCACTCGGCGTGGTCCTCGCGCTGGGCGACCACCTCATCGCGCTGGCGTTCGCCCGCCTCCCCGCGAGCGTAGCCTCGCCTGTCGTCAACGCGCAGGCCGTCGTCGCCGTCCTCCTCGGCGGTCTCCTCCTGCGCGAGGCCGCTTTCTCACGCCGCCTCGCCGCCAGCCTCCTCGTCGTCGGGGGCATCGCCCTCCTCGCCCTCGGGTGAGGGGGAGTCGGCGTCTTCGTTCGACCCCCCGTCGTCCGGCAGAACCGCCCCGAGGAGGTCCACCGCACCCCCGGTGTGGAGCGGGGTGTTGCCGCTCCCGCACTGGGAGTCCATCACACAGCCCGGACAGCCCTCGTGGCCCTCGCAGGAACACCCCGCGATGACCCCCCGCGTGTTCGTCGCCACGGTGGCGAAGGCGTCAAACAGGCGCCGCGAGAACCCCAGCCCCCCTTCGACGCCGTCGTAGACGAAGATACCACAGCCCGACAGCCCCAGTTCGGGGTGGTCGAGGACGCTGATGCCCCCGAGGTTCGACTTATCGAGCATGAACTCGAGGGGTGCGAGCTTGATCATCCCGTGCTCGGCGGCGTGCTGTGCCCCCTGGAAGGCGAGGTCCGGGTGGCCCTCCGTGTCGCCCGCGTAGGCGCGCCCGATGCGCTCCCGTTCCGACTGGGGAACCTCCAACCACATGGCCTGCGTGCGGAGTTCCAGCGGCGGGAGGCCCGTCTCGCGTGCCACGCCCACCTGCTCGCCGGTGGCGACGGACTTCCGGACGTAGGTGTCGTAGTGGACGGTCACCGTGCCCATCCCCCAGTTGAGGCGATACTCCCTCAGCGAGACTGTCTCTTCGGGTTCGAGGTCACCGATGCGGGTGGTGTGGTTGGTCTGCGTGTAGTAGTCGACGTCGACCGGTTCGAGGTCGATTCGCGGGTGGTGGCCCGACTCGTCGAACCCCACCACCTCGAACTGCTGGCCCTTCTGGAGGTAGGTCGCGCCGGGGTGGAACTCGCGGTAGGCCCGCGCGCGTCCCACGGGTTCGAACGCCGCCTCGCAGTCGTCGGGCGTGCGCAGGTCGAACTCCGTGTCCCCCGTGGCGTACATCGACACCTCGGACTGCGGCCGGGTGCGCCGGTCGTAGATGACGCCGGTGTCGAGGGTTCCGGTCAGATAGCCCGCCCGTTTCCACATCTCGACCGCCTGGCGGAGGCGCTCTCTCCCGAAGTAGCGCGCGTCGTCGTACGTGAGGGGTAGTTCGTCGGCCGCACAGAGGATGTGCCGCGAGTAGACGGTGTTGTTCGAGCGGTCGACGACCGCGTCCTCGACGTGGTCGCCGAGGACGTAGTCGGGATTCCGGAAGACGTAGTTGTCGATGGCGTCGTTGCGTCCGACCAGAATCGAGAGGGCGTCGCTCGTGCCTCGCCCCGACCGGCCCAGTTGTTGCCAGAAGGACTGGCGGGTCCCCGGATAGCCCGTGAGGAGCGTCGCGCCCACGCTGCCGACGTCGATGCCCAGTTCCAGCGCCGAGGTGGTGACGACGCCGTCGAGGTCCCCCGACTTGAGGCGGTTCTCGACGCCCCGCCGGTCGCGTTTCGTGTGGCCCGCGTTGTACGACTCCACGCGGAGTCGCCCCCGGTTGAACCGGGTCGCCGCCCGCTTCGCCCGTTCGCGGTTCAGTTCCGTCTGCTTTCGCGACCGGACGAACAGCAGGGACTGGACGCCGTCGGTCCCGAGGTGCGCGAGCAAATCGGCGGCCTCCGCGTCCGCGGGTCGCTGGCCCCCGTCGGTGTCCGCCGGCGGCCGCCAGAAGGCGATCTCTCGCCGTCCGCGGGGCGAGCCGTCCTCGCTCACCACCCACACGTCCGCCCCCGCGAGGTTCTCGCAGTGTTCGGCCGGGTTGCCGATGGTCGCGGAGGTGAAGACGAGGCGCGGGTCGGCGTCGTAGTGGGCGAGCACCCGCCGGAGGCGGCGCAGCACCCACGCGACGTGCATCCCGTGGACGCCGGAGTAGGTGTGGGCCTCGTCGATAGCGAGCACCGAACAGTTCCCGAACAGCCGCGCCCACTGACTGTGCTGGGGCAGGTAGGCGTTCAGTCCCGAGAAGTTCGTCACCACCACGTCAGCCGTCCGGCGGACGTCGCGTTTCGCGGCGCTCGTCGTGTCCCCGTCGTACACCCGGACGGTGAGGTCGAGGTCCAGCGTGTCGTAGAGGTCGTTCAGCGCCCGCTCCTGATCGCGCGAGAGCGCCTTCGTCGGGCAGACGAGGAGTCCCGTCGCGTTCGGGTCCGCGAGGTGTGCGCGGGCCATCTGGAGGGCGTAGACGAGCGTCTTCCCGCTGGCGGTACTCGTGGTGACGCAGACGTCCTCTCCGTCGGCGAGGTGATCGAGCGACTCGGCCTGGTGGGAGTACAGGTCGTGCGGGAGGCGGTCGGCGAGTGGCGGTTCGAGGACGTCGCTCGCGGGAACCGTGCGGGCCTCGCGGGCCTTCTGGACGAACACGTCCGCGAGTTGGCCGGTGTAGTTCGGGAACGTCCCGGCGAGCGTGCTCGCGTCCATCAGAACTCCGAGAGCGACCCCTGTCGGGTGTCTGGCGTGTGGTTCGCGTGGGCGACGCGGTCGGTCGATTCGAGCGCTTCGAAGACGTGCGCGAGCATCCGCACGTCGTTCTCGCAGTACGTCCGGTGGCGCGCCCAGTCCGGTTCGGGGCCGCCCTCCAGCCACGCCCGGTAGCGTCGGGCCGTCTCCGCTCCCGTGAGGCCCGCGTCCTCCCCCTCGAAGCCGAGTGCGCCCGCGACGGCTTCGAGTGTGTTCGTCCGGCCGGGGAGGACGGCGTTGTCCTCGTCGCGCGCCCACCGGAGGGGGTCGAACCGGCAGGCGGAGCGCCACCCGGCCAGTCTGTCGGGGCGGACGGCGGCGATTCGCTCTTCGAGGACGGGGAAGTCGAAGCCCCACCCGTTCCACGCGACGAGCGTTCCCCTCGACGGTCCCCCGAACCAGTCGAGGAAGGCGTCGAGCATGGCAGCCTCCTCGTCGGGGTCGCGGGCGAGGAAGGCGCGGTACTCCCCGTCGCGCATGGCGCCGACCTGCCAGACGACGCTCGGGCGCAGACCGTCCGTCTCGATGTCGACGAAGACGGGGTTGTCGGGGAGAGGGGCGTCGCCGGTCCGCGAGAGTTCGTCGCGCTCGACGGCGCGGGCACTCCTGACGGCGGACGTGGCCACCTCCCGCCCGAACCCCGGGAGGTCGGCGAGTTCGTGGATGGGCGCGTCCGCCAGCGAGGACCGGTCGTAGCCCGCCTCGCGGAGCGTCTGGGCGCGTTTCTCCCCCACGCCGTCCACCGCGCGGAGGCCGAGTCGGTCGACACCCACCTCCTCGACGGCGACGGTGCCGTCCCCGTAGAGGGTGAGGCGGGGGACCGCGGGTGCGCCCTGCGTCTCGACGGGCGCGACCCCCTGCACGACGAGACCGCCCCACTCCCGGCGGTAGTCGGCGGGGAGCGAGGCGGCGAGGTGGACGCACTCGCAGTCCGGGTCGCCGAGGGCCGTCCGGTAGCCCGTCTCCCCGCCGAGTGTCGTCGCCAGTCGGTCCGTGTCGACCGAGAGGGAGAGGAGGTCCGACAGGACGTAGGTGGTGCCGCCGAGTCGACCCTGCCGCGCCCACGTCTCGACGGCGGCGAGGTCACCCGCGTCCCGGCAGGCCACCAGCGGGCAGTCGCCCACCTCGTGGACGGCCCCGTCGAGGGTGACGACGGGGGTGTCGCTCCCGGGCGGGCGGAGGCGGCCCGGCGCGACCGCTCTCGTGGGTGCGAGCACCGCGTCCGGCGCGGCGTGCGCGTGCAGGTCCGCCAGTTCGGCGGGCCGGAGGCGGGCCGCGAGGTCCGGGGGGAGCGAGAGGACGGTCGCCGCGCGTCGCATCGGCTAGGCGGAGGCGGTGCGCACACAGGAAGGTTGCGACCGGGGCGGGGGACGGCGTCCGAGAGTGACGACGCGGTCAGGCCGGGAGGCTGCCCTGTCCCTGCGCGCCGCTCCGGTTGCCGGTGGCGTTGCGCGCCTCGTCCAGCCAGTCGGGTTCCTCGACGCTGGTCGACCCGATGTCGCTGACGACGATGGTGTTCGAGGCGTTCACGGTCCGACCCTGCTGTTCGACGGTCGCGTTGAAGCCGAACGACCGGACGGTGCCGTCGGCGGTGACGAGCAACGTCGCCTCGAAGTCGCTGACGTTCGCGGCGGTTCCACCGGTGAGTGCGCTCTCGTTGTAGTCGCCCTCGATGGTGTAGCGGGTCACCGTCGTCCCGCGGAAGGACTCGGTGCCCTGCTGGGTCCAGTTCGCACCCTCGGTGATGGCGAAGGACTGGTCGAGGGTGAGGAACCGCTCGCTCGGCGCCGAACTACCGGGGGGCAACTGGGAGAGGTCGACGGTCTGGTACTGGGCCTGCGACTGGTTGCCGGAGCCGAGGACGAACCGGGCGTACCCGGACCCGTTGTCGAGGTAGAGTTCGGACACCACACCGCTCGACTGTCCCCTGAGGCTCTGGTCGACCTGCGAGCGCTGGTAGGTGCGGTTCGCCTCGAGGTCGGCGCGAATCACCGTCTGCTGGCTGCTGGTGTCGTTTCCGACCGCCGAACTGCCGTTCAGCGTGACGGTGAACGACCCCGCGTCGCGGAGGTTCTCGGTGTGGTCCTCCTGGAGGGTAGAGGTGTTCAGCGGTTCGTCGGCGGCGGTGTAGGCCTCACCGCCGCCCCCGAATCCGGGGACGCCGGAACAACCGGCGAGGAGGACGAGGGCGATACAGCACAGCGTTGCCGTCTGGCGGACCAATCTCATTGAGTCCCTTGGACCTTCGGCGGGTGAGGTAAATCGATTGTGCAACGGGCCTCGCGGTCACGGATGGGGTGGTACCTATATATTCTCGGTGGCAGTAGTGTACCCGTATGGAGGACCACGGAGTGACGTCGACGGACCGATATCGCACTAGCGCGCTCTCATCTGTCGCCCTCCGGTGTGGGCGCACCCGACCAGCGACTGGCGAGTCCCGACGACCCGACGGACCCACGGCGTGACCGTGCGTGACCTCTCGCACGTCATCACGGACGGCATGCCCGCGTTCCCCGGCGACCCGGTCGTCGAGACGTTCCCGCACGCGACTATCGACGCCACCGGGTTCAACCTCACGGCGGTCGGCCTGACGTCCCACACCGGGACGCACATCGACGCGCCGGCACACGTCGAACCCGACGGCGCGCCCATCACCTCCTACCCGGTCGACCGCTTCCGATACGACGCGCGCGTCGTCGACTGCCCCCTCGGGCGCGCCGAGGCGATTACCCCCGACTTGCTCCCCGAGGCGGGCGAGGAGGACCTCCTCCTCTTCTCGACGGGGTGGGACGACCACTGGGGCGAGGAGACCTACTGGGAGCACCCCTACCTCACGCCGCCGTGCGCCCGCGAGTGTGCCGCCCGCGGCGTGGACGTGGGCATCGACGCCCCGAGCGTCGACGCCCCGGATGCAGACCTCGGAGCACACCACGAACTCCTGCGCGAGGACTGCCTCATCGTCGAGAACTTGCGTGACCTCGGCGACCTGCCCGACCGGGTCACCGTCTACGCCTTCCCGCTCGCACTCGACCCCGGCGACGGCGCGCCCGCGCGGGTCGTCGCCGACGTGGACTGACGCCTCGGCGGCCCCTCTCCGACGGTTTATACCCGAGGAGGAGCGAGACTCGCGTAGTGATTCCCGCCCCGTCCTCCGTCACGTTCGTCCCCCTCGGGAGGTGTCCTCGATGAGCGACAGCGACTCGCCGGTCCCGGAGCGCGAGGCTGAGGACGGGAGCGGTGCCGACGGGCGGACGGTCCCTCGCGAGTCCATCGACGCGGCGTGGGCCGACCTGTTCCCGTTCGACCCGTACCCCCAGCAGGCCGACGGGGTCGAACGCGCCCTCGACACGATGTCCGACGGCGGCTACCTCATGCTGGAGGGGGCCTGCGGGACGGGCAAGACGCTCATCGCCCTCGTCGCCGGCCTGCAGGCCGTCGCGGACGGTGCGGGCGAGCGCGTGATGGCGGTCACGCCCGTCAAACAGCAGTTGAAGCAGTTCGTCAGCGAGGTGCAGGCGCTCGTCCGGAACGGGGCCGACGTGGACGGCCTGGTGATGGTCGGCAAGCGCGACCTGCTCCCGTACGCCCGGACGGGGGCGATACCCGGCGAGAGCGTCCACGAGGCGTCGAGCGACATGCGCGAGACGACCGCCCGCCTCGTCAGTCGCGAGTCGCGCCTCGAACTCGACGTCGCGCCCGGTGCGCTCGACGGCCGAATCAACGTCTGCGAGGCGGCCGACTGCGACCGCCTCTCGTACTCGGAACTGAAGTGCCCGGAACACCGCGGCGAACGCGAGGAGGACGTGCCGTGGTACGACCCGGTCCGCGCCGCGGCGCTCTGTCACCTCGTGGAAGGGATGGACGGCCCGCGACTGGAGACGGCGGGCGCGAGCGCCCCCTACTCCGCCGACCCGCCGCACACCCGAGACGTGCTGGACATCTACGACAGCGAGGACCTCCCGGCGGGCGACGCCGGCTACTTCGACCCGTTCTACGCCCGCTACTTCGCCGACGAGGAGTGGATACCATTCGACTTCTCGGCGGGCGAGGAGGGCGTGCTGACGCCAGACTCGCTGGTGAACGCCGCCGTCCGCCGGGGCACCTGCCCCCACGAGGCGATGGCGTCGCTGATGGGCGAGGCGGACGTTCTGATAGGGAATTACAACCACGCGTTCGACCCCCTCACCCGACGGCTCACGAACGAGAAGGCGGGCGTGTTAGACGAGGAGACCCTCCTCGTGGTGGACGAGGCGCACATGCTCGAAGAGCGGGTGCGCGACCTGCTCTCCGACTCTGTCTCGCTGCACGCCCTGCGGACCGCCCACCGGGACGTGACGCTCGCCCGCGAGTACCTCTCGGGGACGGGCGGCGAACCGGGCGCGGACGCCGCCGCCCACCGCAGGCACGCCGAGGAGACCCTGAAGGAGTTCGAGAGCGTCACGGGACGGGACCTCGCGGCCGTCGGGTCGTTCCTCGAGTGGGTCGCCGGACGCATCGACGACGAGGTGAGCGAGTTCCTCGAATCCGAGTACGGCGACTGGCAACGTCGGTTCCGCGAGGGGTCCCTGCCCGAGGAGGACCACGAGATACCCCTTCGCGACCCCGAAGCCGTGGAGACGGACCGCGTCACCGACGCCGCCGAGGAGCGGTTCGCGGGCGACATCTGGGCGCGCGTCCGCGACGCGGGCTACGTCGTCGCGAAGATACACGAGAACGACGGCCAGACCGACCGCACGCCCGTCAGCGCGGGCGTCGGCCGCGTCCTGTTCGACTGGGGGACCGCCGACCGGGGGACCTACTTCCGGGAACTCGAACTGGAGTTCTCCGAGAAGGCCGTCGCCGATACCACCCTCCCCGACTGGGCGAGCGCCTACAACGCCGACCTGACGCTGTTCAACTGCATCCCGCGTGACCCCCTCGCCGCCGTCCTCGACGACCTGGCGGGCGGCGTGCTGATGTCCGCCACGCTCGAACCGTTCGACGTCTACCGGACCGTGAGCGGACTGGACGTGCTGAGCGGGTCGGGCGAACCGGCCGATTCCGAGGAGTCGGCCGACGGGGACAGGGAGGGCGAGGACCGCGAGCCACGGACCGTCGAGACTGCCAGCTACGGCCTCGCGTTCCCCGAGGCGAACCGCGAGTCGTGGGTCGTCGACCTCCCGGCGTTCACCTACCGGAACCGCGGTCCGCCGGTCACCGAGTACGGGGAGATGACCCGCACGAGGAAGGCGTACGCGGGGGCGATGACGACGCTCGCCCGGTCGCACGGCAACGTCCTCGTCTGCCTGCCCTCCTACCGCGAAGCGGAGTGGGCCGTCGAGTACCTCCGCGACCACGTCGAGAAACCCGTCCTCCGGGACCGCTCCTCGGAGGCCAGCGAGACCGACGAGATGCTCGACCGGTTCTTCCAGCGAGACGGCGTCGACCGCGTCCTCGTCACGAGCGCGCGTGGCACCGTCACGGAGGGCGTCGACTACCGGGGGGACCGACTCCACTGCGCCGTCGTCGTCGGCGTCCCCTACGCCAACACCGCCACCCCGCGGATGAAGGCGGTGATGAACGCCTACGACCGGACGTTCGGCGAGGAGGGCGGGTCGGCCCCGCCCGGCGCGGGCGGCGGGAGCGCCGGGTTCTCGACTGCCGTGCAGGTGCCCGCCGTCCGGAAGGCGCGACAGGCCTTCGGGCGCGTCCTTCGCGGCCCCGACGAGTCCGGCGTGCGCGTCCTCCTCGACGAGCGCTACCTGCGCGACGCGCCGCGCTCGGTCAACGGCCTCCTCGGCGAACGCGAGCGGCGGGAGTTCAGCGCGGTCAGCCCCGACATGCTCGACCTCGGCCTGGAGCGCTTCTGGTCCGCCCGGGAGTGACCGCCCCCCGGGCGCGAGAGCCGACGGGCAGGGTTTTAGTACCTCACTACTAACCCGCTCTCCATGTCCTCGTTCGCCATCCAGTCGGACGCCCTCACCAAGCGCTACGGGTCTGAGACGGCCGTGGAGGGACTCGACCTCGCCGTCAGGCGGGGGTCGGTCTACGGCTTTCTCGGGCCGAACGGCGCGGGCAAGACGACGACCATCCGGATGCTCGTGACGCTCCTCCGGCCCACTTCGGGGTCGGCGAGCATCGACGGCGTGTCCATCACGGACCGCGACGCGGTCCGCGAGCGCATCGGCTACCTCCCCGAGACGCCCCCGCTGTACGACGAACTCACCGGGCGCGAGCAGTTGCAGTACGTCGCCGGCCTGCGCGACATCCCGGACGAGGTGGCCGACGAGCGAATCGACTCCCTGCTGGACCGCTTCGACCTCGCGGGGGACGCCGACAAGCGCGTCTCGACGTACTCGAAGGGGATGAAACAGAAGGCGGGCATCATCCAGGCCATCCTCCACGACCCCGCCGTCGTCTTCCTCGACGAACCCACCTCGGGGCTGGACCCGCGGGCCGCCCGCACGGTGCGAAACACCCTCGCGGACCTCGCGGCGGGCGACACGACCGTCTTCCTCTCGACGCACATCCTCCCCGTGGTGGACGAACTCGCCGACACGGTGGGGGTCCTGTTCGACGGTGACCTCGTCGCGGAGGGACCGCCGGAGAAGCTCAAGCGCCGTGCGGAGACGGGCGAGGAGCGCACGCTGGAGGACGTCTTCCTCGAGGTGACGCAGGAGGCGGACTTCGACGGGTCCGGCGGCCCCGGAGCGGAGTCCGAGGCTCGCCGATGAACGCGGCACACGCGATTCGCATCGCCCGGACCGAACTCGTCCGGCGCTTCCGCGTCGTCACCGGGATGCGGGCGCAACTCGTCGCCCTCGGCGTCGGTCTGCTGTTCGGCGTGGTCCCTCTCTTCGGCAGCATCGTGGTCGCGTACTTCGCCGGGCAGGGGGTCGCCGCCGGCGAGTTCGGGGACCCGGTCGGCGTCGGCCGCCTCCTCGCGGCGGGCCTGCCGACCGTCCTCGCCCTCCTGACCGCGTTGCGGGCAGTCCAGACCACGTCGGTGCCCGTCCACCCCGACGGCCTGCTGACGACTGTCCCCCACCGGGAGGCCGTCGCGGGCCTCCTCCTGACGGAACTGACGGTGACGCTCGGCGTCCTCGGGGCACCGCTGGTCGGCGTCCCCGTCGCCTACGGCGTCGGGTCGGGGGCGCTCCTCGCGATTCCTCTCGCCTTCCTCGCCCTCCTCTCGCTGATCGTCCTTGGGGTGCTCTCGGGGTTCGCCCTCGGCCTCGTCGTCCGCAACGCCGTCGCCCGGTCGGAGACGCTGGCCCGCTACAAGACGGCCATCGCGGCCGTCCTGTTCGTCGTCTACTTCGTCGCGGTCACGAACGCCGAGACGGGCGCGGCGCTCGCACCCGTCGTCGGGGCGGTGGGTGAGACGCCCCTCGGGTGGTTCGCCGACCTCGCGCTGTACGGGACGACGCCCGACGCCGTCGCCGTCCGCGCCGCCGGTGCGGGGGTGCTCACGCTCGTCGGCGTCCCTGCGCTCGCGGGGGCGTGTAGCTGGCTGGCGGCGTGGCTCTGGTACGCGCAACCCGTCCGGCCGGAGAGCGATGACGCCGAGTCCTCGGGCATCGGGACCGTCGCCTTCCTCCCCCGGCGGATGGCCCGCATCGCCCGCAAGTCGTGGATTCGGGCGAAGCGCGGCCCCATCCGCCTTCTCTACGTCCTCTACCCGCTGTTCCTGCTCGTCGCCCCGATACAGGACGCCGTCGTGGAGGGACGGGTCCCCACCGCACTCCCGCCCTTGCTGGCGTTCTACGGAGCGTGGGCGACGGGCGCGGCGTTCACGCTCAACCCCATCGGCGACGAGGGCCCCGTGTTGCCCGTCACGCTCACGACGCCCGTCGGCGGGCGGACGTTCATGGGCGGACTCTGCCTCGCGGGGGCCGTCGTCGGCGTCCCGCTGACGGTGCTCGCGGCGGGCGTCTCCGGCGTGCTGAGCGACCTCGGCACCCCCGCGCTCGCGGCGGTTCTCGTCGGGAGCGTCGTCCTCCCGCTGTCGGCGACGGCGCTCGCGACGGGCATCGGGACGCTGTTCCCCCGGATGGAGTCGGTGCGCGTCTCGCGGACCCACGAGGCCATCGTCCCCAGTCTGATCGCCTTCGCGGTGTACTCGCTCGTCCTCGTCGTCACCGGCATCCCGGTCCTCGTCGCGGGAACGCCGCTCCTCCGCGAGGGGGTCGTCTCCTCACTCGGCGTCGGGACCACCCTCGTCGTCGCCGGGGGGGTCGCGCTCTCGGTCGTCCTCGCCGGACTCGCGGGCGGGCTGAGCCTGCGCTACGCGGTCGGGCGCTTCGAGGACTACTACCTCGGGTGACCTACCGGACGGCCGCGACGAGGTCCGCCCACGAGTCGACGACGAGTGCCCCCTCGCAGGCCGCGGGGTCGCTGTAGGGCTGGCGGAACAGCGCGCCCGCCTTCCCCTCGGCGAGGGTGTCGCCCACGTTCCGGTGGTAGTCGTCGACGAGGAGGTCACCGTCGAGGCAGCCCTTGTTCGCGGGCACGTCGTACTCGTAGGCGTCGTAGGGGATGTCGTGTTCCGCGAGCCACTGCTCGGTCACCTCGTGGGTCTCGCTCGGGCGGTGCGTGGCGATGTGGAGGTCGTGGCCCGCCTCGGAGAGCGAGCGCATCGCCTCGTCGGCTCCCGGAATCGGGTCCATCCCGAGCAGGAACCACTCCCGGCGGTGGGCCATCGCGTCGTCGATGAGTTGCCCGACGTGCTTGCCGGTCCCGTCCACGGGGTAGCTCCACTCCGTCACCTCGTCGGTCGTGATGCCGACGCCGTGTTCCGCGTCGACGTACTCGACGAGGCGTGGGAGGTTCGCACAGAGGGTACCGTCCACGTCCACGAGGACGCGCGCGCTGTCGGGGAGGTCGAGTGTCACTACCGGGAGGGAGTGGTGCGCCGAGAAGAGGTCGTCGGTCGGGGGCCGTCGCGTCCCGGGGCGTCACCCCTCGACGGCGCTCTCGTGTGTCCGTTCGACCGCGTCGACCAGCCGCTCGTGGTCGGGCGCGAAGGCGAGGTGGGAGTCGCAGTCGCAGTCGGATGCGCCGAGGCCGGCGACGGGCGTCAGGGTCTCCGCGAGCGACCGGGCGACCGCACACTCCACGTCGGCGTCCGCCGTCGTGACCACCTCGGCGAGGCGGCTCGCGGGGTGGCCGAGCAGGGAATCGACGTGCCAGTGGCGGGTGTCGCGGTTCCCGCGGGCGAGTTCGCGGTGTCGGTCGACCCGCGAGAACCCGCCCGGGCCGAACGCGCTCCCGACGTAGGCGTACCACCCAGCCTGCAGGTCGCGCGCGCCCGCCGCGCCGAACTCGACTGTCGCCCCGTCGGTCAGTTCGACCACCAGCGTGTAGGTTCCCTCGCCGTCCATACCCGGACGACCGACCGCGCGGGACATGAGCCTCCCGGCACGTCGAATGCGTAACGCTTTCCTGTGTGCGCCGTGTTACCGTGGTAGTGGTGTTCCGCCATGCCAGTACCCGTGTACCCGTCGGACGAACCGGACCGCGACGAGGAGGCCCCTGACCTCGAGAAGCCGACGATGCCGCTCTGGCGACCGCCACGCGCCGGGCGACGAATACTCCCCGTGGGCTGACGACAGGCAGTGTACTGCCCCGGATTTACGTACCGTGGCGACGAACCACCGTCCATGCCCCAGGTCGAACTCAGCGAGGAGACCATCGAGCGACTGGACGCCCTGCGGACGGAAGACGAGAGCTACGAGGAACTCGTCTCGGAACTCATCAGCATCTACGAGGCGGAGGGGCTGACGCTGGCGCGCGGCGGCGACGAGTCGGCCTGACGCGACGACGCGTCAGTCCTCCTCCTCGAAGTCCAGCGCCGCCGAGTTGATACAGAAGCGCTTCCCGGTCGGATCGGGTCCGCGGTCGGACGCTCCGCGCCCGACCTGCCCGACGGCTCCGCCGTCGGACGTCGTCGAAGCCGTGGCAGGGGTGCCGACTACTCCTCGCCCTCGAAGTCCAGCGCCGCCGAGTTGATACAGAAGCGCTTCCCGGTCGGATCGGGTCCGTCGTCGAAGACGTGGCCGAGGTGGCCGCCGCAGTTGGCACAGACGACTTCCGTGCGGTCCATACCGTGGCTGGTGTCTCGGCGCAGTTCGACCGAGTCCTCGGCCGCGTCGTAGAACGAGGGCCACCCCGACCCCTCCCTGTCGAACTTCGTCTCCGAGTCGAACAGTTCCGCGCCACAGCCAGCACAGACGTACGTCCCCTCGTCGTCCTTGCCGATGAACTCGCCCGTGAACTTCGGTTCGGTCCCCTGCTCTCTGAGTATCTCGTACTCCTCGTCGGTGAGCACCTCGCGCCACTCCTCGTCGGTCTCGGGCAGGTCGAACCGTTCCGTGGAATCGCTCATGGCCCTCCTAGGTGTTCGAGCCCTATCAATTCACGCCGACCGCGGGGCGGGGAGGTCGTACACCTCGGACTCGCGTAGCCGGTAGCGCCCGAAGGGCGAGGGCTCCCCCGAGGTGAACGACCCCTCGGCGACGACGAACACCTGTTCCATCCCCTCTCCCACCGGGTCGACGGTGAGGTCGAAGTGGAGCGTCGCGTCGACGGGGTCGTCGATGCCGCCCACGTCGAGGACGGTCCGCCGGCCCTCGCCGGAGACGGTGACGGGCGGCCACGACTTGGCGAGGTAGCGCACCTCGGGGACCGTCCCCACCACGTTCGGGGCGGGTTCGACGACGAACCGGAGGTCCGTGGTGGCGAGGCGGTCGCTCCCCGTCACGACGAGAGTCACGTCGACGGGATCGTCCGGCCCCCCCGACCGGGCGAACTCGACGGCGTACTGCGCCCACTGGGTGTCGCCGGGGCCGTACTCGTAGACGTAGTCGCCCGCGTCGGGGTCGTGGTAGGTCGTGGCACTCGGCATCGATTTCGCGTCCGTCGGGAGCGAACACCCGGCGAGGGGGAGGGCGGTGGTACTCGTGAGGGCAGTGAGGAACCGGCGGCGGTCCATGCCACGAATGACGTGTCACCCAGCAAGTCTCTTCCCCTCGTCACGTCCGGGCGAGGGCGACACGTCAGCCCTTGATGTTCGCGATGGGGCGGGTGCGGGCCACCTTCGTCCCGATGCCGAGGGCGTCGCTCACCCGGACCACCTCGTCGACGTCCTTGTACGCGCCGGGGGCCTCCTCGGCGACGGTCTCGCCGGAGCGGGCCTTCACGTAGACGCCCTCGCCACGGAGTTCCTGCTGGAGGTCGCCGGCCGTGTAGTCCTTCTTGGCCTGCGTGCGCGACTTGAGGCGGCCCGCGCCGTGGGCCGTCGACCCGAAGGTGAGGTCCATCGAGCGCTCGCCGCCCGCGAGGATGTACGAGTGGGTGCCCATGCTCCCCGGCAGGAGGACTGGCTGGCCCACGTCGCGGTACGCCTCGGGGACCTGCGGGTGGCCCGCCGGGAACGCCCGCGTCGCGCCCTTGCGGTGGACGAGGAGGTCCTTCTCCTCCCCGTCGACCTCGTGGGTCTCCTCCTTGGCGACGTTGTGACAGACGTCGTAGACGAGGTCCACCTCCTCGGTTCCGAAGAGGTCGGCGAACGCCTCGCGGACGGCCTGCGTCATCGCCTGCCGGTTCGCCCACGCGAAGTTCGCGGCGGCGTACATCGCCTTCCGGTACTCCTCGGCCGCGTCGTCGCCGATGGGGGCGTAGACGAGTTGACGGTCGGGCAGCGAGTCCACGAGGTCCGGGTAGGTGCGCTCGAACCGGCGGATGAACTCCTGACAGACCTGGTGGCCGAGGCCGCGCGACCCGGAGTGGACCATGACGACGACCTGATCCTCGTGGAGACCGTACGCCTCCGCGGTGGCCGCGTCGTACACGTCGCTGACTCGCTGGACTTCGAGGAAGTGGTTGCCCGACCCGAGCGACCCGACCTGGTCGACCCCGCGTTTCTTCGCGTCCTCGGGGACGGCGTCTGGGTCGCCGGGCAGTCGACCGTTCTCCTCGCAGTGTTCGAGGTCGGCCTCGCGCGCGTGGCCGTTCTCCAGCATCCACTCCATGCCGCCCTCGAGGATGCCGTCGATGTCCTCGCGGTCGGTGTGGACGTACGCGCCCTTCCCGAGTCCGCAGGGGACGAGGTCGTAGAGGCGTTCGACCAGTTCCTCCTCGCGGCCCTGCACGTCCGCGTACGTGAGGTCGGTCTTCAGGACGCGCACGCCGCAGTTGATGTCGAACCCGATTCCCCCTGGCGAGATGACGCCCTTCTCCATGTCGACGGCGGCCACCCCGCCGATGGGGAAGCCGTACCCGAGGTGGCCGTCGGGCAGGACGATGGAGTACTTCTGGATGCCGGGGAGGGTGGCGACGTTCCGGACCTGCGTGAGCGTCTGGCCCTCCTCCTGCATCTTCTCCAGCAGTGGCTTCGAGGCGAACACGCGCGCGGGGACGCGCATGTCGCCCTCCCGAGCTATCTCGTAGACGTTGTCGTCGACTTCGGTGAGGTCCATACCCCGAGTTTCGGCGGCGAGGGGAAAAGTCACCCGCGACGTGCGTGGGTCGGGGACCGTCCCGTCGCGGGTCAGATGTCCAGCGTCGCCTCCAGTACCCACTCGCCGTCGCGTTCCTCGACGACCATCTGACTGTAGGTGGGGCTCTTGATGTCGAACAGCGCCTCTTCGATGGGGCCGGCGCGAACGGTCGAGACGAGGGCGTACCCCTCTCCTCGCTCCTCGATGTCGACGGTCTCGGCGCGCGAGACGGCACACTCCTCTAGCTCCTGGAGGAGGACGAGTTTCGCGAGGAAGTCGAACAGGAGGGCCTCGCCGTCCTCGCTCTCGATGCGTATCTCGTGGCGCTGGCCGTCCTCGCCCGCTCCCTCCGAGAGGTCGGCGAAGGCGTCCACGACCGCCGCGAAGGCCGCGTCGAGGGTGGGGCCGGTCGCCCGGAAGCGCACGTCGGCGGGGTGAGGGAGAATCTCGTAGCTCATGGCGTCCGGGTCGCGGGCGGTGGGGCAAAGCGGTTGCGACCGAGGCGTCCTCGCACGGGTTCAGGCGTACCGGAGCGCCCGGTCGCGGTAGTAGCCGAGGACGAAGTTACACGTCGGGCAGTGGACCGTCACCAGTCCCTCGCGCTCGTGGCGACAGAGGTCCGACGCGTCGAGGTCGGTCTCGCAGTGCGGGCAGGTCGGCATACTGTGATATGTGGTGCCAGTGGGCAATACCCTTGCCCGTCATTCAGAGGCGGCGACCGGTTCGACGGCCCGTCACCGCCGTCGTCGCGAGTTCGTACACCGCTATCTCGACGTCGTCGATGTCCTCGTCGAAGACGCGCAGGGGGGCGAACTTCGCGTGGACGCCCGCCTCCGCGAGTGCGCCGTCCTCCTCGGCGGTGAGTCGGCGGAGCCCCCCGGTGACGACGATGCTCCACGAGTCCTCGCCCTCGACGTCGTACAGGAGGAAGCAGGCCTCGTCGGTGGCAGTGAGGAACGCCATCTTCTTGCTGTGGCCGTCCTCGGTGAGACGGAGGTACAGCGACTCGCCGTCGTAGTGGTACGAGACGGGCAGCGCGTAGGCGTCCCCGTCGCGCGCTAGCGAGAGGACGCCGCTGGTCTCCGTCCGGAGGTGGTCGGCCACCTCCTCGTCGGTCATGCCGACCGTGTAGGTGTAGTCGACGTGCTCCATGGGCGGGTCACTCCCCTCGGCGACCCTCGCGACGGTAGCTGGTGATGCGCCCCCACGAGGACTTCTTGCCCCACAGCCCCGAGCGCATGCACTCGCACTCGACGATCTGGGAGTGGTCGACGAACAGGTTGACGTTCGGCCCGAAGTTTTTGATGTACCACTCGAAGACGGGTGGGTCGGCCGCCTCGAACACGCAGTGTTCGACGCCCACCTCGGTGGCGATGTCGAAGGCGACGTCGGTGCGCCACTCGCGGACCCGTTCGGTGATGCCCTCGGACTCGACCATCACCTTGTACGCGCCCGCCTCGAGGTGGCGCTTCGCGGCGTGGATGGCGCTCGCGGGGTCGATGGCCGCCTCGCCCTCCAGTTCCTCGACGCTGGAGGCGCCGCCCGCCCCGAACTGGACGTTTATCTCGGGTTTCGCCTTCAGGCCGTGGTCCTGGACGAGTTCGGTGAGCGCGACCATGTCGTCCGTGTCGATGGCGAGGAAGCCCGAGGAGACTTCCACGATGTCGAAGCCGAGTTCGGCCGCCTCGGCGACGTACTCCTCGACGTGGTCGTGGTCCGCGACGAGGACGTGTTCGATGAACCCGCCGGTCGACACCTGCACGTCGAACTCGTGGCAGGTGTCGACGAGTTCGCGAACCGCCGACTCGGGCATCAGCGCGAACGACCCGCCCGAGAACTTGTAGATGTCTACCCAGTGACCCATCGTCTCCAGGATGTCCCGGAGGTGGCGCGGCCCCATCGGGTCGTAGTAGGGGCCCCGAATCTCCGTGATACCACGCTCGCGGGGCTTGTCCGGCCGGTCGTTCACCCGCAGGAAGTCGAACGCGCGGTTTTCCATCGGCATGGGGGGTACTAGCACGTGAGAGAAGATAGGGCTGTTGACAGGTTTCGGTCCCGTCGCCCTCTCGCCGGGAGTCAGTCGAGGAGGGCGACGAGGTCCGAGACGTCGTGGTCCTCGAGGGTGCGGACCGTCTCGACGACGGCCTCACGGTGAGCGGCGTCGTAGCGCCCGTCCGTGAGTGACTCGAACTTCGCCACCACGTCCTCCCACGACATCGGGTTGTTCGGGTGGCCCGCGAAGTCGGCCTTCTCGACGCGGTGGACCGTCCCGTCGGCGAGTTCCACCTCGAGGTGTGCGGGCATCTCGCCGGCCTCGAAGCGGTCGGTGAGCGCGGGGTCCTCCTCGACGTCGACCGTCCGGAGGAGGGTCTGGACGTCCTCGCGGCGGATGCGCTTCGGGTCGTACGCGTCGACGCCCATCTCGCGGTCGATGAGCGCCGCCGCGAGCATGTAGGGCAGCGAGTGGTCGGCCTGCGCCTTCGTCTCCACCTCGTAGCGCGACCCCTCGCCGCCTCCGATGATGAGTTTCGCCCCGGCGAAGGTGTCGAGGCGGACGGCGACCACCTCGCCGGGGTCCACGTCGTGTGCCGTCGCGAGTTCGATGATGCCCTCGACGGCCGACTGGGCGTACGTCTCGGCGACGTACCGCTTCGTCATCGTGTCGAAGACGCGCGAGCACTCGGGGCTGGGGTCTATCTCGAACGGCCCCGACACCACCTGCTTCCACCCCTTCTGTCCCTCGAAGAGGTTCGTCGGCCCCTCCATCCCCTGAGCGGCGAGCATCACGCTGTAGACGGCGTTGCGGGCGGTGTTGGCGCTCGCGACGCCCTTCCACTCGTTGATGCCTCCCGTCCGCGTGACCCGGAGGGCGTTGTGGGCCGTCCCCGCGATGCCGACGGCGTTCCTGAACTCCTCGTAGTCCAGTCCGGCGACGTGGGCCGCCCCGCAGGCCGCCGAGAGAACCGTGTGGGTGACGTGGTCCCACCCCCGGTCCCGGACGGGCGCGTTCCACGCCAGTTCCCCCTGTACCTCGTAGGCCACCCCGACGGCCGCGAGGAGGTCCGCGCCGCTCACGTCGCCCGCTTCCCCCATCGCGACGACGGCCGCGACGTTGTCGCTCGGGTGTGGCGTCTCGCCCGGCGCGAGGAAGGAGTCCATGAAGTCCAGATACCTGACGAGCGCGGTGTTGAGCATCGCCGCGTCGTCCGACGGTGCCCGCCTGTCGGACCCCCACAGGCGACACGCGCCGTCGGCGTTCGCCCCCTCGACGGTCCGCCGGACCTGTTCGACGGGCGTCGCGCCCATCGCACCCACCGCGATCCCCAGCGAGTCGAGCACGCGCTTCTTCAGTTCCTCGACGACCTCGTCGGGGAGTTCGTCGAACGACACCTCCCCGGCGAAGGTGGCGAGTTCGTCGGTCGTGGTCATGCGTGGAGGGAGGCTATCGGACGGGAAAAAGTTTCATCTGATTGAAAAGATTGTCCGGCGACCCGGACGGTCTCCGGATAAGAAGAGGCTGACCCAGCAGGGTTGCTTGCTCACCTGTCAGTCAGATGGTTTGTTCGAGAGGACACCAAGTAGGATGTCTCGCAGTCGGTCTGACACCTCTGATGCCTGAAGAATTCGAATCGACTGTTGGTCCTCCAATCGGGCCGTCTCCATGTCTTTCAGGTCTTGAACGACGAGCAATCCATTCCATCCCGAACCGAAGAAGTCGGTATCTCGGTCGAAGACGAACTCTCCATCCTGTCTGAGAAACGCGACGTACTCCAGAGTCTCTTCGATTCCTTGCCGAATCGTCTCGCGGCGGGTGGAGTTCTTGACCTCGGTAATAAGGTACTCTCGTCGGTCATCTCCACGGACCTCAAGAACGATGACGTCCGGTCGATTGCTGCGGCGCGACAGATCGTCGTCCCTGAAGTAGTTGGCTGTGGTCTCCTGTGCCTCCCGTTTCACCATCTCCGCACGTCCGAGTTCGGCCCGAGGTTTGTCGTGTTCCGCCGTCGTGAAACTCAGTCCCCTGCTTCTTCCGGAGCGGTCGTGGTACAGAACGAACTCGCTGTCACCACCTTGGAGGCGAGCGATTTCCTGTGTCCCTGATTCGATGGTCCGAAGCGTGAAGTTCTCGTCCTGTAGCTCTTCGATTACTCTGATGTATTTGAACAGGACGAACAGTTCGAGAAGTGTCTCGTCGTCGTCAGGGGTGATTGCTGTCGACGCTAAGAGGTCTCTGATTGCGTCCTCGTCGCCACGTGCTGCATCGTGGTACTCACGTAAGAGTCGCGCGGCGTCACGATAGATCTCACTGCGTGACTCCTCTGCAGCACGGAGCATTCGTTCGGTCGGTTCGTACTCGGTCGGGTCCCGGATGCGGGTAACATGGACGTTCCGTTCGAAAATCTCGATCAGCGTCTCCGCTAGTTCGAGATTCTCCTTCCATCGGTCCGTTACCCAGTCGTACTCCTTCTGCAAGTGGGTTTGGCAATCAACCAGTGTCCGGTGGACGAGTGAGAGGATTCGCTTCAAGACGATGTTCTCGGGAACGTCGTAGTTCTCGGTCCGGTTCTCACAGACGAACAACGACTTGTCCCCGGGTGCACGGGAGTATCGTTCCCGGACCGTCGCAGACCAATCGACTCGCCCGCTGGCGTGCCCTCGCTGCCGCGACCTGCTATCCTCTGTCTGTGTTTTGACGCTGCGGATCCGGCGCGGGAGCTGTTCGACGAAGTCGACTACCTCCGGCCGGAGTACGAAGTGGAGTCGTACCAGCGATTCGAAGTCCTCGAACCGTTCACCGAGACCGGACGGACGAATCTCACCCACGAACCGTCGCTCGGAGAACGTGCCGTGCATCACGTAGGCGAATACGTCCTGCGTGAGTTCCCCGAGAAGTTCGTCTCTATCCATCCTGTTCGAGGTCGACGGCGAGTATCTCCCCCGCAGACCGTCGTAGTTCCTTGCCGTCGACGACACCCGTCGACGCGATTCGCTCAACGACCCGACCACGACGCGGGACGCCTTCTAGCTGTGGGAAAACGTAACTCACTACCGCTCGGGTCAGTACTCGTCTTCTCGCCTCTGGATCACGAGGGGCTTGCTCTAGATGGGACAGGAGATCTTTGATTATCGCTGGGCCGATGTTCCGGTTCTGGACAGCAGTGTTGGTCGCATGCCATACGATTCCGACCGCACGGAGTGAGTCCTCATCAGCTGTTATCTCCCATACGTTCGCGTACTCTCCTACGAGCGCCGTCTGACCCGCCTCATCCTCGGGGACGGACGGTGCGTCGATGTGGACGAACGCGAATCGCCGCATGAATGCGTACGAGAGCTCATAGAGCGACGTCTTGTCGTAGCTGTTCATGGTCGCGAACAGTCGCCACGACGCGGGCATTACGTACTCGTGTGCCTCTGGAGTCCCTTCGAAGTTCTCGCCCAACTTGACCTCGATTTCCCGACCCGCTCGCTTGTACGGCAGTTGCACGGCGTGCCCCGAGAGGAGTGTGAACAACTGACCGAACGCCTTGTCAATGTCCGCTCGGTTGATCTCGTCGACGATGAGCGGTTCGTTCTGCTGCACTCCGTCTCGCTTGAATCGTCTGAGGACTTGCCCGGGTTCGAACTGGAGGTCCCCATCCCCCTCATCAGGCATGTAGCCACCGACTGTTTCAAACGTCGACCAGTCCGCTGTTGCGGTCGTCGTTTGATACCCCGTGTAGTGGTCTCCGTACTCACTGGCGAGGTACTCACAGACGAGGCGAGCGATTTCGGTCTTTCCGGTGCCGGGTGGTCCGGTCAGAACGACGTGCTTCCCGGCGTTGATTGCTGTGGATATCTGACTCGTGATCTCCTGCTTCTGCTTATTAGGGAAGTACAACTCGGAAATCGCTTCGGGTGGGATGGTGATCGATGGTGCCGAAACGACTTCGATGTCGGGTAGGGTTTCACGTTCTGGTCCCGTAGCGAACTGCTCGATAGACCCATACTTCCCTCGGAGCCCACCGATTCCCATGTCGTTCAGGGGGCTGAAACCCATCGGATAGTCGATGTCGTACCCGGCGAGTCCGTGGACCAACGAGGAGTCGACGTCGATTCTAGTCGGTACGTCGAGGTAGACGATACAGATCCACGGTTTGTCCGCCTCGTGATTCGGCCAGATTTGTCTTCCGAGATCTTCGTTCTTCTCCGTCCCAAGGACTTCGACCGCGTGCGTGTATGTTCCGTCTCGGTAGAAGATGAGGTAGTCACCCGGACTGACGTTCGACCAAGATGATTCGACGGTTTCCTTCGTTCCCCAGAGCCGGACCACGTCATTGTCGAACGTCACCTCTGTATGTGGAGCAACTGTCTCGATCTCGACGCCATCCAAAACCGTCCGATGGAAGTTCTCTAGTGCGTCGTCGTTTCCGTACGGTGCCCGAAACACGCCGGGACCGTCATACGTCATTAATTCTGCTGTGGTACGCTATCTGATAAATGTGGAGGTTCCCCCGGAAGTTCATACCTGATACCTCGACCAATCGTCGTATGATCATGCGGCGAAGCGACGATGCGAACTGCTCACAGTGTGGTGCCCCTCTCCTGTACGGCGTGTCAAGCGAACCTGACTGCTGGACTGTTCACTTCGAGTGTTCCGATGTTGACTGTAGCTGTGAGTTCTCGGGTGGTAGAGTCAACCGATCGAAAATTACTCACCTTGACGATGTTTTTCGAGAGGCTCACGCTCGCTGTTTGGACCTGTAGCCTACCCCTCTCTGACTCTCCCGGTGAGTCTGGGAGAGGGCATACGCCAACTACGCCTCGTCACAGTAGCCCACCCCACGGCTATGGTACACGTTCACAGAACTCCCCCGTTTCGGGTGGAACCGACCGACGAACACGCGGACGGGACGGACCTCCTTCCCGTCTAGTGAGTCCTCGGGAGGCGTCTCGTGCGCGGGCCGCCTCCAGTTTGACACGACGACAACGCTTATCAGAGTCACGCATTAACGATGATTATGGACGATATTTTCGCCGGTCAGTTGATGTCCTCGAACCTCTACACCGTCACGCCCGACACCCTCGTCGAGGAGGCGGCGCGGACGATGCTGGACAACGACATCGGGTCGGTGCTGGTGGTCGACGACGAGGGCCGACTGGAGGGCATCCTGACGACGACGGACTTCGTCAGCATCGTCGCCAAGAGCCACCCGAAGGCGGAGACGGCCGTCTCGCGCTACATGACGACGGACGTGGTGACCGCGTCGGCACAGGACCCCATCCACGAACTGGCCGACCGGATGATCACCTACGGCATCCACCACCTCCCCGTCGTCGACGAGGACGGCGGCCTCATCGGGATGGTCACCACCACCGACCTCGCGGCGTACCTCTCGCACGTCCAGACGCCCACGCCGGCGTAGTCGCGTCCGGGAGGACCGTCGCTTTCTGTGCAGTCCGCGCGGTATCGCGTCGGCACGTCGACGCGCGTTCGTCCCGTTCGGGTACGCCGATTGCCGGTATTTTGTTGGAATCTGACAGGCACAACACCAAAGGAACCCCCCCTCGTCTGACCGGTGGACATGCCGACCTGTGACCACTGCGATGCGCACGTATCGGAGCGGTTCGCAACGGTCTTCGCCGACAACGACGGCGATGTGATGGCGTGTCCGAGTTGTTCGGCGAACGCAGGAATCGCCGACGTCTCCCGCGAGCGGAGTCAGACGAAGTAGCCGATTCGCTCGCGGCAAACTCACTCTTTGCGCACCCGCCGAGGAGCGCAGTCGCTATCGGGAGACGAACGGAGAGCGACGCGTACCCGTCGCTCGTCGGGTAGCGTCGGAAGTTAGATGGCTGGGGAGGTGCGCCCGTCGTCTGGTGGGGAACGCGTCCCCGGTGGAGTGGGTCGGCACGGATTTGAACCGCGGACCTCCCGGTTATCAGCCGAGCGCTCAACCTGACTGAGCTACCGACCCGACTGGGCGCATCAGGTCGTACCCCCGTAATACAATTAAGCGTGTCGCTTCGACGGAACCGTGCGTCAGTTCTCGCTGCCGGACCCGCGGCTCACGTCGTACTCGTCGTCGTCCATGTCGTAGGTGTCCGACGACCCCTGGTCGGGGTTCGGGAAGCCCCCGGTGTACACCTGACCGGTGTAGATGCCGCCCGTCTTGGCGTCCACGTACGGCGTGACGACGAACTTCCGGACCGCCACCCGGACGGGGTAGCGCGTCGGTGGGAGCGTCAACAGCAGGCCGATGGCGTCCGTCACGAGGCCGGGCGTGAGCAACATCGCCCCGGCGGCGATGAGCAACGCACCGTCGATGAGTTCGTCCTCTGGCAGGCGGCCCGTCGAGAGCTTCTGCTGGATGCGTCTGAGGGTGTGTCTCCCCTCCGCCCGCACGAGCAACATCCCGACGAGCGCGGTCAGGACGACCAGCGCCACCGACGGGACGATGCCGATCCAGTTCGCGACCACCACGAGGAGGACCATGTCGAACAGCGGAATGAGCAACAACAGCCCGATGACCCGGAGCAAGCCCATAGTCCCGAGTACTGGGCCGATATGCAAACGTGTTCCGACTGCAGGGGTCTGCCACCGCGCCACCGTCACCGCCGACCCCCCGCACCACCACTCGCACCACTCGCGCACCACCACTCGCACCACTCGCGCACCACCATTCGCACCACTCGCGCACCACCCCCGCACCGCTCCGCCCGTCACGACGTGCGGGTCGCCGAGCGAGCGCCGAGTCGTAACACGCTTTCTCGCCACCGCTGTAGACCCGCCATGACCGACGAGACGCTGGTCGAGTGGCGCGAGTGGGGGGCCGACGCCTTCGCCGACGCCCGCGAGGCCGACCGACCGGTGCTGCTCTTCCTGACCGCGCCGTGGTGTGACTGGTGCGACCGGATGGAACGCGAGGCGTACGGCAACCCCGCCGTCGCCGCCAACGTGGCCGACGACTTCGTCCCCGTCCGGGTCGACGTCGACCGCCGCCCGCGCGTCCGGGAGCGCTACCAGATGGGCGGGTTCCCCTCGACCGTCTTCCTCACCCCCGACGGCGAGGTCATCACGGGCGCGACGTATCTCTCGACGGAGGCGCTTCGCTCGGTGGTCGAACGCGTCCGCGAGACGTGGACCGACCGCGGCGACGACGCCGGCCGGATTCCGCGCGCCCTGCAGGACCCCGATCCGCCCCGGGGGACGCTCGACTCGAGCGTCGAGGCGCACATGGCCGGGCAGTTGGAGGTGGCGTACGACGAGACCTACGGCGGGTGGGGGACCGACGCGAAGTTCCCCCTCCCCCGGACCGTCGCGTTCGCCCTCAAGCGCGACCGCTCGCGGGCGCTTCGCACCCTCGACGCCGTCTACACGCACCTCTACGACACCTACGACGGCGGCTTCTACCGCTACGCGAGCAACCGCGACTGGAGCGACCCGCACCGCGAGAAACTGCTCGACGAGAACGCGGCGCTGGTCCGCGCGTTCGCCGACGCCTACCTCTACACCGGCGACGAGGGCTACCGCGACCCCGCCCTCGGGACCGTCGACTACCTGACGACCGACCTCTGGACCGGCGAGGCCTTCGCCGGGAGCCAGGCGGGCGGGGGCGACTACTACACGCTCGAACCGACCGAGCGCGAGGCCGCCGACCCGCCGCACGTCGACTCGACGGTGTTCGCCGACCGCAACGGCCTCGCCGCCGAGGCTCTCCTGCGCTTGCACGCCTACACCGACGACGAGACCTGTCGGCGCTACGCGGACCGCGCGCTCTCGCACGTCCGCGGGACGCTCCTCGACGGCGGCGCGGTGACGCACTTCGACGGCCCCGACAGCGAGACGGGCCTCCTCGCCGACCAGGCGCGCGTCCTCGGGGCGCTCACGACCGCCGCACAGATCGCCGGAGAGGGCCTCGGCGACGCCCGGGAGGTGGCCGACTGGACCGTCGAGCACTGCCGGGCCGAGGACGGCACTTTCCTCGACGCGCCACTCGACGCCGACAGCCCGGCACTGCTGGACCGGCCGCTCAGACCGCTGGACACGACGGTCGAACTCGCCGACGCCCTCGTGGACCTCGCGGTCCTCACGGGCGAGGACTCCTACCGCGAGGTCGCACGCGAGGCGCTGTCGGCGTTCGCTGGCGCGCGCGACCGGATGGGCGTCGAGGTGGCCGGCTACGCGACGGCCGCCGCGCGGGTCGTCGACACGCCCCTGACCATCTCCGTCGCCGACGACCCCGGCAGCGACCTCCACCGGGCGGCCCTGCGGATGTCCGACCACGAGAAGGTGGTCGTCCCCGACGCCGACGCGACCGGGGGCCACGAACGCGGGACGGCGTGGGTCCGCGTGGGCGATTCGACCTCCGAACCGGCGGACTCGCCCGCCGAACTCCAGCGTCGGGTCGAAGCGCACACGTAAACCGCCGGTGCGTTTTTGTCGGGTGGGGTCCAGTTCCCGACGATGGCAAGTCTCCGTGACCTCGGTCTGTCGGAGTACGAGGCGAGGGCCTACCGCGCGCTCCTCACGACGGGCCCGACAACCGCCAAGGAGTTGTCACAGGTGAGCGACGTGCCGATGGGGCGCATCTACGACGTGCTCAACAGCATCGAGCAGTACAACCTCGTGCGCTCGCAGAGCGCCTCGCGCCCGAAGAAGTACGTCGCGGTCGAACCCGACACCGCCCTCGACCGCCTCCTGCAGGACAAGAAACGCGAACTCGCGGAGAAGGAGTCCCAGTACGAGTCCATCGTCTCGGACCTCGTCGGGAGTCTGGAGACCACGGAGACCGTCGAGGAGCGCTTCTGGACCGCCGCCGTCGGCCCGAGCGAGACGGCGGACCTCCTCGTCGAACGCCTCGCGGCCGCCGACACGCGCATCCAGATGGTCGCCTCCACCTTCTCCCAGCAGTTCGACGTGGACCGCCTCGGGGAACGCGTCGCCGCCGAACTGGAAGGGGCTCTCGACCGGGGCGTCGAGGTGTCGCTCCTGATGCGCCCGCAACTGGTCGACGAACTCCCGGACTCGGTCGGCCGGCGCTACCGCGAGAGCCTCGCGCCACACGAGCGCTTCGACTGTCGCACCAGCCCCGACGTCAGCGGGAGCTTCACCATCGTCGACGACGTCGAGGTGGTCATCGAGGTGGCCCACCCGCTCCGAGCGGCCGACTCGCTGGCGATGATCGACCTCAAGGACCGGGAGTTCGCCGCCGACGTGCGCGAGGAGTTCGAACCCCGCTGGGAGCAGGCCGACCCGCTCTCGTTCTGAACTTACCGCCACCCGGCGGCGACGTACACCAGCCCCACGAGCAGCCCGAGGCCGAGGAGGCCCGCACCGACGCCCGCGTACAGTTCCGGGAGCGTCCAGCGCACCTGCTCGCCGTAGCGGAGCGCCGCCGCCGAGACGAGGAGCGTGAGGCCGGACCCCACGAGAGTCGTGACGAGGTCGAACCCGAGACGCGACTGGCAGGGGCCACTCATACTCCCGGGGACTCGGCAACGGAGGTTGGGCGTTGTGCTTGTCAGCCCGACACCGGAATAGACTGACTGTCGGCAGAGTGTCGTGTGAGAAACGGGGTCCGGTTCGTCGGGGGACGCTCAGTCCGCGCGCTCGCCGTCGAGTTCGGCGCGGAGGGTGCCCACCTCGGCGACGCGTTCGGCGTGCGCGTTGTGCTGGTGGATGGACTCGTCGTTCGACTGCTTCATCGTCACGACGGCGTCGTCCGGGAGGTGCGGGAACTGCTCGACGACGCCCTCGGCCATCGCGCGGACGCAGTCCTCGACGAACTTCGCGTCGGCGTGACTCTCGTAGGTCATGTGGTCCTCGTCGGGGCGCTTCGCGAGGTTGTAGATGCGCGCGCTCATCGAGTCGCGGGCGACGTCGATGATGTCGCGGAAGTCCACCTCGGGCGACCCCTCGCTGCGAATCGTGACGGTGGCGTGCCCCCGCTGAGAGTGGCCGGGTTGCGGGACGCGTTCGAGGAACTCGTCGATGACGTCGCGTTCGACGCTCAGGTCCTCCAGCGTCTCTCTGGCCCGGGCGGCCGACATCCCCTGCGAGCAGGGACAGACAGTCATGCCGACGACACGGGCGCCGATCTCCTCGTGGGTCCCCTCATCGGAGGCAGTCGCGCTGGCGATGATGTCTGCGGTGGACTGGGTGACGCGGTCGGACTCGGGCGTGTGGTCGTGGGTGACGTACGTCGCCTCCATGCGGACCTCCGCCTCGGTTGTGTAGTCGTGTTTCTCGAGGAGGCGTTCGGCGGCGTCGCCACAGACGTCCTCGACGCGGTAGGCGGTCTGGCTGACCGCGGCTTCGAGCGTCTCGTCGATGACCTCCATGTTCCGGCTCATGTCCGCGCCCTTCCGCCAGGAGGGCAGGTCGACGAACACCTCGAACTCGGCCATCAGCACGATCGGTCGCTGGTCCTGCCGGTCGAGTTTGACGAGCTTCTCGACGCCGGTGACGCCGACGCGGTTGAGGCCTACCGTGACGTCGGGGCTCGACGCCTGTACGTCCGGCAGCTGTTGCTTCATCAGTATGCAAGTAGCGTGCCACTCGGTTATGCATTCCGAATAGGGGAGGAAGGGGCGTTCTGTCGCCCGCTGTGGGACGGCGCGTCAGTCGAGTTTGCTCAGTGCTGCGAAGAAGTCGAGGTCCGGTCCCGCGACGCGCACGGGCACGTCGGCCCGTCTGACCGTCACCGCCGCGGGCGGGTCGAGGTCGTGCGAGCGTCTTCCGTCGCCGACGACGACGGCTCCGTCGGTCCCGCTCGCGTCCACCCGGACCGTCACCTCGCTGTCCGGGGTGACGACGAGCGAGGGCATCGGGTCGCGCGCGGCCATCTCCGTCACGACGAAGCCCTCGACGCTCGGGTGAACCAGCGGGCCGCCCTCCGAGAGGTTGTACGCCGTCGTCCCCGCGGGCGTGGCGACGAGGACGCCGTCGGCCTGCCCGCTGCCGTACAGCGACCCGTCCACCCTGACCTCGGCCTCGATGCCGTTGCCGTGTCCGCGTTGCGTGCCCATGACGACCACCTCGTTGAGCGCCGGTGGGAGCGACCACCCCTCGCCGCTCGCCTCGATTCGGGGCATCTCCTGGATGGCCATCGCGCCGGCCTGGTAGTCCGTGACCACGCGTTCGACCGTCTCGACGCAGTCCTCGGGTGCCGTGGCGTTCAGGAAGCCCACCTCGCCGAGGTTGACGCCCATGATGGGGGTGTCGCCCGCCCCGCGCGCCGCGAAGAGGAACGTGCCGTCGCCGCCGATGCTCACTACGAGGTCGCAGGTGTCCATCCGGTCGGCGGGTATCCCCTCGGCGTCGACGGCCCCGGCGGTCGACTCGTCGACGACCACCGTCGCCCCCACGGCCCGGCTGATGTCGCCCGCCAGGGCCGCGGCCCGGGGGTTGCCCTTCTGCGCGACGATACCGACGTGCATCGTCCGTCCTCTCTCCCTCCCGGCACAAAAGCGGACCGCACCGACGGGCAAGCATAATACGCTCGAATGACAATCGAGGGTATGGCTGCGTCCACACGGGGGGGGCGATGAGTGGCGAGGCCCCGGACGACGACTTCGAGGAGTTCGACGAGACGTTCGGTGACGGTCCCGACGGTGGCTTCGGCGAGACCGAAGGCCCCTTCGAGGAGGACTTCGCCGCCGCGTTCGACAGCGGACTGTCCGGCGGCGAGTTCGACGAGGCGTTCGAATCGAACCTCCCGCGAATCGACATCGGCGTCGAGGGACTCGACGAGATGGTACAGGGCGGCGTCCCCGAGCGCTCGCTGATGGTCGTCATCGGCAGCCCCGGGACCGGGAAGACCACCTTCGGCCTCCAGTTCCTCAATCAGGCGCTGGAGGCCGACGAGACGGCGGTGTTCATCACGCTCGAGGAGAGCCAGCAGGCCGTCCTCGACGCCGCCAACGAGAAGGGCTGGGACTTCCAGAGGCACCTCGACGAGGAGCGTCTCGCCATCGTGGACCTCGACCCCATCGAGATGGCGAACAGTCTCGCCTCCATCCGGAGTGAACTGCCCGAACTCGTCGAGGAGTTCGGCGCCTCCCGCCTCGTCCTCGACTCCGTCTCCCTCCTGGAGGTGATGTACGAGGACCAGGCGGAGCGCCGCACCGAGATATTCGACTTCACCCGCGCGCTGAAGGAGGCGGGCGTGACGACGATGCTCACGAGCGAGGCGAGCGACGACACCCCCTACGCCTCCCGCCACGGCATCATCGAGTACCTCACCGACGGCGTGTTCGTCCTCCAGTACGTCCGCTCGGAGTTCCGCGAGACGCGCCTCGCCGTCGAGATTCAGAAGATTCGCAACGCGAACCACTCGCGCGAGACAAAGCCCTACGAGATTACGAGCGAGGGCATCTCCGTCTATCAGCAGGCGAATATCTTCTGAGCCCCACCTTTTGCGCTGCGGGGGTTCGCTCGTTTCACTCGCTCACCCCCTCGGCAAAAGCTGGACCAAAAGGATTCCTCCCTCATTTCGGCGCTTCGCGCCTCCATTCGGTCGTCACCCCGCTCGCTCGTTTCACTCGCTCGCGGTACAGTAGCGGCTCACTCAGCACCGCAACTGAGTGCGTTCGTTTGGTGATTCATGTGTCACTCCGGCACCGATGGTGTGTTCTGGAGACGAACCGCGGCCGAACCGGAACACGCAGTCACCGGACCAACCGAACCGTTGCCCCTGCAAGGCACTCTCTGATTGCTGGTGGTGGCCTCCCTCGGGTTGTGCCGCGTGGTGTGGCCGACGGGAATCGCCCGACGGCCCCCACCGGCCCGGAGACAGCAATGCAACAGACGAGATTCTCGGAGAGCGACGAGGGGAAGAAGGTCGTGAACGCGAACGGCGACACAGTCGGTCGAATCGTGGAGGTCCGAAGCGGGACCGCCTACGTCGACCCCGACCCGAGCATCGCGGATACCCTCCTGTCGAAGCTCGGCTGGGCCGAGATGGACGAGGACACGTACCCCCTCCGCGCGGACCGCATCAGCGCCATCACCGACGACGAAGTCCGCCTCGAGCGGTTCTGAGCCGGGTCGACGGCCGACCCGCCGCGTGACCCTCGCGGTCCACGCGCACGTGCCGTATCACACCCTCCCCTTTTCGCGCCGTCTCAGACCAGCGTCGGCGACTCCTTGGACTCCGCGAGGCGCTCGAACTGCCCCTCGGAGAGGTCGATGTCGTCGGCCGCGAGGTTCTCCTCTAGCTGGTCGACGGTCCGCGCGCCGACGATGGGCGCGGTGACCTGCGGGTGGGCCATCAGGTACGCGAGGCTCACCTGCGCGGGACTCGCCTCGACCTCCTCGGCCACCTCGCGCACGACGTCGAGGGCGTCGAAGTTGGCCTCCGAGAGGTAGCGTTCGGCGAACTGACTGGACTCCGACCCCCGGGTCCCCTCGGGCATGTCGCCCTCGCGGTCGTACTTTCCGGTGAGGAAGCCGCCGGCGAGCGGCGACCACGGGCAGATGCCCACGTCGTACGTCTCGCACATCTCGACGTAGTCGTACTCCACCTCCCGGTTGACGAGATTGTACCGGGGCTGGGCGACGGTGAACGGCTCGTAGCCCTCGCGGGCGGCGATTTCGTTCGCGCGTGCAACCTCCCACGCGTTGGGTTCGAACGTGGACGCCCCGAGGTAGTTCACCTTCCCGTCGCGGACGAAGCCGTCGAGGGTGCGCATGAACTCCTCGGGCGGGGTCTGGTCGTCGAAGCGGTGACAGTAGAGCACGTCGAGGTAGTCCGTCCCGAGGCGGTCGAGCATGAGGTCGATTTGCCGGCGGAGGTGTTTGCGTCCGATGCCCCGGCCGTTCGGGTCGTCCTCGCGGGTGGGCCAGTAGATCTTGGAGGCGACGACGAAGTCCTCGCGGTCGCGCTTCGAGAGCCAGTTGCCGATCCAGTCCTCCGAGCGGCCGTCGCCGTACATGTCGGCGGTGTCGATGAAGTTGCCGCCGTGGTCGGCGTAGGCGTCGAGCAGGTCGTGAGCGCGATCCTCGTCGACCTCGAGGTCGCCCGTGTCGGTCTCGCGGCCGAAGCGCCACGTCCCGAAGGAGATGCTAGAGACAGTCGTACCGGTACGGCCCAGGGGGACGGTGCTGAGAGCCATAACGGGGGCTCTCGTGGAGGGGAGTTAATCGCGGCGATGCGTGTGGCCGAGGAGGAGGGTCCCGGCGTTCGCGAGGAGGAGACCACCCACGAGCGCGCCGCGCTGTGGGGTCTCGATGCCGGCGAGCAACAGCGGGAGGTAGACCAGCGGCAGCACCACGGCCAGCCAGAACGAGAGGGCTGTGACACCGCGCGCGAGGGTGGCCCGCGCCCGAGCGAGGAGGGAGGGGAGCGAGGGGCGCTCGGCGGCGGTTCGGTCGGGGGTGGCGGTTTCGGTTGACATCGTCGGGGACAGGTGGTACGAACACCTCCGATACCTTATACACCCCAGAGCTTTCACCGAGAATGAGACTTTTCACTCACGACTAATTCGAATTCGGGAACGTTTCACGACGGGGGGAGAGGCGCTTAGAACTTTTACAACCGCCGCTGACGTTGTAACTCCGGGTACGGGCACCCCGATGACCGCCCCGTCTCCGACTCGAATGAAGGGTCAGGAGTCGGCACGACGGGCGAGTGCGGCGACGGTCTCGCGCGCCTCCGGGTCGAGGTCGGCGAGCACCGCCTCGGCGAACGGGCTCTCGACGAGCGTCGCGACCGCGCGCTCGGTCTTCTCGCGGATGCGGTCGACGTGCTTCTCGACGGTCTCGACGGACTGGTCGCGGGCGGCGGCGATGTCCTCGACGCTCTGGCCGTCCGCCAGTCGCCAGGCGACCTCCCGTTCGCCGCTGCTGAGGATGGAGCGCATACCGGAGAACGCGGAGCCAGCGGCTTCAGGCTTGGCTTCCGTTCACCCGAGCGGTTTCACCCGCACCGTGTGTGGCCCGTCCGGGGTCTCGAAGGTGAGGTCGGCCACGAGGTGGTCGCGGACCGCCTCGCGCCACGCCTCGACGGCCTCCCGGTGGTGGTCGTGGTGGACCTCGCGGGTGTACTCCTCGTCGGACGCCCGCAGGCGGTCCTCGGTCTCGGCGGGCGTCGGGTAGTCGGGGGCCGACGGCGCGAGCAGGCGCGTCGGGTCGAGGTGGACGGCGTCCGGGTCGTCGCGCTCTTCGCCCTCCCCCGCGGCGAGGTGGATGCGGGCGCGCATCCGGGCGTGGAACGGCGGCGTCACCCGGAGGACGACGGGTCGCCCGTTCCGTCGTGCCTCCACGGCGCTCACCACGTCGTCGACCGTGATCGCCAGCGACCGGACGTCGGCCGGGTTCGGCGTTCCCCCCTGCACGTCCGAGCGAGCGTGCGGGAACGACTTAACCCCCGCGACGAACTCCCCCGCATGGACTGGACGGACCGCGAGACGCGGACGGGCCACGAATGGACGCGCGGGGACGGCACCGTCGTCGTCACCCTGCGCAAGACGGCTGACGCGCGGTGGGCGGTCACGCTCGACCGCCTCGAACAGGCCCCCGAGGGACCGGGCTACGACCGCGAGACCCTCCCGACCCGCGAGGAGGCGCTGGGGGTGGTCGAGCGCTGGCGCGGGGAACACGACACGGCCTGACACTCGCTTCGAAGCGACCCGTCGTCTCCCCCCCGACGGTTCGGGAGGCCCGGTTCACGACACCACGACGCCGACACCGATGGGCGGGCGGGTGACCGTCGACCCCGGAACCGGACGAACGCCCCGGTTAACCGGGGCGATACAGCCGTCTCAGCGGCTCTCGACGGGTCGCTCTGGAATCGACTCGTTCGATACGACCACCCTCGATGCTCTGTTGTTTCAGTGTTTATTTCACGGGTAACGAAGGGTCGATAGCGCAGAGTGGCTCCCATGACAGCCTCCAGCTCACGGCGAATCGCCGCGCTCGCGGTCACGGCGTTCGTCGTCGCGGCCGCGTGGACGGGCCTGCCGGTCGTCGCCCAGTCCTCGGCCACCGAACTGTCGTCCTGTACCGCCATCGACGAGTCCGGCGAGTACGTCCTCACGAACGACATCGGGGACGGTGTCGGGGCCGGGAACGCACCGGACGACGCCTGCCTCCGCGTCGCCGCGAGCGACGTCACCATCGACGGGAACGGCCACACCATCGCCGGCGACGGGAGCAAGACCGGCGTCCTCTTCGAAGTGACTAGCGGTCATCGTCTCTCCGACGTCACCGTCACCGGCTGGGAGGACGGCGTCGCGCTCAGTTCGTCGTCGTCGACGACCATCAGCGGCGCCACCATCACCGACAACGCCCGCTACGGTATCCGCGCCGTCGACGCCACGGACGCCACCCTCACCGGTTCGACCGTCTCCGGAAACGAACTCGGCATCTACTACGAGATCAGTGCCGACGCGTCGGTCGTCGACTCGGACATCTCCGACAACCGCAAGGCCGGCATCGCCGCCGCCGACAGCGGCGTCACGGTCCGCGACTCGACGGTCGAGGCCAACGGCGGCCCCGGTATCGACGGCCTCCACACCACGTTCACGGTCGTCGAGACGACCGTCGCGGACAACGAGGGCGACGGCGTCTCGGTCGACACCGGCGAGGTCTCCGTCGACCGCTCGGTCCTCGTGGACAACGCGGGCCACGGCCTGCACGTCGCCGACAGCGGGGACGGCATCGTGGACCCGTCGGGCGAGATTCACGTCTCCATCATCGACGGGAACGGAGGGATGGGCGTCGCCGCCGAGGACGTGGTCGTCGACGCCCGCCGCAACTGGTGGGGGGCAGACGACGGCCCCTCGAGCGCCGCCGACGCCGACGCGCCCTTCGAGGACCCCTCGACCGGCCTCCTCGCCGACGGGAACGGACAGTCGGTGAGCGAGGGTGCCTCCGCGGGCGTCTCCAACGTCCGGTTCGACCCGTACTACGTCCAGGACCCGCGGACCGGCGACGCGCCCCTCTCGGACGAGCGACCGACGGAGACGGCCACGCCGACGCCGGACCCGACGGCGACGCCGACCGGGACCCCCGACCCCACGCCCACGCCGAACCCGACCGACACGCCCGAGTCGACGGACGACGCGGGTGACGGCGAGGGCGGCGCGGGCACCGCGACGCGGACGGCGACGGAGCAGACCGGGACGACCACGCAGACGGCGACCGGTACCGAAGGCGGCGACGCGACTTCGACCGCCGACTCCACGGCGACGGCGACGAACACGACCGGCAACGGGAGCGACGTGGCCGCCGGGCCGTCCGCCCCGCCCGCCAACAACAGCACGACCGTCGAGGGCGACGGGAACCTCTCGCGGAACATCGGGGATGCGAACAATGAGGACACCTCCAGCGGCGACGGCCCCGGCTTCGGCGTCCTCGCGGCGCTGGTCGCCCTCGTCGCGGCCGCCCTGCTGGCGACCCGACGGGACGCCTGAACGGTTAAGCCCCTCGCCCCGGACCGGGTGGTATGGACACAGTTGGCACGGGACTCGCGGGCATCGCGTACGAAGGGCACCGCGCGGACGTCTACCTGAACCGCCCCGACAAGCGCAACGCGATGAACCGCGCGCTCATCGCGGACCTCACCGAGGCGGTCGAACGGGTCGACGCTAACGACGACGTGCGGGCCGTGACCCTCCTCGGCCGCGGCGACGTGTTCTCCGCGGGGATGGACCTCGACATGATGTACGAGAGCAGCGAGGCGACCCACCGCGACATCCACCGGGAACTCACGGGTCTGATGGACGCCATCGACGACCTCTCGAAACCCTCCGTCGTGGGCATCAAACGCGCCGCGCCGGCGGGTGCCTTCGAGTTGACGCTCCCCGCCGACTTCCGCATCATCGGGGACGACGCCCGCTACGGCGTCATCGAGGTCGAACTCGGCGTGTTCCCCCACGCGGGGACGACCCAGCGCCTCCCGCGACTCGTGGGGCTGGCGCGCGCCAAGGAGATGGTGCTCACCGCGGAGTTCATCGACCCCGAGGAGGCCGACCGCATCGACCTCGTGACGGAGGTGTGTCCCGGCGACGAGGTCGACGACCGGGCGCGCGACTTCGCGGACGACCTCTGCGAGAAGGCTCCGCTGGGGGTCCAGCGCGCGCTCGAAGCGTTCGGGCACGCCTTCGACGTCCCCCTCGACGACGGCCTCGACATCGAACACTACCTCGCGATGGACCTCTACGCGACCGAGGACCGCGAGGAGGGGTTCGGCGCGCTACTGGAGGGGCGCGACCCGGAGTTCGAGGGCCGCTGAGCGGCGTCAGAGGAGCGACTCGACCGCGTCCCGGTGGAGGGCGGCCGCCTCGTCGGGCGGGACCATCGGGTAGCGCGGGCGGGTGACCCGCCCCTGCGAGTCCATCGCGCTCAGGACGACGGCACCCATCCGGTAGAGTCGTCGCCGCTCCACCCAGTACGCCGGGTCGACGCTCGACGCCTCGCGGTAGCCGTCGTAGAACGCCCCGCGGAGCGACTCGGCCCGGTCGCCCCCCGCGTACCAGTCGGCGACGAGGTACTCGACTTTCGCCAGCGAGAACTCCGCGTGGGCGGTCCGCGGGTCCCCCCAGTCGAGGAAGGCGGTCACGCCGCCCCCGTCGTACAGCGCGTTCCCGGGTCGGAGGTCCCACGGGTAGAGCGCCGCGGGCGGGGCGGCGGGGAGGCGTCCCGCGGACCGCGCCTCGGCGACCGCCTCGCGGACGGGGTCGCGGAGGTCCGCGAGCGACGGCGCGAGGCGGTCGAGGCCCTCGTCGACGAGCGACCGGAGGTACGTTGGCCAGTCCGTCGCGGGGTCGGCCACGACCAGCGACCCGCCCCGGTCGACGAGGCGGCCGAACCCCTCGAAGGTGAACGCCCCGTGGAGGTCACCGAGGGCGCGTCCGAAGGTCCGGACCACGCTTCGCTGGTCGTCGGGCGCGAGGTCGGAGAACCGGCGGTGCAAGTCGACGCCCGCGACGTGGTCGGTGACGAGATAGCCCGCCTCGCTGACGCGCCCGACGGCGCGCACCGCGGGGACGGGGACGTCGGTTCCCCCGGCGATGGCCCGGAGGAGCGCCGCCTCGGCGCGCAGGCGGGCGACGTCGGGGTACAACTGGACGACGACCCGCTCCGACCTCCCCTCGCGGGCGAGGGTGGCGTCGAAAGACCGCTTGACGTTCCCGGTCCCCGTGACCGAGAGCGACCGGACCGTCGCCTCGGGGAACGCCTCCCGGCAGGCGGCGCGGGCGGTGGCCTCGTCCATCGGTCTACCCGAGGGAGGCGCTCGCGACCGATAGGCGTTGCTCCGGCAGGTGGAGCGGGGAGAGACAGCGAACGGCTCAGTCGGCGGTGGTCGCCTGCGACTCGGTGGTCTGGAGTTCGCCCTCCACGTCCACGCCGAGGCCGCCGACGAGTTCCCGGTAGGGGTAGGGCATCTCGATGGTCTCGGCGTCACAGCGCTCCTTGACGGACTGGATGAAGTCCGAGCGGACCTTCATGAAGTCCGCCCGGGAGGGGTCGTCGATCCAGAACCGGCTCTGGAGGCCGACGTAGGAGTCCGCGAGTTCCGTCACCCGGACCGCGGGTTCCGGGTTGTCCATGATGGTGTCGAGGTTCCGCGCCTCCTCGAGGATGACCTCCTTCGCGGCGTCGATGTCGTCGTCGTAGCCGATGCCGAAGACGAACTTCTGGCGGAGTTTGTCGTAGGCGACCGGGTTCTTGACGGCGTTGTTGGCGAGTTCGGAGTTCGGGACGGTGATCTTCTCGTTGTCGAAGGTCTTGAGCGTCGTCACGCGCAGGTCGATGTCCTGTACCCGGCCGACGAGGTCACCTTTCTCGATCCAGTCGCCCACCTCGAAGGGACGGTCCTTGAGGATGAAGACGCCCGCGACGAAGTTGCCCATCAGGTCCTGTGCGGCGAACCCGACGGCAAGCGCGAGGGCACCGCCGAGGGTGGCGAACGCGGCGAGGAACGTCCCGAACCCGGCGACGGTGAACGCGATGGCGACGGCGGCGAACAGCACGACGACACTCACGACGCTGTCGGCGAGGCCGCGGATGCTCTCGTTGAACCCCCGAGCCTTCAGCGCCCGTCGGGCGAGGGGTGCGAGGACGAGTTTCCCCAACAGGTAGACGGCGATGAACGCGACGATGAACTTCGCCGCGCCCTCGATGACGCCGCTGAGCATCACGAGGGCCTCCTCGGGAGAGTCGGGGATGAAATCGCCCGGTTCGGTTCCCGGCGACTCGTTCTGCTGGAGGACGATCAACGCGTCGAGCAGGTTCACCGCTCGCTCCTCCCGTCGGTCTCACTCGTCGGCCGGTCCGAACGCGTCGCTGTCTCGGAAACCATGTTCACTCACTCTCCGGCGACTCACGGCGCCAGTATAGTCTTGTCCCCTCGAACCTCAGGTCCCCCGAACCGGACGATATCGCCGTGACTCGCGGGCCGTGTATCGAGCGTCGAAAGAAGCGGTCCGGCGCGTCGTGCGCCGACGGGCCTCGGCGGTGGGGCCACCCACCGGCCGTCGTCAGATCTGTTGTGCGGTCACTTTCGCGAACGATTCACAGCCACAGCCACAGGCGTTGCCCGGCGTCGGCAGGATGAGCCCACCGTCGTCCCGGACGCGTGCCGTGTAGACGTGCTGGCAGTCCTCGCAGGATACGATTGTTCGGTCTGTCATGGGAGTAGTGTCGCTTTCGCGTGTCGTCGAGTCCTCGGCGGACGGAGTTGTCGTCGCCCGCTCTCGCCCCTCCGACGGTAGCAGTCAACTCCAGCCTCGGGCATCAGAATGCGGCCTGCCTGAGCAAGTTTCGCCGTCACGTCTGGCGGTTTGCGGGCAGCGAGCGGGTCGGGAGAGCGGCCGCTCGTCCCTGTGGACAAGCCGTAGCTTTTCCCGTCGTCATCGAGTCGTCGGATACGGGCCGGCGCTGGTCGCCGGCCTCGACGCATGGGAGTGGGTCGGTGACCTCACCGGCGGCCCCATCCTCCTTCGACGCACTCGTGACCGACGGAGAGCGGTCGCTCTGCGAGCGAGAAACGGGGTGCGACGGCGGACACCCCAGAGCGATGTGTGGACGCTCAGGTTCCGCGTGTCAGGTTGCCTACCATGTGCCGTCGTACGGGGGGAGGGGCCCCACTGGTATGAGCATTCATGTCGGTGCAACGATTGTCACGGTTCGACGGACCCGTCGCTCGCGGTGTGGCGTCGAAACAATGAGTGCCCGGGGTGGGCTCCGAACCCACGATCTCCGCATGTCCCAGGTACGGGACCGGCGTGGTCCCGAGGGATGCGGGCAGAATGCCGCGAGGTGAATACCCTATGAGTGCGGCGCTATGTCCAGCTAAGCCACCCGGGCGCACTCGATGATACCGCCGTACCGCACTTGACTCTTATTATCTTCGCCCGCAGGCTTATGTCGGGCGAGGGATAGTCCCGCGCATGGACTCCGAGTCACCGGACCTGCTGGCCGCTCGTCTCGACGGGGAGACGGTCGACGCCCTGGTCCCCCTCGACGACGACGCCGTCGCCGTCACGCCCACCCGAACGCTCGTCTACCGGGCGGAGGGCCTCCTGCGCGACGAGTCCGTCGACGAGTTCCCCCACGAGACCGACCGCGTCGAGTGCGCCGTCGGCAGGCGCAAGGCCACCGTCCGACTGGCCTACTTCGACGGCACCCGTGAGTTCGTCGTCCCGAAGGACCGCCTCGACGACGTGCTCGAACCGCTCCTCGGGGGCGTCCTCGCGGCAGCGGACGTGGCGGACGACGGCGAGTCGGTCAGGCGCGTCTATCGCTTCAGCGAACTCACCCTCGTCGTCACCGACCGCCGCCTCGTCAAACACGTCGGGACCGCCCTCTGGGACGACGACGCCGAGTCCTACCCCTTCGACGGCGTGACGGGCCTCGACACCGAGGAGGGGCGCGTCGCCACCGAACTCGTCTTGCGCGTCGACGGCCGCCCCCAGCGGGTGAAAGCGCCCGCCGACAGCGCCCGCGAGGTCCGGCGGACGCTCGAGACCGCACTGCTCGACCACCACGGCGTCGGGTCGCTCGACGACCTCGCGCCCGAGGACGCCGAGGAGGAACCGCGCGTCGACGCCCGTTCCGCCGTCGTCGGCGAGGAGGGCGACGCCATCGGGTCGCTCCTGGAGGACGAGGAGGGGGCGAGCGCCGCGGACGAACGGACGTCGACCGACGCGCTCGCGGATGCGATCGCCACCTCGGAGTCGGGGGACGCCGGGGCGCCCCCGTCCGGGACGGGCGAGGGCGATGCGGACACCGCTACCGACGTGGACCCCGACCCCGAGGACGGCGGGTTCCGCTTCGGCCGGACCAGCGACGACCCGGCGGACCCGTCGGCGGAACTCGCCCGCCTCTCGGCGGCCGTCGAGCGACAGGCCGCCGCGCTCGAACGGCAGGAGGCGACCATCGACCGCCTCATCGAGGAACTCCGCCGCGGCAGGTAGCTCACTCCCGTCCCGTCACCTTGCGGATGCACGAGGAGCCGAACGGGCCGTGCTCGCCGGCTTCGAGGCGCATGAAGTGCCCCGTCGAGATAGACGCGCCACAGCGCCGGCAGGTGAACTCGCCTTCCTTGACGACGACCTCGCTCTGGAACCGCAGGAACCGACCGCCCGTCGGGCGGATGAGGCCGTCCTCGCGGTGGATGATGCCCCGCTTCTCGGCCTCGTCGAGGATGGTCCGCGTCGTCGTCGGGTGGGTCGTGACCGTCTCCAGCCGGTCGATGGTCTCGGCGAGCGAGAGCTCCTCGTGTTCGAGGCGTTCGAGCAGTTGCACCCCGAGTTCGACCGTCTCGTCCGTCACATCGCGCGATACCACACGCGACGGGTTAAATCCCTCGCGCGTGCCCGACAGGGCCGTCGGGGGTCTCGGATTCGGTCTCCCCTCACGACGCCGCCCGACCGAGGACCGAGGTGGCGAACGGATACGGACGACCGCGAGGGGGCCAGTGGCCACGGACCGGCCCAGGGCGGGGTCGGAGGCAGTCGGTGCGCCGCGAGTCCGACACCCACCACGGCGGAACACCGGCGGGGAGTGTTGCCACTCGTGTGCGTCGGGTGGCTTCGAACTCGGCTCTGCCGGCCGCTGAGGCTCTCAGGCTCTCTCGCGTTCCGTCGGGAGAGACGCACCGCTCGTCGATTCTGATGCGGAACAGGACACAGGCCCGGGCGGGATGAAAAGGGCCCGCCCGGGCCTGCCGTCCTGAAATTGGTCCCCGCTGACGCTTCGGCCCTCCAGACGAAGCGTCGTTTACTCCAAATACTCCCATCCCAATAAAGCCTACACTTGTCAGCGACACGTCCGACCGGGAACGGACACCGCCCGGGCCCCGGGTTCCGCCTCGGCCGACCGCCACCACTCGGGTTTCTGATCGTCGTTCGGGCGCGAATCGGGTGAGCGACCACCGACAGCCGGGGTCGTTCGCCCCGGTGCGCTCGCCGGGCGGCGTCGACGACCGGACTTCGCTCGCGCGACCACGACAGTGATGACCACAAGAGGTTTGCCCGCCCCGGCGAACGCGGAGGTATGAACGGGGCGACACGACGGCAGGTCACGGGCCTCTCGCTCGCGGCCGCCGTCGTCCTCGCCCTCTCGCTCGCCTTCTCGCCGTCGCACCTCCTCTCCTCGCTCGTCGCGCTCGGCGAGGACCCCCTCGCGTTCGGCCTCGTGCTGGTGGGTCTCGCGCTCGTCCGCCCGTTCCTCGCGTGGCCGGTCGGGGTGCTCGCGGGCCTCGCAGGGTACGTCCTCGGTCTCGCGGGACTCCCGGTGGCGTTCGCCGTCGTCGTCCTCACGACGCTCCCGCCGTACCTGTTCGCCTGGACGACCCGACCGACGGAGGGCGTACTGGGCCGGGCGGGTGCGACCGGCGCGGACCTCTTCGCCACGACGGGCGACACCCGCGGCGTCCTCGCGGCCCGCCTCGCACCCGTTCCGACGGACGTCGTCTCCTACGGGGCGGGCCTCGCCCGCGTCCGGTTCCGCCCGTTCCTCCTCGGGACGGCCCTCGGCGAGGTGCCGTGGGTGGTCGCGAGTGTCGTCGCCGGCAGTTCGATGGAGCGCCTCACGGCGGAGGGCCTCTCGGCTGGCCTCCCCCTCGTCGCCGGCGGGGCGGCCGTCGCCACCCTGCTGCTCGCCGGACCGGTGTACGAACGCCTCGCGGGCGGCGTCGCGGCCGACTAGACGAACGGGTCCGAACAGTCCACCACGACGCCGTGGTTCGGACAGACGTACTTGCAGTGGCGCTTGAACATCGGCGTCTCGCAGAAGGGACAGGGGCGGCCACCGCGTTCCATGTCACGGGTGAGCCACTCCCGACACATCACGGTTTCGCCGACGGCGTCTCGGCGCACGGGCACCGGACCGCTAACCACGTCGGAGGCCAGAGGGGCTACCAGATGGAGAAGGCGCTCTGGTACCTGCTCGCGGGCACCCGTGGCGGGACCAACCGGGTGCGGATCATCCGCGCGCTCTCGGAGTGTCCGCGGAACGCCAACCAGCTCTCCGAGCGCCTTGTCCCGCTAGAATCTCCCCCGGCTTCCGGTGGGAACCGCTATCCGTCCTCGTCACCGGGGTCCGAACATGGACGGGACGACAGACGCGAACGGGACGGGTATCGACGTCGAGGACGTGCTCCGACGGGGGAATCAGGACGCCTACCGCGCGGTCTGGGTGGGGCTGGTCGCCGTGTTCCTCCGTCGCCTCGCGCGCGACGGCGAGGTGGACAGGGAGGTGCTGGCGGTGCTGGGTGCGGGTCTCGCAGTCGACCTCGCCTCGCAGACGTACCACCTCCTGCGGCGGGACTGAGGCGTCGAAGCGCGCGAAGAAGAAATCGGGAGCGGCGTCAGTTCAGTCTACGAGCACTCCGACCAGCCACACGACTGGCAGGTCTTGCAGCCCTCGCTCATGTTGAGCGTCATGGAGCCACACTCGGGACACTCCGGGGACTCGCCGGCGGCGATGAGGTCCTGCGTGATGTCGCGGGCGTCCTCGCGCTCGACGTCCACGTTCGGATCGGGGGCGTCGGCGGAGGCGGCTTCGAGTCCGCCGTCGGTCTCCCGACTCGCGTTCGCGTCCTCGCTCAGTTCGTCGAGGCTCTGCTGTTTGGGGTAGGGCTTGTCGATCTCGTCGTCGAGGTAGCGGCGCATCGCGGTGCCGATGGCGTCCGGGATGGACTGGATCTGCTCGCCCTTGTCCCACGCCACCTTCGGGCTACGGGTGCCCTGCAGTTCGTCGACGATCTCCTCGGGGTCGACGCCGCTGCGGAGCGCCGTCGAGATGACCTTCGCCAGCGCCTCCGTGAAGGAGTTGGTGAAGCCGCCGGAGTGGCCGATGTTCGCGAACAGTTCGAACGGACGGCCGTACTCGTCCTCGTTGATGTTCACGTACACCTTGCCGTAGCCGGTGTCGATGCGCTGGGTGACCCCGCGGAGCACGTCGGGCCGGGGCTGTTTCTCGGCGTAGTCCGGTGCCGCGAGAGCGTCGAACTCGGTGTCGAGTGCGGCCTGCACGTCCTCGTTGTCGAGGAAGCCCTCCAGCCCGCCGAACACCTCGCGAATCTGCTCGACGATGGCCTCGGCGGCCTCGCTCTCGTCGGCGAACTCGGCGTTGTCGGCGCGCGTGGTCAGCACCTGCTTCGAGCGGGTGCCGTCGCGGTAGACGGTGACGCCCTTCCCGCCGTGGTCGTAGATGTAGCGGTACACCTCGTCCATGTCCTCCTTCGAGGCGCTGTTCGGGAAGTTGCAGGTCTTCGAGATGGCGGAGTCGACGCCCTCCTGACAGGCACACTGGACGCTCGCGTGGTCCAGCCCCGAGAGGTCGGCGGTGACGACGAACAGTTCGGAGATGGCGTCGGGCACCGTCGACAGCGAGGCGACGCCGTCGAACTCGTTGTTCCCCATCTGCTCGACGGCCTCGCGCTTGACCTCGTCGACGTCGATGTCGTTGGCCTCCAGCACCCGGAGGAAGTAGTCGTCGAACTCGACGAGCATCTCGTCGCCCTGCACGTCGTCGGAGACGTTCTTGTAGTAGGCGACGTTGTAGATGGGCTCACACCCGCCGGTGGTGTTGCCGACCATCGAGGTGGTGCCCGTCGGGGCGATGGTCGTCGTGTTGTGGTTGCGCATCGCGAAGCCGTCGGCCCACTCGTCGGCGTCGAGACCCGTCTGGTGCTCGAACCACTCGCGGTACTCGGTGGGGGTCGCGTACTTGGAGTTGTCCCACTCCTCGAAGCTCCCGCGCTCCTCGGCGAGTTCGTGGGAGGCCCACTTCGACCCGTGGTTGATGTGGGCCATGACCTGCCGGGCGACCTCGTTGCCCGCGTCGCTGCCGTAGCGGATGCCTAGCTGGATGTACAGCTGTGCGAGGCCCATGACGCCGAGGCCGATTTTCCGCATCTCGCGGACCTTCTGCTCGATTTCGGGCACCGGGAAGTCCGACATCGTGACGACATTCTCGAGGAACCGAGTCCCCTGTTCGATGCGGTGGTCGAACTCCTCGACGTCCAGTGCCTCCTCCAAGAACGCTTCGACGGCCGCTGCGTGGCTGTCGTACTCGTCACCGTGTTCGGCCGACCAGACACGCCAGTCGGGGGCGTCCTCGGCGACGAGCGTCGAGAGGTTGATGTGCCCGAGGTTGCACGCCTCGTACTCTTCGAGTGGCTGCTCGCCGCAGTTGTGAACGACGATTCCGTTCGCGACGAACGAGTGCGTGTCGGGTTCGGTGAGGTCGTACACTGCCTCGTGACCGTCGGCTTCGATGGCTTCGACGGTGGCCTCGAACGCCGGCTGGTACGGGCCGCGACTGTACTGGTCCAGTCGGTTTGCGAGCGCCTCGTTTTTCGAGTCGAGAAGGAATCCGATTTCTTCCTCGAAAGCGACCGTATGGGAACTGGAGACGACGAGTTCGTGCTGTGCCTTCGTCTCGTATTCGTTCGTACCGCCGTTCCCATCGGGCAGTTCCTTCGCTCCGGCGTCGCGGCGGTTCTGGTAGATGTTGCTCCCGATACCAACGTTGAGGAGTAACTGCTGGGTGTCTTTGAGCAGTCCGAGTTCGGAACTCGACAGTCGGACAGAGATGCCCTTCTCGACGGTTCCCTGTACGCTTCCGTCTGCGGTGAACAGCGCCTGCAGGAATCCGCGAGCCATCTCTTCGCTGCCCCGCATAACAGCGTCCGGGACCTGATGTTTCGTCTCCGCGAGTCCAACCTCCTCTGCGTACTCGTACAAGCGGGCAGACCGAACACGCTGTTCGACTGCCTGTGCCCCACGGTAGTCGTCACCGCGGTTGATGTCGCTCACCCCAACGGTGTAGTCCGCGTTGCCGTTCGGGGCGCGAACGACTTCGTTCACGTCCGTAGCGAAGTCAGCAGAAATCTGGCTGTCCTCGTCGTAGAAGTTGAGGACGGCACGCTCTTCGCCGTGCTTGAGGTGGCCGTCACCGACGAGCCAACCGAGGACACGACCTTCTGCCGCCGAACCGTGCTGGCCGAACGCACCTTTCCGGTTCTGGATGTGGACCGTGTCGCCAGCGTCCAGGTCCTGTGCTTCAACCCAGCCGTCGTCGGTCATGATGCGGTGGTCTGCGGTGAGACGAAGTTCGTACCCCTCTTCGGTCGTGAGCTTGTACACGTCCTTCTCGCCCGTCTTGTACACGCTGCTCGCTTCCTTGAGCGTGTCCTCGCTGAGACGGCCATCGACGACCACGTCACGAGCGACGCCCTGCTCGTACAGTTCCTCGGCGGATACCAGCCCGCTCTCGGTGCTGATGAGCGTGTCACCGGTGACACACGGGTTCGTCGCGAGGATGCGATGGTCGGGGTGTGCCTCCACGTCGAAGGAGTGCTCCTTGTTGATGCGTTCGAGGTAGACGACGCCGGGTTCGCCGTTCTCGTGGGCGCCGCCGACGATGCGGTCCCAGAGGACCTGCGCGGGGATGGAGAACTCCTCGCCGGGTTCGACGTACTCGCCGAGACCGTACCGGGAGTACATCTCCTTCGTCTCCTCGGTGGCGATGTGTGGCTCCTCCGTGCGGGGGTTCGTGAAGGTGAACTCCCCGTCGTCGTACAGCGCTTCCATGAAGTCGTCGGTGACGCCGACGGAGATGTTGAAGTTCGAGAGGTGGCCCTCGACGGCGTTGCGGAGGTGCTTGGGGACGCGGCCGTCCTCGTCGATGAGGTCGCGGGCCTCCTCCAGCGCCTCGCTGAACGACGTGTAGGTGTAGTCGTCGGGGTCGTTCAGGCGGAGGGTGTGTGCCAGCGAGACGTCCTTGTTCTTCGAGTGGATGAACTCGATGACGTCGGGGTGCGAGACGCGCATGACGCCCATCTGTGCGCCGCGCCGGGTGCCGCCCTGCGCGATGGTCTCGCACATCTGGTCGAACGTCTCCATGAACGTCATCGGGCCGCTGGCGATGCCGCCGGTGGAGCCGACGGGGTCGCCGTACGGTCGGAGCCGCCAGAAGGCGTAGCCCATGCCGCCGCCGGACTGGAACACCTCGGCGGCCTCCTTGGCCGTCTGGTGGATGTCCGTCAGGTCGTCGTCGGGCGAGTCGACGAAACACGCCGAGAGCTGCTGGAGCTCGTCGCCCGCGTTCATGAGGGTGGGCGAGTTGGGGATAAAGGAGAGGCGCTCCATCAGGTCCTGGAACTCGGCGGCGACGCTCTCGACGTGCTCCCGGACGCCGTCGGGGAGTTCGGGGACGACGGTGTCGTAGGCGAACTTGTTGACGTTGTACACCGAGAGCGTCGTCTCCGCCTCGGCGTCGGCGGTGGTGCCCGCGCCGAAGACCTCGGCGGCGAGTTCGTCGCGCCGGGGGTGGCCGGGTTTGAGCTGTTCCGGGGTCACCGTGACCTCGACGTCGCGCTTCTCGGCCTCGAAGACGGCCTCGGCGAGCGCGATGTTCTTCGCGACGCGCACAAAGAGGTCCTCCTGCGTCTCGACCAGGTTCCCCTCGGCGTCCTTGCGGAGGTAGCGCGCGGGCAGGATGTTGTCGTAGGCGTTGCCGGTCATCCGGTCGGCGAGCGTCTCCCCGTCGGTGCGCTTGACGGGCAAGGAGAGTTCGTTCGCGGAGAGGTCCTCTCGACTACTCATGGGTCCTCCGGGAGAGCGATGCGGTGTCGGTGATGGCTGAGTGAGGTTCGGTCATTGATGGGGTGTTCGGGTAGATGTAGTTCTGCGGTTCGGCTCGTATATGACCAGCGGAAGGACATCCTCCCGTGTGTGTCGCTGCCAGACGAGCGCCGTACCTCGGCGCTCTGTCGTACGTCTTCTCCACAGGGAGCTACGAAACATAACCGTAAGTAGACCGTGGTGGAAGTGGCATCGGAGCGAGAAAACCGCACGATGGCGGCGGTCTTCGAGTCGAAGCGAGCGGGGGTTCGTAAGCAAAATTCGCCGGCTGTATAATACTCCGAACGTGCCCTCCGGCGGGTGTCGCAGGGGGCCCCTTCTCTCCACTCGCCCCCCCCCGACTGTCGCCGACGCGTTTATGACTCCCGAAGAGAACTATCACACATGGCACCCCTCCCCGCGCAGGCGCTCGCCCTCCCCGACCTGCTCGCGGTGCTCGTCATCCTCGGTGTCGTGCTGTTGCTGGGACGACTGCTCTTACGTGTCGTCTGGAAAGTCGTGGTCGTCGCGACGCTCGTCGTCGGCGCGCTGTGGCTGTTCGGGGGGGCCGACGCGCTCGCCGTCCTCGGGTCGCTCCCGGTCTAGGCGCGCGCGGGTCGGACCGCCCGCAGGAAGTTCTCGACGAGCGCGTGCCCCCCGCTGGTGAGCACGCTCTCCGGATGGAACTGGACGCATTCGATGGGGTGCTCGCGGTGGCGAATCCCCATCACGAGCGACGCCTCGCCAGCCTCGGTGGTCGCCGTCACCTCGAAACAGTCCGGTACCGTCGTCGCCACCAGCGAGTGGTAGCGCCCGCCCTGAAGCGGGTTGTCCAGTCCGACGAAGACGCCCTGCCCGTCGTGGTCGACCGGGTAGGCCTTCCCGTGGACGGGTTCGGGCGCGCGCCCCACGGTGCCGCCGTAGGCGTAGATGGCGGCTTCGAGGCCGAGACAGACGCCGAGCGTGGGTGTCTCGGGGCTGAGTTCGCGCAACACGTCGAGGGTGACGCCCACGTCACGGTCGTTCTCGGGGTGGCCGGGGCCGGGCGAGAGGACGATGGCGTCCGGGTCGGCGGCGCGCACGTCGTCCAGCGACGCGGTGTTCTTCACCACCTCGGTGTCGGCGTGCTGGCTGACGTACTCCACGAGGTTGTACGTGAACGAGTCGAAGTTGTCGACGAAGAGTACCTTCGGGCGGGTCATCTGTGGGCCTCCGAAGTACGAGCACTGCACCCGCGAGCGACCGACGTTCCCGTGAACGGAGTGAACGGGAGCTCGGAAGGCGAGTGCAACGAGTCTTCCGAAGGGAGCGAGCGGCATTTTTGCTGCAGGTTTTTGCAGGGGGGTCGACGAGCGAGCGACCGCGAGCGAGGACGCCCTCCCGCAAAAACGTGCTCGACGAAGAGTACCTTCGGGCGGGTCATCTGTGGGCCTCCGCGGGCGCGGTCGGTTCCTCCTCGATGGCTTCGAGGGCGACGAGCACCCCCCGCATCTTCGATTCGGTCTCCTCGTACTCGCTCGCGGGGTCGGAGTCGGCGACGATGCCCGCGCCGGCGCGGACCGTCACCAGCGAGTCGCCGTCCGCGCCCGCGCCGCGTTCGACCGTCGCCGACCGGATGACGATGGCCATGTCGGCGTCGCCGGTCCACGAGTAGTAGCCGACGCCGCCACCGTAGGGACCGCGCGGCGTCAGTTCCAGTTCGTCGATGAGTTCCATCGCGCGCACCTTCGGCGCGCCCGAGAGCGTCCCGGCGGGGAATGCCGCCCGAGTCGCGTCGAAGGAGTCGCACTCCCCGGCGAGGCGGCCCGTCACCGTCGACTCGATGTGCTGGACGTGGCTGTACTTGAGGACGTTCATGAACTCCTCGACCTGCACGCTCCCCGAGTCGCTGACCCGGCGCACGTCGTTGCGCGCGAGGTCGACGAGCATCGTGTGCTCGGAGCGCTCCTTGTCGTCGGCGAGCATCTCGCCCGCGAGGCGGCGGTCCTCGACGGGACTCGTCCCGCGGGGGCAGGTGCCGGCGATGGGGTTGGCCATCACCTCGCGGCCCCGCACGGAGACGAGCGTCTCGGGACTCGCGCCGACGACGGTCAGGTCGCCGTGGTCGAGGATGTACATGTACGGCGAGGGGTTCACGTCGCGCAGGGCGGCGTACAGGCCGAGGGGGTCCACCTCGCCTTCGAGTTCCCGCGTCCGCGAGATGACGCCCTGATAGATGTCGCCGTCGAGGACGTGTTCTTTCGCCTCCCGGACGGCCGCCTCGTACTCCTCGCGCGGCCCGGCGCGTTCGCGGGTCCGCCGGAACCCGCCCGTCTCGACGGGTCCTGCGCCCGCGAGGACGGACTCGATTCGCTCGGCCTCGGCGACCAGCGAGTCGTACACGCTCCCTGCGTCCTCCGCCGGGTGGACGACGGGCGTGAACACCACCTCGACGGTGTCCGCGACGTGGTCGAAGGCGACGGTGGTGTCGGTCAGGACGAACTGCGCGTCGGGGAACCGCGAGTCGGGGCGGTCGACGCCCACCTCGTCCAGCCAGAGGTCGTAGACGGCGTCGTAGGCGAGGAAGCCGACGAGGCCGCCGTCGAGTCGCTGGCGGTCGCTCTCCGGGAAGTTCCGCAGGGTCACGTCGGGCACCGTCGCCCGCAGGGAGTCCAGTACGTCTCCACCCTCGCCATCTGTGCCCTCGTCCAGCAGGCCCTCGTACCGTCCGTCGAGGACTGCGAGGTCGGTCCCCTCGGGGTCGACGGTGACGACGGCGGCGGGGTCGACGCCCACGTAGGAGTACCGCGCGTGGCGGTCTGCCCCGCCCGGCGAGAACGCGCCGTCGGGGTCGCTGGAGGCGACCTTCTCGCCGCTCTCGAGGAGGAAGCCGTACGCCGTGTCCCCCGCGTCCCGGAGGGCCGCGTACGCCGTGAGTGGGTCCACGTCCACGTCCAGCGTGGCCGTGGCGCGAACCACGGCGGGTCGGGGGCAATCGGCGTGCTCCCGGAAGTCCGCCCGCGAGAGGTCGAGGCTCACAGCGCCCCCCGCGCCGCCTCGACGAACGCGCGCATCGTCGCGTGGTCTTTCCGGCCCGGTTCGTCCCCTTCGATGCCGCTGGAGACGTCCGCCGCGTACGGACGGACGGTCCCGACGGCCTCCGCGACGTTCTCCGGGGTGAGGCCCCCCGCGAGAATCAGGGGGACGTCGATTCGGTCGGCGACGACGCGGGTGCGCTCCCAGTCGTGGGTCTCGCCGGTGCCGCCAGCGCCCGACTCGTCGGTGGAGTCCACGAGGACGGCGTCCGCCACCTCGGCGTACGCCGCGACGTCGTCCGCGAGGTCGACGGCGGCGACCACCTTCGCGTCGATGTCGCTCGCGAGTGCCGCCACGAGGTCGGTGCTCGCGGCGTGGACCTGCACCGCGTCGGGCCGGACGCGTTCGACGAGTTCGACGCCCTCCGTCACGTCGTCGGGCATCGTCACGAGCGTCGTCGTCACGAACGGCGGGGCGTCGGCGACGAGGGCCCGCGCTCGTGCCGGGGTCACCTCGCGGGGGGTGTCGATGGGGACGCCACAGACGACCCCGATAGCGTCCGCCCCGGCCTCGACGGCGGCGTCCCTGTCGGCGTCGGTCGTGACGCCGCAGAGTTTGACGCGGACGACCATCTAGGCGGAGACCGAGACCCCGGCGCGGAGGTCGTCCAGTTTCTCCTCGGCCCGGCCCGACTCGATGGCCTCGCGGGCCTGTTCGACGCCGTCCGCGAGGGTATCGGCCTCCCCCGCGACGTAGACCGCGGCCCCGGCGTTCGCGAGGATGATATCGCACTTGGGACCGGTGACCTCGCCGGTGACGATGCCGCGCAGGTCGGCGGCGTTCTCCTCGGGGGTGCCGCCCACGACTGCCTCGATGGGCGCCGGCGAGAGGCCGAGGTCCTCGGGCGTGATGGTGTACTCTTCGACCTCGGTCCCACGAACCTCTGCCACCGTCGTCTCGCTGTGCAGGCCGACCTCGTCCAGTCCCTCGCTGTGGACGACGAGCGCGCGGTCGACGTCCATCTTGGCGAGTGCGCGGGCGATGACGGGGACGAGGTCGGCGCTGTAGACGCCCACCACCTGCCCGTTCGCGCCCGCGGGGTTCGTCAGCGGGCCGAGGATGTTGAACAGCGTCGGCACGCCGAGTTCCTTGCGCGGGCCGATGACGGCCTTCATCGCGGGGTGGAACGCCGGGGCGTGCATGTAGCCGATGCCGTCGGCCTCGATGCGCGCCTCGACGGCCTCGGGCGTGCTGTCGAGGTCGACGCCCACCGCCGCCAGCACGTCGGAACTCCCCGACGAGGAGGAGACGGAGTAGTTGCCGTGCTTGGCGACGGGGACGCCCGCCGCCGAGACGACGAGCGCGCTCGTCGTCGAGACGTTGATGGTGTCGTGGTCGTCGCCGCCCGTCCCGCACGTGTCGACCAGCGGCGACCGGTCGGGCGAGATGGTCAGCGCCGCGTCGCGCATCCCCTGTGCGAACCCGGCTATCTCAGCTTCCGTCTCGCCTTTCGCCCGGAGAGCGGCGAGCAACGCCCCGATCTGCGCCTCCGTGGCGTCCTCGAACACGGCCGTCGCCGCCGCCCGTGCTTCCTCCTGTGTCAGGTTCCCGCCGTCCGTCACGCGTGCGATGTGGTCCTTCATAGTCTAGAGATGACCGTTATTGGCTTGTTCTGTACAAGTATGTTCATCGACTTAACCCTGTCGGCGCGGCGGGCGGGTCGGACGACCCGCCGGACCGGTCGGGAAACCGACCCACGGCACGGGGACGCATCGCCGGTGCGTTCGGAAAGGTTCAAGTACACCCACCGGATACGAATGAGTGCAGGGGTTGGTGGTCTAGGCTGGTTATGACACCTCCTTGACATGGAGGAGGTCGGCAGTTCAAATCTGCCCCAACCCACTTCTGGTGGCGCAACGCGACGAGCGACGCGTGGTCGCGGAGCGACCACGGATGCGAACGGTGAACGAAGTGAACCGTGAGCAAAGCGAGGAGCCAGCGCCACCGAATGGTGTTACTGGCAGATTCTGAACTCGGGAGTGAAGCGAACGGACGTGAGCGGAACGACCACAGTTCAAATCTGCCCCAACCCATTTCTGGTTCCACAAGACGACGAGCGAAGCGAGGAGTTCGTGGAACCGAAATCGGACACGGGGAGTTTGAACCAACGAGCGACCGCAGGGAGCGAGTGAGGTTCAAATCTGCCCCAACCAATCCTTCGCGTCACGACGAACGCCGACCGGCCCGAGAGGGTTCCCGACCTATTCGAGTGGCCGCGCGTAGTCCACCTGTTTCGGTCGGAAGCCCGTGTCGCGGTAGAACCGACGCGCGTCCTCGTTGTGCCACTCACAGGAGACTTTGAGGTGGTCGCACCCGCGCTCTCGGGCCAACTCTTCGACGCGTTCGACGACCGCTGCGCCGTGGCCCCGACTCCGGTGGCCCTCGTCGATGGCGAGGTTCACGAGACGGAGATACCGCGAGTACCGGCGGGACGGGTGGCGGCCCTCCGAGAGCGTGAGGAAGCCGACCGTCTCGCCGCGGTGGACGACGAGGTAGTCGGTGACGCCGTCGTCGTCGAGGTGCGCGCGGAACCCGTCGTCGGGGACCGCATCGACCTTACCGTAGACCAGTTCGTTCAGTTCGGAGTACCCCTCCATCGCCGTCGCGAGGTCGTACCAGCGCTCGACGAGGTCGTCGAGGTCGGCGGCGGTGGCTTCGACGAGTTCCATGCGCGATATGCTCGACGCTCGGTGTTCAGCGTTCGGACGGCGTGACAACGAGTCCCAATCGTCGGGCGTGGAGCGCTCCCGGGTGCGAGACGGAGGGTCCGTCCCGGTGGGGTGGCTCAGGTCCCCCGCACCGGGTCGGCGTACCGCTCCGCTCGCGACGGACGGTCCTCCAGTGCCTCGGCCAGGAGTTTCGCCTCGGCCTTCCGGAGGTGTTCGAGGAACGTCGCGCGACTGACCCCGAGGTCCTCCGCGAGTTCGTCACAGTTCGCCCGCCGGGGCCACTCGAAGTACCCCCGGTCGAAGGCGTGTTCGACCACCTCGCGCTGGCGCTCAGTCAGGGTCGAGGAGGGCTCGTCGAACCGTTTGAGCTTGCCGAGCGTGACCGACCCGATGCGCCTGAAGTCGGCGACCATCGAGCGCAGGTCCTCGCGGCGGAAGAACAGCACTGTGTACACGCGGTGGTGGCGCCCGATCTCGTTGCGCCGACGGAGGATGCCGTGGTTGCGGTCGATGGCCGAGTACGCCCCGCAGGAGGTCTTCGTGACGAGGTAGCTGCCCTCGTCCAGTCGCTCGACGTGGTGGACCTGTTCGGAGGCGGCGAAGTGCTCGTACACCCCCTCCGGCGGGTCGTCTATCTCCAGGACGAAGGTGACGCGTTCGTTGTGCAGTTCCTCGATGGCGATGTCGAACGCGGCGTCGAACTCGTCGGCGAACGACGAGAGGACACACGGTTTCTCCTGGTGGAGGTGTATCTCGGCCTGGTACATGGCGTCTGCTCGTCTACCGTCGGGGACGCGAGGGGGATACGTGTTGTGTCGCCCGTGGCGACCGTCACGTGGCGACGCTCACCCGCCGAACTCCCGGTCGGCGAGCGCGATCGCCTCTGCCAGTTCGAGCGGTCCCGCCGCCGCCAGCGACTCTCGGAACGCCTCGACCGTCTCGTCGTCCGCGTCGACGTCGGCGCGTTCGAGCACCTGTCTGGCACCGCCCCGTCCCGTCTTCCGACCGAAGACGAGCCGTCGCTCCCCGCCGAATCGCCCCGGGTCGTACGGTTCGAGCGTCGCGGGGTCGCGGAGCATCGCGGCGGTGTGGATGCCCGACTCGTGTTCCGCCACCGCGGACCCGAGGACGGCCTTCCGGTCGTCCCACGACTCCCCGAGGGCGTCGAGCACCCCCCGACACGCCGTGACGAGCGACCCCTCGTCGACGCCGAGCGAATCGTCGTGTTCCAGCGAGCAGGCGACGACCACCTCCTCTAACGGGCTGTTGCCCGCCCGCTCGCCGAGTGCGGCGACGCTCACGTCGGCCTTCCCGACACCCGCCTCGTACGCCGCCAGCGCGTTCGCCGTCGCACACCCGAGGTCGTCGTGGAAGTGGACGCCCACGCGGGCGGGGTCGACGCCTCGTTCGACCAGCGAATCGAGATGCGCGCGAACGCTCGCGGGCGTCCGCACTCCCACGGAGTCCGCGAGGGTGACGAACGCGGCGTCGGGCACCGCCGCGAACAGGTCCGCGAGGTCCCCGGGGTCCGTCCGGAAGGCGTCGGCCAGCGTGACGTGCGGGACGCCCCCACGTTCCCGGACGTACTCGACGCTCCCGACGAGCATCTCGCGCATCTCCGCCCGGGACTTCCCGAGGAGGTGTTCGAGGTGCAGGTCGGAGGCGGAGACGAACACCTCCACCACGTCCGCGTCGCTGTCGATGGCCGCGTCCACGTCCCCCTCCAGCGCCCGCGCGAGGCCGATCACGTCGGCGTCGAGGGTTTCGGCGAGTTCTCGGACGACTCGCCGGTCCGTCTCGCCCGTCGCGGGAAATCCCGGCTGGACGAACGGGAGGCCGAGGTCGTCGAGGGCCGCGCCCGCCGCGAGTTTCTGCTCTGCGGTGTAGTCGCGGCCCGGCATCTGGGCGCCCTCGCGCAGGGTCACGTCGTTGAGGCGCATCAGACGACGCCCGCCTCCTCCAGTTCGGCGAGTTCCTCGGGCGAGAGGCCGAGTTCGCCGACGTACACCTCCACGTTGTGCTCGCCGTGGCGCGGGCCGAGGAACTCCACGTCCCCCGGCGTGCGCGAGAACTTCGGGACCGGCGCGAACGTCGTCGTCGTCCCCACGTCGGGGTCCTCCACTTCGAGGAGGTCCCCCCGCGCCCGGAACTGCTCGTCCTCGAAGATGTCCGCCATGTCGTACACCGGCCCGACGATGGCGTCGTGCGCTTCGAGGATCTCGATGGCCTCCTCCGTCGTGTGGCGACGGGTCCACTCTTCGATGGCCGCGTCGAGGGGTTCGACGTGCTCCACGCGGGAGGCGTTGTCGGCGAAGCGGGGGTCCTCGATGAGTTCGGGCTTGTCGATGGCGCGGGCGACCCGCTCGAAGATCTTCTGGTTCGACGCGGACATCGTCATGTGGCCGTCGGCCGTCTCGTAGATGTTACGCGGGGCCGTACTCGGGTGGCGGTTCCCGGTCCGCTCGCGGACGTGGCCCGTCCGTCCATAGGCCTCCACGTCGCCGAAGAACAGCCGCCAGAGCGGTTCGATGAGCGAGACGTCGACGACCTGTCCCTCGCCGCTCCCGCCCCGGCCCACGTCGCGTTCGAACAGGGCCATCAGCGTGGCCTGCAGGGCGAACTGCGCGGCCGTGAGGTCCGCGAGGCTCACCGGCGGGAGGAGCGGTTCGCGGTCCGGGAAGCCGTTGGCGTGCGCCCACCCCGAGATGCCCTCGGCGATGGTGCCGAAGCCCGGCTTCTCCGACTTCGGACCGGTCTGGCCGTACCCCGAGAGCCTGACGTACACCAGTCCGGGGTTCACCTCGTGGAGGTCGTCGGGACCGAGTCCCCAGCGCTCCATCGTCCCCGGCCGGAAGTTCTCGAAGGCCACGTCCGCGTCCCGGACGAGGTCGAGAGCGAGATCGCGGCCCTGTTCGTCGCCGAGGTCGAGCGTGATACAGCGCTTGTTGCGCCCGAGGGACTTCCACGACAGCGAGGTGCCGTCCTCGGTCTTCAGGGGCCACTCCCGGATGGGGTCGCCCACCTCGGGGTGCTCTATCATCACCACGTCCGCGCCGAAGTCGCCCAGCATGGTCGTGGCGAACGCGCCGCTGATCATGCCGGACATGTCGACGACCCGGAGGCCGTCGAGGGGTCCCTGTCGTTCGCGTGCGCTCGTCATCGGTGCTCCTGCTCCGTCGGGCGGGTCGTCCGCCCGTCTCCGTCGTGTGTGTCTGTGTTCATCGCGTGCGTCGTCTGTCGTCGTCTGTCGTCGGTTCCCCCGTCGGGTGTCGTCACTCGTTCCTCCTCCCGGGACGGTCGAGTCCCGCGAGTTCGTCGAGGACCGACTCCACGTCGGTCACGTCGCCGTACTTCGCATCGATGTCGAAGAGGTTCGCGCGGTGTGGTTCCTCGGCCCGGTCGCCCACCGCGTCGGCGGGGACGACGGTCCGATAGCCGTACTGAAGGCTGTCGACCGCCGTCGCGCGGATGCACCCGCTGGTCGTCACGCCCGTCAGGACGAGGGTGTCGACGCGGTCGGTCGTCAGTTCCGTCGCGAGGTCCGTCCCGAAGAACGCGCTCGCGTACTTCTTCAGGATCACGCGCTCGTCGTTCCCGGGGGCGAGTCTATCGTCCACCCGGACGCGGTCGGTACCGAGGCGGAGTTCGCGCAGGGCGGGCACCTTCTCGACGAACCGGCCCGCGTCGCCGTAGGACTCCTCGTAGGCGACGGTGGTGAAGTACCGCGGCAGGTCGCGCTCGCGGAAGGCCTCCAGCAGTCGCGCCGTCGCCTCGACTACCTCGTCGACGTCCGACCCGAGGTTCGATTCGGGGTCGGTGAACGCCTCGATGAGGTCGACGACGAGCAGTGCGGGTCGCTCGCCGAAGCCCACCCGCTCGGCGAACTCGCCGTCGGCGTACGCCTCGGCCGTCTCGGTGTCGGGGAGCCAGTCCATCCTCGACTATCCGTGGCGTTCGTCGAAGGCGCGCCGTTCCTCGGCGATTCGCTCGGCGAGTTCGTCCTCGTCGGGGAGGGGGCCGTAGTCGAACTCCGGCAGGTCGTCGCGCTCTTCGCGCATCGACTCGCGCCGGTCGTCCGTGGCCGCCTCGTCGACCCCACCGTCCGAGAGGACGACGCCGTACGACTCGCGGGCGGCCTCGGCGGAAATCAGCCCCCGCTCGACGTCGGTGGCGACCGTCTCGGGGTCGCGGTCGAGTGGGTCCCCCAGCCCCCCGCCGCCCGCCGTCCGGAACACCAACTTGTCGCCCGCGCTCACGGCGACGTTCTCCACCTTCGAGGGCAACTCCTCCTCGGTGCCGTCGGTGCGGACGAGGCGCTTCTCGCTCGTTCGGGCGTGTGTGCCGCCGTCGACGCCCCACGGGTAGGTGTGCGCCCGGTCGTCCTGGAACGTGATGGCGCCGTCCTCCTCGAAGGTGTACACCTTCGTGATGCCGTGGCCGCCCCGGAACTCGCCGGGGCCGCCCGTGTCCTCGCGCGTGCTGTACTCCTCGATGGTCAGGGGGTAGTACGCCTCCTGGTACTCGGCGGGCACGGTGCGGAAGAGCGGCCACCACGAGTGGCCGTCGAGGCCGTCGCCGCCCGGTCGCGCCGGGATGCCGCCGTAGAGGATCTCGAGCATCTGGAACTGGTTGCCCTCGGAGTCCGTGCCCGCGTAGACGAGGTTCGGCGACGTGCCGTAACTGCCCGCCACGGAGAACCCGTCGATGAGCTTCGAGAACGTCGCCTGCAGGACGTCGAACTGCCGGGCCATCAGCGGCAGGCGGTTGCCCAGCGCCGCCGGGAACTCGGGCTGGACGACGCTTCCCTCGGGCAGGTTCACCTCGAAGAGGTCGTAGTAGCCGTCGTTGAACGTCAGGAGGGGGTCGAACGCCATGATGAGGAACACCCCGACGAACATCTTGAACATCTTCTCGTTCAGGAGGAAGTTGACGGTGCCCGGGACCTGGTCGTCGGTGCCCTCCCAGTCGAGGTAGACGGTGTCGCCCTCGCGGTAGATTTCGAGGTGGAGCTTGATGGGGCCGTTGCCGAGGCCGTCGTCGTCCGCGAAGTCCTCGAAGGTGTAGCGTTCGCCCTCGGGGATGAACTCCCGGATGAGGTCGATCATCCCGTCGCGGGTGCGGTCGAGGATGGCGTCGCACGCCTCGACGTACGTCTCCTTCCCGAACCGGTCGCAGAGTTCCTGTACCCGCCCCTCGGCGGCTTTCGTCCCCGCCGCGAGCGCCTTGATGTCGGCCTCGGCGTGGTCGGGCAGGCGGGTGTTGTGCACGAACGTCTCCAGTAAGCTCTCGTCGAGTTCGCCCCGCTCGTACAGTTTGACGGGCGGGAGGCGCATCCCCTCCTCGAAGATGGTCCGGGCGTTGACGGGCATGCTCCCGGGCGTCTTCCCGCCGACGTCCATCAGGTTGCCCCACTGGCTGGAGAAGCCCACGAGGTCGCCCTCGTAGAAGATGGGCCGCAGGAGGAGCATGTCGGGGGTGTGCGACAGCGCCCCCGCGCACATGTAGGGGTCGTTCGTGGCGAGGACGTCCCCTTCCTCCAGGTCGTCCCAGTCGAACGGCGAGTTCTCGATGATGGTGTCGATGGCGCTCCCGAACTGGCCCATCACCATCCGCCCCTTCGCGTCGGCGATGAGGGGGAACTGGTCGGACTGTTCGCGGATGACGGGGCTGATGGCCGTCGTCTCGAGGACGCGGTCCATCTCCAGTCGGGTGTTCGCCAGCGTGCTCTCGATGATGTCGAGGGTCGTCGGGTCGACGTCGTGGTCGCCGACGAAGTCGGGTGTCTGGGTGCTCATTGTGCTTCCTCGCGGGTGATCTCGATGTTCTCGTAGCGGTCGATGCGCGCCTCGTGACCCGGCTGAATCACGACCGTCGAGTCGTCCTGCGTGACGATGGCCGGCCCGGAGAAGACGGTGCCCGGTGCCAACTGGGTGCGGTCGTAGATGGACGTCTCGCGGTACGCGCCGTCGAAGTACACCTCCTCGGTGGCGATTCGGGCGTCCTCGGCGTCGCCGCCGACGAGTTCTCGCTCTTCGAGGGTGACGCCGTCGAGTAGGCCCTTGCCGATGACGCGCAGGTTGGCGATTTCGAGGGGCGCGTCGAGCGAGAAGCCGAAGCGCTGGCGGTGGCGCGCCTCGAAGTCGGCCTTGATTTCCGCGAGGCCCTCCTCGCCGCGCAGGTTCTCGACGTCCACCGGGATGGACATCTGGATATCCTGGCGGAAGTACCGGCAGTCGGCGGCGTACTCGAAGGCGTGGTCGCCCTCGGGGACGTCCTCGGAGCGGAGCCAGTCTGCGGCCTCCGCCTCTAGCTCCTCGAACTTCGCGTGGACGTCGTCGCCGTCGACGTCCTCGTCGGTCATGAGATAGGTCTCGGCGAACTCGTTCTGGATGTCGCTGGTGAGGAAGCCGAAGGCGCTCATCACGCCCGGTCCCTTCGGGATGATGAGGGGGTAGGCGTCGATGATGTCGGCGAGGGCGTTGGCGTGCATCGGGCCGGCCCCGCCGAAGGCGACGAGGCCGAAGTCACGCGGGTCGTAGCCGCGTTCGACGGAGACGACGCGCAGTGCCCCGTGCATGTTCTCGTTGACGATGTCGAGGACGGCCTGAGCGGCCTCCTCGACCGACGTCCCGCGCTCCTCGGCGAGTCCGGCGACGGCCGCCTGTGCCGCCTCGCGGTCGAGGTCCATCTTCCCGCCCAGTTGCACTGACGAGGGGATGCGTCCGAGGACGACGTTCGCGTCCGTCACCGTCGGTTCCTCGCCGCCCTGCCCGTAGCAGGCGGGACCGGGGTCCGCCCCCGCGCTCTCGGGGCCCACCTGCATGGAGCCGGAGAGTTGCACGCGGGCGATGGACCCCCCGCCCGCGCCGACCGTGTTCACGTCCACCGCCCTCGATTTGAACTCGCGGTAGCCCACTTTCGTCTGGCGGGTGGTCTCGGCCGTCCCGTCCTCGACGAGCGAGACGTCCGTCGACGTACCGCCCATGTCGAGGGTGAGCACGTCCGCGACGCCCTTCTTCTCGGCGATGGTTGCCGCGCCGACGACGCCACCGCTCGGCCCCGAGAGGGCGAGTTCGACGGGGCGGTGTTTCGCCGCGCCCGAACTCATCAGGCCGCCGTCGGAGCGCACGACGTTCATCGTGGCGCTCGACCCCGCCTCGGCCAGCGAGTCGTCCAGGTCGTCGAGGTAGCGGATGACCTGCGGGCGGGCGTAGTCGTTGATAACCGTCGTCAGCGTGCGCTCGTACTCGCCGTACTCCGCGACGATCTCCGAGGAAATCGAGACGGGGAGGTCGGGGGCCTCCTCGGCGACGATTTCTCGCACTCGTTCCTCGTGGTCGGGGTTCAGATAGGAGTTGAGGAGGGCGACGGTCAGCGACTCGACGCCCGCGTCCCGGAGTTCGCGGACGGCCTCCCGTACCCCGTCCTCGTCGAGGGGGCGGACCTCCTCGCCGGTCGGTGAGCCGATTCGTCCCTCGACGCCCCGCGTGTCGGTGAGGGCGGCCAGCGGGTCGGGTTTCTCCATACCCATCCAGCCGTAGAGCGGCCCGGGGGTCCACGCCCGGGCGAGGTGGAGGACGTGTTCGTGCCCCGCGGTGGTGACGAGGCCGACGCGCGACCCCGTCTCCTCCAGGAGCATGTTCGTCACGACGGTCGTCCCGTGAAAGAGGAGATCGAGGTCCGCGAACGACGCGCCGGCCTTCTCGACGGCCTCGCTCACGCCGGCCATCACCCCCTCCGAGGGGTTGGCGGGCGTCGAGAGCACCTTGTCGATGGTCAACTCGCGGGTGTCCTCGTCGAACGCGATGACGTCCGTGAAGGTCCCCCCTACGTCCACTCCGATGTTGTGTGTCATGCGTTACCGTGAGTTGTTCGCCGCCGAAAATCGCCTAAGCGTTCTCCCAACACGTGTTGGGTGTTCAAATACCTCCCTCGGGACGTGCTGTCGGCTGTGACTGTCGAAACCGGAGAAGTGCTCGAGGGCGCGTGCTCAGTCCTGCTGGGCGCGCGCCATCGCCAGCGAGGTGAAGAAGCCCCAGTGGGCCACGACGCCGCCGAGCATGCAGAGGTAGTAGGCCCACTGCGGCCCCTGCAGGACGTCGAACAGCGCGGTCACGACGGTCACCCAGACGACGGCGAACGCGAGGTCGGCGAGCATCCCCGAGCGGTTCTCGCTGACGTGCGTCCGGACGTCCTCCAGATTCATCTCGGCTGCCCCTCGCCGTGTTCGTCCACGACGAGCACCGGCCGGTGGGTCGTGCGCAGGACGCGTTCGGTGACGCTCCCGAGCAACGCCCGTCTGACGCCCGAGTGGCCGTGACTGCCCATCACGATGAGGTCGATGGCCTCGTCCTCGGCGTAGTCGGCGATGGCGTCGTGTGGCCGGCCGCCGGTCTGGTACTCGACGACGTCGATGCCGCGCTCGCGCGCCCGGTCCGCGACGGCCGCCGTCGCCGCTTCGGCGCGCTCTCGCACCTCGGTCATCTCGCCGAACTTGCCGCTGCGGAGGCGGTCGACCTGTTCGGTGCCGAGGCTGAGGTTCATCGCGTCGGTGTCGACGACGTACAGCGCGTGGACCTCGGCGCCGTAGCGCTCCGCGAGGTCGAGCGCGTGGTCGATGGCGACCTCGGCGGTCTTGCTACCGTCCGTGGGAACGAGGATGCGTTCGTACATGGTCAGTCGTCGGCGGTGGTTCCGCTCTCGCCGGTCTTGTTGGCGACGACCTCCTCGGCGGACTGCTGTTGTCCCATCGGTTCGGGGCTGTGACACTGCCGGACGATGCGCTTGATGCGTTCCGGCGGTTCGTCGGTGGCCAGCGAGACGGCGATGGTGACCGCGAAGACGATGGGCGTGCCCGCGAGCGCGGCCCCGATGGCCGGGAACACGTCCGCGAAGACGGGGACGATGGCCCCGCTCTCGCCGGTCATGGCGTCGAGCGCGCCGATGTAGGCGGGGAGCACCTGGTTGGTGATGGCCGCAAACCAGATGAACAGGCCCGTGGTCATGCCCGCCAGCGCGCCCTGCCGGTTGGTGTTCTCCCACCAGAGGCCGAGGAAGAACATCGGGAACAGGACGAGTCCCGCCAGCGAGAACGCGTAGGCGACGAGTTCGCCGACGAGTGCCGGCGGGTCGAGCGCCGTCACGGTGACGAGGGCGCCGAGCACGACGATGGTGGCACGGCCGACCAGCAGCTGCTGGCGCTGGGTCGCCTCGGGGTTGATGATGCTCGTGTAGATGTCGTGGGCCGCGGCCGAGGAGGCGGCGATGAACAGGCCCGCGGTGGTCGCGATGGCCGCCGCGATGCCGCCGGCGGCGACGAGACCGACGAACCACTCGGGGAGGTTCGCCAGCTGCGCCGCGAGGACGACGATGACGTCGCCCTCCGCGCCGGTCATGCCGGGCGTCCCGTAGGGGTCGCCGATGGCCTGCGCGTAGAGGTCGGTACCGAACGCCGCGAACGCCGGCGCGGAGAGGTAGAGCAGGCAGATGAAGAAGAGGCCCCACACCGTCGACCAGCGGGCGGTCCGCTCGGACTCGACGGTGTAGAAGCGCACGAGGACGTGCGGCAGGCCGCAGGTCCCGACGATGAGCGAGAACGCCGTCGCCAGCCAGAGGTAGAACCCGCCGCTGATGAACGGCTCCGTGAACTCGCTGCTCAACTGGTCGAGCATCGCGCCGTACTCTATCTGCGGGAGCACCGTCGAGTAGCCCCCGACGTAGCCGACGACGTAGAGGCCGGCGAGGAACGCGACGATGAGGATGACGTACTGGACGGCCATGTTCTTCGTCGCGCCGAGCATCCCCGACAGGGCGAGATAGCCGACCGTGATGGCCATCATCAGGATGACCATGGTGGTGTAGTCACCGCCGAAGACGTAGATGCCGACCAGCCCCATCCCGCGGGCCTGCCCGACGGAGTAGACGAAGCCGATGAGGATGGTGGTCAGCGCCGCGATGGCGCGCGCGGTGTCGGAGTTGAAGCGGTCGCCGACGAAGTCCGGCGCGGTGTACTTCCCGAATCGGCGCATCTGGGCGGCGAGGAAGATGAGCAGGATGAAGTAGCCCGTCGACCAGCCGACGACGAACGCCAGCCCGTAGTACCCCGAGAGGGCGATGAGCGCGGCCATCCCGAGGTAGGAGGCGGCGGACATCCAGTTGGCGCCGATGGCCATCCCGTTCTCGAGGTTCCCGATGGAGCGGCCGGCGACCCACAGGCCCTCGGTGTCGGCCACGCGGAACACGTAGCCGATGGCGAGGAACAGCGCGAGCATCGCCGTCACCATTATCGAGGGGACGAGCTTGAACGAGGCGTTCAGCGCGTCCGGCAGGAGCTGTGCGGGTGCGAGCGCCGCCGTCGCCGTCATTTCTCGACACCCCCGTCGGCGGCGGGTGTCCCCTCGGTGGACTGCCGGGTAGCCGAGTGGTCGACGCCGTACTTCTCGTCGAGGGCGTCGCGCTTGCGGGCATACACCAGCGAGAGGACGAGTGCGCCGAGCGGCGCCCCGATGGCCGTCAGCAGGTAGTGCAGCGGGAACCCGATGACGGTGACGCTCGTCATGAGGTCGGTGGCGAGATACGTCGCCGTCACCGGCCCGAAGACGATGAGCGCCCACGCGGCGAACATCGCCCAGACCACCCGGAGGTGGTCGCGCATGAACGGCGTGCTGGGTTTGAAGATGTTGACTTCGCTGTTCAGGTAGTCGACCGACCCGTCCCGCCCGCCGTCGGACCGGACCTGTGGCTCGTCGGACCGTTGCGTGTCTGTGTCTGTCATGAATCGTGTCGTGTTCTGGTGTCGTGTGGTGTGAGTTCTGAGAACGCTGTACCGCGGTCAGTCGCCCTTGACCTTCCGCTCGATTTCGGTGACGACGTCGGGGTTACGCAGCGTGCTCGTGTTGCCGAGTTCCTCGCCGTTGGCGATGTCCTCCAGCAGTCGGCGCATGATCTTGCCCGACCGCGTCTTCGGGAGTTCCTCGGTGAACACCACCTGTTCGGGGCGGGCGATGGGACCGATTGCGTCCTCGACGCCCGCGACGATTCGCTCGCGCATGTCGTCGTCGCCCTCGTAACCGTCCTCGGTGATGACGTAGGCGTACACCGCCTCGCCCTTGATGTCGTGTGTCCCGCCGACGACGGCGGCCTCCGCGACGCCCTCGACGCCGACGATGGCGCTCTCGATCTCCATCGTCCCCAGTCGGTGGCCGGAGACGTTGATGACGTCGTCGACCCGCCCGAGGACGGTGATGTAGCCGTCGTCGTCTATCTTCGCGCCGTCCTCCGGGAAGTAGACCCAGTCGTCCGGGTCGTCCGAGTCGGTGTCGGAGTACTCCGCCCAGTACTCCTCGATGAACCGCTCGTCGTTCTTGTACAGCGTGCGGAGCATCCCGGGCCACGGCTTCTGGACGGTGAGGTAGCCCGCGCGGCCCGCCTCGACCTGCTCGCCTTTCGTGTCCACTATCTGTACGTCGAGGCCGGGCAGGGGCGGTCCCGCGCTGCCGGGTTTCATGTTCCCGACGCCGGGGAGCGTGGTGACCATCATCCCGCCCGTCTCGGTCTGCCACCACGTGTCGACGACGGGGCAGTCCTCGCCGCCGATGTGCTTGTAGTACCACTTCCACGCCCGCGGGTTGATGGGTTCGCCGACGGTGCCCAGTAGGCGGAGCGAGGACAGGTCGTGTTTCTCGGGGTACTCCTTGCCCCACTTCATGAACGACCGGATGGCCGTCGGCGCGGTGTACAACTGGGTGACGTCGTAGTCGTCGATAATCTCCCAGAGGCGGTCCTTGTCGGGGTAGTCCGGCGTCCCCTCGTACATGACCGTCGTGGTGCCGAGCGCCAGCGGCCCGTAGACGATGTAGGAGTGCCCGGTAATCCAGCCGATGTCGGCCGAACACCAGTAGGTGTCCTCGGGCTTGACGTCGAGCACCGCCTGACTCGTCCACGCGGCCCACGAGAGGTACCCTCCGGTGGTGTGTTTGACACCCTTGGGCTGGCCGGTGGTCCCCGAGGTGTACATGAGAAACAGCATGTCCTCCGCGTCTCTGGGTACCGGTTCGACCGTCTCGCCGGCGTGGTCGGCCACCAGCGAGTCGTAGTCGTGGTCGCCCTCGATGGTCGGGTGGTCGTAGTCGTCGCCGAGGCGGTCCACGACGACGCTCGTCACGTCGTGGTCGACGCCGGAGACGCCCTCGTCGCTCTTGGACTTGTGTTCGAGGGGTTCCCCGCGGCGGTAGTAGCCGTCGCAGGTGACGAGGAACTCCGAGTCCGCGCCGTTCATCCGCGTGGCGAGTGCGTCCGCCGAGAAGCCCGCGAACACCACCGAGTGGGGCGCGCCGATGCGGGCGCACGCGAGCATGGCGATGGGGAGTTCCGGCACCATCGGCATGTACATCGTGACGACGTCGTCCTCCTCGACGCCGAGGTCACGGAGCGACGCGGCGAACGCGTTGACCTCCTCGTGGAGGTCCTCGTAGGTGTACGTCCGTGTCTCGCCCAGTTCGCCGACCCACTCGATTGCGACCTCGTCGCCGCGTTCGTCGAGGTGGCGGTCGACGCAGTTCGCCGAGGCGTTCAGTTCGCCGCCCGTGAACCACTCGTAGAACGGCGGGTTCGAGTCGTCGAGCACCTGGTCGTAGCCGTCGGACCACTCCAGCAGGTCCGCGGCGTGTTCCCAGCACTCCGGCCAGTTCTCCCCGAACTCCTCGTAGAGTCCGGGGTCAGAGACGTTCGCCTGTTCGACGAACGACGCAGGTGGCTCGAACTCGTCCTGTTCGGCCAGTCGCGCTTCCAGTTCTACTTCCTCCTCCGACATGGTTGCACACACGTCACGACGTGGGCTATATAAACTGTCGACCTAGCTATCACAACGCGTACCGCGGACCCCCCCGAACCCGGAGTTCGCCGACGACTCGTGGCGTCTCCGAACGGAATCCTGACTCCTCGCGCGGGATAGCTCCCCGCGTGGAGGAGTTTCACCCAACGTCGCCGGGCTAGACAGTTAGGTGTCGTCGAGGAGCGCGCGGAACAGTTTCTGCTGGGCGGTCCGCAGGTGGTTGTGGAGCGTCGGCGAGGAGACGCCGAGCGAGTCAGCCAGTTCCTCGGCCGTCGAGTCCCGCGGCCACTCGAAGTACCCCCCGAAGTACGCCGACCGGAGCGCCGCCGCCTGTCGCTCGGTCAACTCGTCGGTCAGCGTCTCCCGGACCCGCGTGTCGGTCCGCCCGGCCCGGTCGACGTCCCGTTTCGCCTCCAGCGTGATTTCGGGGAACGCGTCGGTGACGCGCTCGACGACCCGGCGGACGTCGACGTCCGTCGACACCTCCCCGACCAGTCGCCCGCCCCGGTCGTCGGCCTCGTAGGTCCTGACGCGCCCCTCGGCGTCGGCGAGCGTCCGTGCCGGGGAGTTCCGGAGTGTCACCTCGAGGAGGACGCCGGACTCGTCGTCGCCGACGAACCGGGCGTCCGCGACGGCGTCCGTCCCGCCCAGGTAGTCGAGGGCCGCGTCGGGGGTGACACCGCCGACGGCGACGTAACACAGCAGACCCTCCTCGGACGGGACGACGCCGACCAGTTCGGCGGTGCACTCCAGCGCCGCCGCCAGCGACGGGAGCGGGGCCGTCTCACGTCCGACCGCGAACGTCAGTTCCGTCGTCGTGTCGGCGAGCAGTCGTCGTTTGCGCTCGACGGCGGCCAGCGCGTGGCCCACCTGCGCGCCGAGCGCCCCCAGCAGGTCCAGTTCGGCCCCCTCCACCGCCTCGGGTGCGACGCCGATACCGAGGACCCCGCGGGTCGTCTCCCCGCCGACGAGAGGGATGGCGACGAGCGTCCCGTTCTCGGTGGTGCCGGAGCGCACCTCCCGGTCGTCGAGGGCGGCGGCGACGAGGTCGTCGGGGTCCGCCAGCGTCCGCTCGACCGCGTCGCCCCCGACACCGGCGCGAGCGGCGGCGACGAGGCCGTCGCCGGTCGCCTCCGCCACCCACGCGAATCGGTAGCCGTCGGTCCCCGCGAGTCGGGTGCAGACCGTCTCGCGGATGTCCGCGGCGGTGGTGGCCGCCGCCAGCGCCTCCCCCACGTCCGCCGCGACGCTCACCGTCCGGCGGAGGCGGGCGGGCGGGTCGTCGGGCGTCGCCTCCCCGCCTGTCAGGGCGGCGGCGACCCGTTCGCGGTCCGGCGTCGGGAGGTGGCCGTTGAGAGCGGCCAGTCGGTCGTAGGCCGTCACCCGGAGCACTACCTGCGGGGGGACGCCGTCGTGGAGGAGGCGGCGGGCGTGGGCGGCCCGCAGATCGCGCGTCGACACCTCGCGAAAGCGGGCGTCGCTGGTCCGGTCGGCGGCCCGGTCGCCCGCCTCGCGGACGAGCATCTGGACGCGACGCTCGGAGACGTCGACGAGGGGGCCGTCGCCGACCGACTCGGCGAACTTCCGGAGGTCGTGGGCCACGCCCGCGGGGAGGAACGCCTCGCGGTCGTCGAGGCGGAGGAAGCGGGCGTCGCCGTCGGTGACGACGTCGTCGGGTCGCACCGATACGACCTCGCTCGGGCGCAGTCCGGCCTCCCCGCAGAGGCGGACGACGAGGTCGCTCCGGTGGGTCCCCGTGGCCCGCCGGAGGCGGTCGTACCCGCCCGCACAGAGGAACGCCGCGAGGTCGGTCATCGCGTTTCGCGTCTATTCGACTCTCCGAAATAGGTGTTCCCCCTGATGGATTCGGTGCGGGGTGTTCGCGCCGGCAGTCGCGTCGAACGCGGGGGAACGGTTTCGGAAGATTCTATTCGTCCGAAACGCCCTCGCGGCGGACCTCGAGTTCGCCGACCACCTCGGGGTTGCGCAGGGCGCTCGTGTCGCCGTACTCCTCGCCGTTGGCGACGGCCTCCAGCAGTCGGCGCATGATCTTGCCCGACCGCGTCTTGGGCAGTTCGGGCGTGAAGACGACCTGCTCGGGACTCGCCAGCGGGCCGATGGCCGCCTCGACGGCCGCGAGGACCGACTCGCGGAGGGAGTCGTCCGCCGCCCGGTCGACCTCGGGGCTGACGTAGGCGTGGACGGCGGTGCCGCGGGTGGGGTGGTCGACGCCGATGACCGCCGCCTCCGCGACGCCCTCGACGGCGACGACGGCGCTCTCCACCTCGGCGGTGCCGACGCGCCGCCCGGAGACGTTGATGACGTCGTCGGCCCGCCCGAGGACGGTGATGTAGCCGTCCTCGTCGGCGACGGCCTCGTCGCCCGCGAGGTAGCACCACTCCTCGCCCGCGGCGGCCCGCCCCCAGTCGGTCGCGTGGGCGAGTTCGCGTGGCATCCCCGGCCACGGCGACCGGATGGCGAGCAGACCCGTCTCGCCGGGGTCGCACTCGGAGCCGTCCGGACGGAGGACGGCGGCGTCGATACCCGGGAGGGGCGGCCCCGCACTCCCCGGTTTCATCGCGTCGACGCCGGGGAGCGTCGAGACGAGGATGGCCCCCGTCTCGGTCTGCCACCACGTGTCGACGACGGGGCACTCCCCGCCGCCGATGTGCTCGTGGTACCAGCGCCACGCGCTCGGGTCGATGGGTTCGCCGACCGTCCCGAGGAGGCGGAGGCTGGAGAGGTCGTGGGCCTCGGGGTGCTGTTCGCCCCACTTCACGAACGAGCGGATGGCCGTCGGCGCGGTGTAGAAGGTGTCGACGGCGTTGCGCTCGACGATCTCCCACACCCGGTCGCGCTCGGGGTGGTCGGGGGTCCCCTCGTACAGCACCGTCGTCGTCCCCAGCGCGAGGGGGCCGTAGACGACGTAGGAGTGGCCCGTAATCCAGCCGATGTCCGCGGTACACCAGTAGGTGTCCTCCGGTTTGACGTCCAGCACCGCCCGACTCGTCCACGCGACGTGCGCGAGGTAGCCGCCCGTCGTGTGGGCGACGGACTTCGGCGTGCCCGTCGTTCCGGAGGTGTACATCTGGAAGAGGGTGTCCCCGGCGTCGCGGGGGACCGGGTCGACCGTCGCGCCCGCGTGTCGCTCCACGAGCGCGTCGTAGTCGTGCTGGTCGGGACCGAGGCGCGCCCCGCCAAGTCGTTCGACGACCACCGTCGCCCGCAGGTCGTAGTCGAGTGCCATCCGCGCCCGGTCGGCCCGGCGCTTCTGGTTCATGGCGTCTCCCCGGCGGTAGTAGCCGTCGCAGGTGACGAGGAACGCGGAGTCGGCCCGCTCCATCCGGGTGGTGAGCGCGTCCGCCGAGAAGCCGGCGAAGACGACGTTGTGCGGCGCGCCGAGGCGGGCGCACGCGAGCATCGCCACGACGAGTTCGGGGACGACGGGCATGTACAGCGTCACGACGTCGTCGGCCTCGACGCCCAGTTCGCGCAGGGCGGCGGCGAAGGCGTTCACCTCCCGGTGGAGGTCGAGGTAGGTGTACGCGCGCGTCTCGCCGAGTCGCCCCTCCCAGCGGAGCGCGAGGCGGTTCTTCCGCTCGGCGAGGTGTCGGTCGAGACACTCGTGGCTGGCGTTGAGTCGCCCGCCCGCGAACCAGCGGAAGGGCGGCCCCTCGCCGTCCCAGTCGAGGACCGCGTCGTAGGGCTCGAACCAGTCGAGCAGGTCGCCGGCGGCGTCCCACGCCTCGGGCCACGCCGTCGCGAAACGCTCGCGGACGTCCGTCGCGACGTTCGCCCGGTCGCGAAAGGCCGCGGGCGGTTCGACGGGGTCGTCGGCCTCCATCGCTTCGATGGTACGGGGTGAGGGGGAAAAGGATTCGCGTCGTCCGGTTGGCAGGTCCGCGGCCGCGGGGAGGTCCTTCGGGCGGCAGGCGAACGCCTGCCCGGTCGGCCCTCGCGGTCCCCGGTTCGGAGCCGCTTAACCTCCAGCTAATCGGCGACTGGGCGGCCGTGACCCACGAACGGGCGGTCTGCGACGTTCGGGGACGGATGTGCGCGACGACGGCATATGCGTGCCATTACTATCCCCGTGACCGTCCTACGACGATGTAATGGAGTATCGGCCTCTCGAGTCCTACGGCGTCGTCGGCAACCGAGAGACGTGTGCGCTCGTCGGTCCCGACGGCAGTGTCGACTGGTTCTGCCTCCCCCACCTGGCGTCGGGGAGTGTCTTCGCACGACTGCTCGACCCGGAGACCGGCGGTGGGTTCGACGTCCGGCCCATCGGCGACTTCGAAGCGCGCCACGACTACCTCCCGGACACGGCCGTCCTCCGGACGACGTTCGAGACACCGGACGGCGAGGCGACCCTCACCGACTTCATGCCCGCCCACGACGCGGAAGGTGGGGACGCCGAACCCCTCGACGGGCCCGACGGCGCGTTCTTCCGGCGGGCGACGTGCGAGTCGGGGGAGGTGACGCTCGACGTGGGCTTCCACCCGCGGTTCGACTACGCCCGCTCCGAGACGACGGTCACCGACTGCGAGGGCGGGTACCGGGCGACCGGGGAGGGGGAGACGCTCACCCTCCTGACCGACGCCGACCTGACGACGGACGGCGCCGACGCGACCGGGTCGGTTCGGCTCTCCGCCGGGGAGTCGTGCTGGTTCGTCCTCGTCCCCGGCGACGCCCCGGAGTCGGTGTCGGGTGCGGTCGGCGAGCGCGCCCTCGCACGGACCGTCGCCGAGTGGCGCGAGTGGGCCCGGTCGGGCCGTGTCGACGGCCTCGGGGACCACCGCGACGTCGTCGTCCGGTCGGCGCTGACCCTCCGCCTGCTGGCCGACCGGACGACGGGCGCCATCGCCGCGGCTCCGACCACCTCGCTCCCGGAGGACGTCGGCGGCGTCCGCAACTGGGATTACCGCTTCCACTGGCTGCGCGACGCCTCCATCTGTTCGCGGGCGCTGGCCCGACTGGGGTACACCGAGGTGGCCCACGCCAACGTCCAGTGGTGGCTCGACCACCTGCGCGAGCACGGCCCCGAGCGCGAGGACATGCTGTTTCGCCCCCTGTACGACCTCGGGGAGGCCGACGGCACCGAGGAGGTCGAACTCGACCACCTCGCGGGCTACCGCGACTCCCGCCCGGTCAGAATCGGGAACGGCGCGCGCGACCAGCGCCAGCTCGACATCTACGGCGAACTGCTGTTGACCGTCGACGAACTCGTCGACCGGGGGGTCGCGCTCACGCCCGAGGAGTGGAGTGCCGTCCACGAGGTCGTCGAACACGTCTGTGCGATGTGGACCGAACCGGACTACGGCATCTGGGAGGTGCGCTCGACGCCCGAGCACTTCGTCCACTCGCAGGTGATGTGCTGGGCGACGGTCGACCGCGGCATCGCCGTCGCGGAGGCCGTCGGCGTGACGCCGCCCGACCACTGGCACGAGACGCGCGCCGCCATCAAGGAGCGAGTGCTCAGCGAGGGGTTCAACGAGGAGCTGAACAGCTTCGTCCGGTCGTTCGAGGCGACGGACGCCCTCGACGCCGCCTGCCTCCGCATCCCGCAGGTCGGGTTCCTCCCCGCCGACGACGAGCGGGTTCAGGGGACCATCGACGCGGTGCTCGACCGACTCGTCGTCGGCGAGGGCCTCGTCCAGCGCTACGAGGGCCCGGACGGCCTCTCCGGCGAGGACCACGCGTTCGTCCTCTGTACGTTCTGGCTGGTCGATGCCCTCGCGCGCGCCGGGCGCGTGGCGGCGGCCCGCGAGACGCTCTCGGCGATTCTCGACCGGTCGTCGTCGCTCGACCTCTTCGCCGAGGAGATCGACCCGCTCTCCGGCGAACACCGCGGGAACTTCCCGCTCGGATTCGCCCACGCCGGCCTCGTCAGCAGCGTCCTCCGCCTGACCGACGCCGACCGAACGCTCGCGGACGCCGAGGCCCACCGGAGCGACGCCGCGACGGACGACTGACCGGGCTACTCGGGTCGGTGCCTCGACCCGCCGGCCTCGCCGAACTTCTTCCCGAGACTCTCGTGGGTCGCCACGACCATCGTCGGAATCAGGAGCATGAAGACGTGCTCCTCGATGGGGATGCCGAGCAGGTCCACCCCCGTCCGCAGGGGGATGGCGAAGACGCCCACCGTCAGCGTGTACCAGTCCCAGACGTACGCGAAGGGGTAGAGGACGAGCGTCGTGCGGGCGGCCGCGCGCCACGCCCCCGAGTACGCGAGGAGGGCGAGGGCGACACCCGCCCAGAGCACCTCGGTCACGAGGTAGGTGTAGGGGCCGAAGACGCCGATGTCCACGGGAACCGAGGGGTCCATGCACCACCTGTGAGCGGGACGTGGATAGGCCTGCCGCCGGCGTGGGTCGACCGTCGCCCGTCGGGGGGAGCGCGCGACGGTCGCGGTCTGCGGCGGGCCCGCGACGGGCCGTCGGCGTGCGGGGGAGGGCCGAAGCGGGACAGGGAGGCGACCGACGGTGGTTCGCACTCCCCGGGGACCGAATCGTTCCGGTCGTTCGGTCCGTTCCGAACGTTCGGACCAAACGATTTAACTGTTTCTCCTCGAACCGTCCGGTCAGCGACACGGTTCACCGTCTCCGACTCCAATGACAGACGAAGCCGAGATACGAGAGGAGGCCGTCGAGGCACTGGAACGCGCCGCCGAGATGTACGGACTCAACAGGAGCGGCGGCCGCGTCTACGGCGTGCTCTACTTCGCGGACGAACCGCTCTCCATCGGCGAACTCGTCGAGCGGACGGGCTACGCGAAGTCCACCATCAGCACCGTCACCCGTCAACTGGACCGGGTCGGCCTCGTCCGCCGGCGCTCGGGGGAGGGCCGTCGCGTCAACTTCGAGGCGCGCACGGACCTCTGGTTCGTCGTCCAGGATGTCTACCACCAGTTCGCCCGCCGGGAGATGGACGCCACGACCCGGACGCTCCGCCGCGCCGAGGACCGCCTCGGCGAGGACTCGCCGACGCTGGCGCAGGTCAGGGCGCTCCGAGAGCGCTACGAGGAGGTCCGCACGCTGTTCGACCTCATGTCGCAGTTCTCGCTCGAGGAACTCGTCGAACTCCTGTCCGCGCACGCCGACGACCCGCCGGACCGACCGGACTGACGCCGCCGTCCCCGCTCACCAGGTGACGCTGTACGTGCAGTGGTCGCCGCCGGTCCGCCGGCAGGGTCCGTCGCCGCGTTCTTCGACCAGCACGAACGAGTCGACGGGGGCGGAGCGGCGCGCGACGGCCCGCACGATACCCCGGTCGAACACGCAGGGGTAGGGGGTCCGAGCGGTGACGGTCCCCGCCCGCTCGCCGGTGGACTCGAAGGCGTAGGAGCCGATGTCGCCGCCCCGGTGGTTGCGGCGGTAGGCCTCGTCGATGGAGCGCAGGCCCGCCTCGACCGAGTCGGCCGCGTCGTCCGGCCAGTCGGCGACGGCCGGTATCTGCTCGCCCAGTCGGTCGAGGACGTGGGGTTCGAGCGTCTCGGTCAGGCGCTCGAACACCGCGAGCCAGTCGGTCTGCGGGTACCACGCCTCCGGGTCCGGGTTCTCGATACCGCGGGCCGCGAGCGTCGACAGCGCACGCTCGCGGTACTCCTCGGCGAACTGCGCGAGTGCCTCGTTCGCCACCGCCAGTATCGTCCGCCCGTGGACCTCGACCGCCGGGTCGAACGGCTCGTAAGTCGACATTCCTGCTACCCTACCTATCGAACAGCGCCGTATCAGTGTTTCCTGTCGGCCGTGCGAACTGACCCGCCGAAGCCGTGCTAGCCGTCGCCAACCTTCATAGTCTCCGGTGTGGAACTACGGGAGGAGAGACCCATGGACATCGCAGACATCGCGACCCGAGAGTACGTCGAGGTCGACGCCGACGAACGCCTCTCGAAGGTCCGTTCTATCTTCGAACACGAGAACCCGAGAGGAGTCATCGTCACGAACGATGGGGGCTACACCGGCGTCATCACCCAGCAACAACTCCTCCAGTCGCACGTGGAAGACGACACCAAGGCGGGTGCGATGGTGAAGGCGGCCCCCAAGGTCGAACGGACCGCCGACATCCGCGACGTCGCCCGGATGCTGGTCGAGGGCGGAACCAAAGTCGCGCCGGTGTTCGAGGGCGACGGCCTCTGGGGTATCGTCACCGCCGACGCCATCCTCGACGCCGTCGTCGACAACCTCGACGTGCTGACCGTCGAACAGATCTACACCGACAACATCGTCACCGTCACCGAGGACACCCACATCGGGCGGGCCATCAACCTTCTGCGGGAGAACGGTATCTCTCGCCTGCCGGTCGTCAACGAGGACGGACGGCTCTCGGGGATGGTCACCACCCACGACATCGTGGACGTGGCCGTCCGCACCATGTCGAAGGCCACCGAGGGTGACCGCGCGGGCGACATCGACCGCATCCTCGACCTGCCGGTGTACGACGAGATGTCGAGTCCCGTCGTCACCATCGACCTGGAGGACACCGTCGACGAGGCGGTCGAACTCATGTTCGAGTACGGCTACTCCGGCCTCGTCGTCACGCCCGAGTACGACGACTCGATGCCCGCGGGCATCCTCACCAAGACGGACATCCTCCGCGCGCTGAGCTACACGGAGGAGGAACACATGGACGTCCAGATAACGAACATCGACCTGCTGGACACCATCACGCGCGACGACATCCGCCAGAGCATCGAACAGGTCGTCCAGAAGTACCAGCAGATGTCGGTCCAGCACGCCCACGTGCGGTTCCAGAAACACCGCGAGAAGCTCCGCGGGACGCCCCTCATCCAGTGCCAGATTCGCCTGCGCACGAACCGGGGACAGGTCGCCGGGTCCGGCGAGGGCTACGGCGCCGAGTCGGGCTTCCGCGTCGCCCTCGACAAACTCGAACGCAACGTCATCGAGATGAAGGGGATGCGCAGCGACGAACAGTACCGGGGGCAGTTACTCCGCAAACTCGACGAACTCTAGGGTCCGACCGCGGTTTTCGATCTCCTACTCCCCCAGCACCGCCTCCGCCTCCACCTCGACGCACAGCGCCGGGTCCACGAGCGCGCTCACCTCCACCATCGTCGCCGCCGGGCGCACGTCGCCGAACGCCTCGCCGTGGGCGCGCCCGACGGCCTCCCAGTCGTCGATGTCGGTGACGTAGATGCGGGTCCGGACCACGTCGCCCAGTCCCGCGCCCGCCTCCCGGAGCGCCCGCCCGACCAGTTCGAGGGCGCGTTCGGTCTGTCCGTGCGGCCCGGCGTCCAGCGGGTCGCCGTCGTCGTCCCCGAGACGAGCACCCGCTCTCCGACGCGGACGGCCCGCGAGTAGCCCACTTGCGACTCCAACTCGGTTCCCGACGAGACGCGTCGTCGTTCCATACGAGGGGTGGCCCGCCCCCGGCCAAGTATCCGGGTGGGCCGACCAGACGATTTATGGATTCTCCAAGCGTGTTACCACACTGCATGAACGACGAGGCGGTCCGCCGGCTACTCCTCTCGTATTCCGACAGCCAGCCCTGCCGTATCGTCTGGGAGGCAGCGCAGGGCGGCGAGTTGGCGTCGGTCGACGCCCGCACGCTGGTCGAGGCGCTCCGGGCGACGCGCGGGTCGCTCTGTCTCGTGGTGCAGGACGGCGCGGCGGACGTGTTCCTGCGGGCGGCGGGCGGGGGGTTCGACCGCATCTCGGTGTGGCCACCCTCGGGCGTCGTGGACTTCGAGTCCGGTCTGACCCGCGAGGACGCCTGTACCCTCGTCGAGAGCAACGAGTCGCCGCGCCTGCTGGCGACGGCGAACTCGCCGTTCGCCCGCGACGAGGACCACACGGGACCGGGCGACCCGTGGCCGTAGGCGACAGGAGCGCTACAGCAGTCCCCTCCGATCCGGAGGTGTGTCCGGCCTCCCCGCGGACCCCGCCCCGGTCGTCGCCGTCTACGCTCCTCTGTCTGATTGGTTGGCTAGTGGCCGCGCTGGTCCCGCCGGTCGGCGCATTCGGCGTCGAACGGGAGTAATCGAGTCGAACCGTCAGTTCGCGTTCAGCGACCGGCCCACTGCTTGCCGGTCCCTTCGAGGTCCTCGCCCTCGACCGAGGACCGGAGGCTGTCCATCCCGTCGTCGTCGGTGACGCCGAAGTTCTCCGCGCGGAGGTCCTCCACGCGGTCGACCTCGGCGGGCGAGAGCGGCGGCGTTTCGCTGGCGGCGGCCCACTCGTCGATGTCCTCGCGGGTGCGGAAGGTGGGCGTGACGCTCGCCACCTCGTCGTGGCTCAGGAGCCACTGGATGGCGGCCTGCCCCATCGTGCGCTGGCCGTCGCGTTCGAGGAACCGCAGGTTCTCTATCTTCTCCCAGCCCGTCTCGTACCACGCGTCGGGCCGGTAGGCGCGGTGGTCGCCCTCCTCCAGTTCGGTGTCCGGGCGGACCTGCTCGTTCAGCAGGCCCGAGGAGTGCGGGACGCGCGCGATGACGCTCGTGTTCGCGCCCATCTCGCGGATGTGGTCGATGAAGTGGCGGCCGGGCGTCTGCTCGAAGAGGTTGAACACCGTCTGGACGGCGTCGAAGTCGTGGTCGGCGGCGGCCTCGCCCTCCGCCAGCCACCCGATGGAGGGACCGAGCGCCCACCCGATGGCGTCCACCTTCCCCTCCTCGCGCCACTCGTCGAGGAGGTCGAGGACCTCGGGCGTGACCTCGCCGACGTTGGCGTTGTGCAACTGGAGCAGGTCGACGTAGTCCGTCCCGAGGCGCTCCAGGGACGTATCGAGGGCCTCCCGGAGGTACTCGGGGTCCATCTCCTTCGGGAGTTCGCCGTGACCCGCCTGCGGGTTGTTGTAGAAGTCGTAGCCGACCTTGGTGCCGATGGTCACCTCGTCGCGGACGTCCGCGAGTGCCTCGCCGACGAGTTCCTCGGAGCGACCGTGGCCGTAGACGTCGCCTGTGTCGAAGTACGTGATGCCCCGGTCGAGGGCGTGTCTGACCATCTCGATGGCCTGTTCTTCGCTCCGGTCACCCCACCAGTCCGTGCCGACGACCCACGCGCCGAAGCCAACTTCGGAGACCTCGACTCCCGAATCGCCGAGCGTACGGTAGTGCATACCTCACCTTGCGGTCACATCCACTTATCGGACGCGGTTGCGGTCAGCGCTCCTCGCCGTCCTCCTCGCGGACTCCCTCCCGTCGCCCACCTGATGAGTTCTCGCGGAAGCCGACACCCGGAAGACGGACGACGAGCCGACATCGACCGACCCGTCACCAGATACGACTGACGGGAAGGCTCGGTCCGGCGTCTCGTCCACCGGTGTCTGCAGCGTTATCGTCGCTGCGACCCTTCGGGACGTATGGAACTCTCACGACGGCTGTTCCTCGGTGCGACGGGTGCGGGCGTCCTCGGCACGCTGGTCGGCACCAGCGCAACGGGGGCCGCGACGGCCGCCGAACACGTCGAGCGAGTCGTCTCCGTGACCGACCCCGTCCCGGAAAACGTCGCGTTCGACTAGAACGGCGACCTGTACATCGGCATCACGGGCGGGAGCGTCCGCCGCCTCCCCGTCGACGGAACGGGCGAGACGGACCTGACCGTCGATGACACCCACCTCGTCGCGGAGTACCCCGGCGGCGTGGCGGGCGTCCTCGTCGACGACGGCGTCCTCTACACCGCGGTCAACGGCGAGACGGGCGGCGTCTACGCGCTGGACCTCCGCGAGGCGGACGCGGAACCGCGCGAACTGGTGACGCTCGTCGGGCCGGACGAGCAGGGGTTCGTCAACGACCTCGCCGCCGTCGGGTCCAGACTGCTCGTCACGGAGTCGTTCGGCGGCGTGGTGTACGAGGTGCCACTCGCGTTGCTGGCCGAGTCGGGCGAGTCAAACGGGGACGAGGGCGTCGACGGGGGCGAGGGCGTCGACGGGGGCGAGGACGGTGCGGAGAACGAGGGCGGGGACGAGGCGTCGGAGGACGACGAGACGGGGGACGACGACGCCTGTGGTCCCTCGGTGTGGCTCGACGGCGACCTGCTCGACACGCCGAGTTTCGGCGCGAACGGCATCGCCGCCGTCCGCGGGGACGTCTTCGTGAACGTCACGCGCGTCACCGACACGGCGGGGCGTATCGTCCGGGTCCCCGTCGCGTGCGACGGGAGCGCCGGCGAGGCCGAGGTGTACGTGGAGGGACCCGAGGTGTTCGGCGCGGACGGCCTCACCGCCCGGGGGGCGGACCTGTACGTCGCGCTCAACTCCCAGAACCGCATCGCGCGCGTCGAGGCGGGGTCACTCACGACCGTCGTGGAGGGTGGGCCGCTGTCGTTCCCCTCCGAGGTGGTGTTCGACCCGACGGATCCGCTGACGGCGTTCGTCTGTAACTTCTCGAATCGGACCCCCGAGCAGGGGGGTGTCCTCCGGACCGCCGTCCCCGTCGACGGGCGAGCGGACGGGGCCTGAGGGGTCGGCGCTCCCTGCAGAAACCGGCACAACGGAAACTCCTATGGCCGGGCCGGGCCAACGACGGCCATGACTAAACGGCACGTCTCACTCCCGCCGGAGGCGGAGGAGGGCCTCGAGGCGTTCATCAGTGAGGTCGACGAACGACTGTCGGGGCCGGAGGACACCTGCGAGGTAGTGCGTGACGTCCTCGTCGACCTCTACGGGGACCGGGAGGCCTACGACCGCTGGCAGGACGGCGGGGACGTCTCGCCGGCCGAACGGGTCCGCCTGCAGGGGTACGACCCGTGTAACTCCACGCTCGAATCCGAGTACTACGCCGAGAAGGACGAGGAGCGCTTCCGCCGGTCGAAGCACCTCCAGTGGCTCTGGCGGCAGTTCGACGCCACACCGATGGCCGACAACATCGCCTTCGCGCTCCGGTTCCGGCAGATGCTCGCGAACCACCTCTTCGAGGAGGCCGGCGAGAACCTCCGCATCTTCAAGGGCGTCACCTTCTCCTACGGTCACAACATCTCCGTCGGGGACAACACCGTCATCCACGACGACGTCCACCTCGACGACCGGGGGAAGCTCACTATCGGGAACCGCGTCTCCATCTCCGACAACGCCCACATCCTCACGCACGACCACGACGTGAACGACCAGACCGCCGTACAGAACTTCCACACCATCATCGAGGACGACGTACGCGTCACCTACGACACGCTCGTCAGGGCCGGCGTCCGCATGGGCGAGAACTCCATCCTCGCCGCGAAGAGCGCCCTCGGCGCGGACGTGCCCGCCCACCACGTCGCGGCCGGGACACCCGCCAAGAGCATCGCCGTCAAGGAGGGATGGGAGAGCGTCGCCGAACCGCTGGAGGGCGCGAACGTGGACCGACGGGCGGAACGCGAGATTCCCTACGAACTCCCCGACGACCTCGACGTGTTCGACGAGTTCGGGCGCACGCTGTCGCCGCCGGGCCTCCCCGAAAGCCCGGGCCAGGACTGAGTCCCCTCGCCTCCCGTTCAGGTCGGCTCTTCTTCGAGTGTCCGCAGGTCGACGGGCCCGTTCGTCGTGCGGACCCGGAGTTCGTGGGTCCCCTCGCCGAGTCGCCCCGTCACCCGCTCGCGTCGCACCTCGTGCTCGGCGAGGGCCAGTCCCTCGACGGTGACCCGCCCGTTGGTCGTCGACGCGTCGATGCGGGCGTCGAGCGCTCGATCGAGCGCCAGCGAGACGCGCCCGTTGGTCGTCTCGACGGCCAGGTCGCCGGCCATCGACGCGACGCTCGCGTCGATTTCGCCGTTCTCGGTCCGGAGGTCACGGTAACCACGCACGCCGGCCGCCTCGATGCGGCCGTTGCTGGTGCGAAGCGAGAGGCGGCCGTCGACGTCGACGGCGGTGACCGCGCCGTTCTCGGTCCGAACGTCGGTGTCGCCGGCCGTCCCCGAGAGCGACACCGCGCCGTTGGCCGTGGTGACGCTGGCGACGGGGACTCCCGGGGGGACCGCGAGGGTCACGTCGACCGTGACCTCGCCGTCGTCGGCCCCGTCGACGGCGACGCGTTCGACGACGAACCGGTCGCCGTCGGTCCGCGTCCGCACCTCGACCCGGTCGAGGTGGTCGCGCCCGGCCCGGGTGCGCTTGGTCGTCGAGAGGACGAGGGACTCGCCGTCGCCGCGTTCGACCGTCACCGCGCCGTTCCGGTTCTCGACGACCAGCCGTGCCCCGTCGGGGACGGTGTGCGTCGAGGTCGACTCGTCGGTCTCGGCCCGGCCCAGTGCGGTCGTACAGCCGGCGAGCGCCGTCAATGAGAGCGCCGCGCCGGCGCGGAGGACCGCGCGACGGGCAGGTCGCTCGTTGGAGGGCATACCTCCGTTGGGTGAACTCCGACGGACAAGTACTTTCCGTGGGGGTGTCAGGCCGTGACTCGCTCGGCCCCGATCACGAGGCCGTCCCCTCCCCGTCGGGTGGGTTCGCCGGGGTCGGGGCGTACCGTCGGACGGTGACGTCCCCGCCCGCTTTGACCTCTATCTGGCTCCCGCCCTCGCCGAGTCGCCCCTCGACGCGGGTGTCCGACACCTCCTTGTCGAGCAAGTCGAGGCCCTCGGTGACGATGCGACCGGTCACTGTCCGCACGTCGATGGTGGCGTGGAGGGCCGGGTCGAGGGCGACGACGACGTTCCCCGCGTCGGCCTCGATGTCGACGTCGCGCCGGATGGCGTGGACGTCGACCGCCACGTCCCCCGCCTTGGTCTCGACGCGGTCCAGCCCGCGGGTGCCGTGGACGCGGACGGCCCCGTCCGACGTGTCGAGGTCGGGGAAGCCATCGGCGTCGGTGACGGTGATGTCGCCGCGGTCGACCTTGACGACGGTGTCGCCGGTCGTCCCGTCGAGGGTGGCGAACCCCTCGTCCACGTCGAGGCGGACCAGCGGTTGGCCGGCCGGGAGAACCACCCGCAGGTCGACGGCCGGCGGTTCGAACTCGGGGACGGGGTAGCGCGCCTCGAGGCGGAAGACGCCCTTCCTCGTCTGTTCGCTCACCACGATGCGGTCGACGGCGTCCTCGTGTTCCTCCTCGCGGGCCCGCGCGACCACCTTCACCCGGTCGCGGTCGGCCGTCTCCACGGACACGCCGCCCACGTCGCTGAGGACGGCGAGCGGGAGGCCCGCGGGGACCTGATGGGTGGTCACGGTCTGCTTGCGGAGGCGGACCGGCGAGTCCTCGGGGAGTTCGAGGCCGAGGTCGACACCCAGACACCCGGACAGGGCGACCGCGAGCACAGCCCCCGACCTGAGGAGCGCCCGGCGGCCGACCCGTGGGGGGTCGGAGCCGTGGGAACTGGTCGTCACTGCGTGTGGGACTAGCACCGGTGGCCATAGGCTTGCTGGCGGGCGCGAGACACCCTTTTCCGCACACGGGACTAGTCCCGGTATGGACAGGCGGACGTACCTCGCGAGCGTCGCGGGCGCCACCGCGGCCGGCCTCGCGGGGTGTCTCGGCATCGGCGGGTCCGACGGGTCGACGGGGACCGATGGAACTGCTGGAACCACCGGGACGGCCCCCACGACGACGGCCGACGGGTCGACGGTGGCCGCCGAGACGGTCGCCACCGGCCTCGAAGTGCCGTGGGGGGCGGCCTACCGCGACGGGACGCTCTACCTCACGGAGCGACCGGGGCGCGTCGTCCGAATCGTCGACGGCGAACGCGAGGTGGTTGCGGAGTTCTCGGATACGCGCACCGGGGGCGAGGGCGGCCTCCTCGGCCTCGTCTTCCACCCCGAGGACCCCGACGTCGCCTGCACCTACCAGACGTACTCGGCCGGGCAGTCGCGGGCCAACCGGATCCGTCGGCACGACGTGACCGACGGCTGGCGGCCGGAGACGGTCTTCGACGACATCCCCGGCGCGTCGGTCCACGACGGCGGGCGACTGTTCGTCTGGGACGGGGCGCTCTACGCCACGACGGGCGACGCCCGCGAGGCGGATCACGCACAGGACACGACGAGACTCCACGGGAAGGTGCTCAGGCTCACCCTCGACGGCGACCCCCACCCGGACAACCCGTTCGACGGCGGCGTGTTCACCTACGGCCACCGGAACCCGCAGGGACTGGCCGTCCGCGACGGCGAACTCTACGCCACCGAACACGGCCCCGACACGGACGACGAGATAAACCGGCTGGAGGCGGGCGGGAACTATGGCTGGCCGGTCGTCCGCGGGCCGAGCGACCGGGAGGCGTTCGTCGACCCCCTCACGAGCTACACCCCGACCATCGCCCCCGGAGGGGCGGTGTTCTATCCCGACGACGGCCCCATCGCCGACTGGCGCGGCGACCTGTTCTTCGGGACGCTCGCTGGGCGACACCTCCACCGCGCCCGCATCGAGGGCGGCGAGGTGGTCGAGGACGAACGCCTCTTCGAGGGCCGCTTCGGTCGCCTCCGGACGACGTTCCTCGGGCCGGACGGCCACCTCCACGCGGTGACGAGCAACCGCGACGGGCGGGGGCGACCGAACGACGGCGACGACCGAGTGCTGCGCTTCGTCCCGCGATGACGGGGGCGAGCGAGGACGCCGACGGCGAGGGTGTCGAGAAGAACGAGAGGCCGAAGGCCGTCGCCGTCAACGTCGGCGCGAACACGAACGAACCGGGCTTTCGCGGGCCGGTGTTCCCCGACGGCACCTTCGAGTACGTCCCCATCCCGGAGGCGAAACCGACCCGCGAACCCATCCCGACGTACGGCGACCTGCCCCTCGAGACGGACGTGAGTAGCGTGGCCGACACGCCGGTCCACTTCGACCCCGAGTTCCCCGAGGCAGGCGGCGAGCGCTACACCTACGGCGACGACTTCGGCGTGAAGGCCCGCCCCATCTCGGAGTTGACCGAGGGCGACTGGCTGTTCTTCTACGCCACCCTCTCACAGTGCGGCGACCCGGCCGACTGGCAGTCCCCGCGCTGGGGTGCCTACCTCGTCGGGGGGATGTGTCTCGCCCGCGACGCCGTGACCGGCGAGGACTATGAGGCGATGCGCGAGGCCGACCGCGCCCCCTTCGCCAGCAACGCGCACGTCAAACGCGACCCGTTCGACGCCCGGGTGCTGGTCCTCGGCGACCCCGAGGAGTCGGAACTGTTCGAGCGCGCCGTCCCCCTCTCGGGGCGCGAGGCGGGAACCGACGCCAACCGTCTCGTCACCGACCTCTCCAGCGACTCGGGGAAGGGGCCGTGGTGGCGTCGCCCGATGCGCTTCGACCGCGAGGCGACGGCCGAACTCTTGCGAATCCGGGAGGAACGGACGCTCGACGACTGCTTTTGAGTGGTTCGGGCGGACGGACTAAGCCGTCGCCGTCCCTCCACGAACCATGGACATCGTGAACCTCGCGGAGTCGTTCGAGGCCATCGAGGAGTACTGGTCGCCCCGTCTCGCCGCCGAACTCAACGGCCAGCACGTCAAACTCGCGAAACTCCGCGGCGAGTTCGACTGGCACCACCACGCCGACGCGGACGAACTGTTCCTCGTCGTGGACGGGGCGTTGACCATCGAACTCCGCGACGAGGGGGACGTGACCCTCGGGAAGGGCGAACTCTGCGTCGTCCCCGCCGGCGTCGAACACCGACCCGTCGCCACAGAGGAGGCCCGGGTCCTGCTGTTCGAACCCGCCGGGACGCTGAACACGGGGAACGTGGCGTCGGAGCGGACCGTCGAGGAGATAGAGCGAGTGTGAGCGTCGTTCGGGAATCGAACCGCACTCGCGCTATTCGCTGCCGCTCCCCAGTTCGACTCCGAAGTTCTGCATCCGTTCGCCACGTTCGTTCTCGTCGAACGTCTCGCGATTCGGCTGGCAGTCGGAATGCGAGGCGTTCCGACGACCTCGCAGGCTACACTGTCCGGGAATTATGAACCTCGCTCGCTCCCTGCGGTCGCTCGCTGGTTCAATTCCCGAAGTTCCGCATTCGCTGTTCACGTTCGCAGCAGAATGCACCGTCCGGGAATTGAACCCGGGCTATTAGCTTGGGAAGCTAATGTCCTACCACTGGACCAACGGTGCTCCCTTCGGTCGCACCGACCCTCGCGGTTCTTTCAGAACCGCTCAGCAACGGTGCTCACTCGTTGCACTCGTTCGCACCGAGTCTCATCTCGCTTCGCTCGATGACACAACGGTGCTCCATGCTGTGCATTCCTGAATTCTGTACCGCCGTACTTCAACGTAGCGACTCATCGCGACCGGACGAACGTCCGGAAATATCGAGTGACCGGGCAGCTATTTGCCCCACGACCCCTAACCGCTGGTACATGGACGAAGTGCAGTCGCTCGAGGACGTCGAGATGCCGATTACGCTCGACCTCTCGGAGGCGGAGCTGGAGGCGCACCGCGAACACATCACCGCGTTCATCGAGGGCGTCGTCGACGACGCCGGCGCGGAGGGCGCGGTCCTCGGTCTCTCGGGGGGTATCGACTCGACGCTGACGGCCCACCTCGCGGTGGAGGCGTTGGGGCCGGAGGCGGTCCACGGCCTCGTGATGCCGAGCGAGGTCAACACCGACGAGAACATGAGCGACGCGGAACGGGTCGCGGAGATGCTGGACGTCTCCTACGACGTCATCGACATCAACCCCGTCGTGGACGCCTTCGTCGACGCCTACCCCGAGGGCGCGGACCACCAGATGGCCCTCGGGAACGTCCGGGTGCGCACGCGGGCCGTCTTCAACTACTTCGTCGCCAACGCCGAGTCCCGAATCGTCCTCGGGACGGGCAACAGGAGCGAGACGCTCACGGGCTACTACACGAAGTACGGTGACGGGGCCGTCGACTGCAACCCCATCGCGAACCTCTACAAGCGGCAGGTCCGCCAACTCGCCCACCACGTCGGCGTCCCCGAGGACCTCGTCGAGAAGCCCCCCAGCGCGGAGATGTGGGCCGGACAGACCGACGAGGAGGAGATGGGGCTGAGCTACGACCTGCTGGACGCCATCCTCGTCCTGCACGTCGATGGCCCGCTCTCGAAGTCCGCGACGGCGGAGACGCTCGGCATCTCCGAGGCACCCATCGACCGCGTGGAGGAACTGTACGCGAAGAGCGAGCACAAGCGTCACATGCCGCCCGCGCCCGCCGACCTGTCGCTCTGAGCTGCGTTCAGCGAATCGGGTTCTCCGGCCCGCGTCCGAGGAACTCCGCGAGGAACGCTTCGACCGAGTCCTCGTCGTAATCGTCCAGTCGAAGGACGTGTCGCCACGCGGTCAGCACGACGGGCGAGTCGACGTCCGCGGCACTCGTCGGGACGGCGATGACGCTGGCCCACGTCCCCGTGTACTGCTCGGTGAGCGACCGCAGGTGCTCTTCCTGTTCCGCCGAGAGCGCGCCGGGGTCGTAGTAGACCACGACTGCCCCGTGTTCGAGCGCGTGGACGAGGTTCCCCGCGGCGGGCGCCTCGCCCTCGCCGTAGAACCCGGCGGACGCGGGACTGGAGTAGTGCGCCCCGGACGTCGGCGGTGACGTGTTGTAGTTCACCTGCGTGTCGCCCGAGACGTGCTGGGTCCCCTCGGAGGGGAACTGCTCGACGCCCTCCAGGAGCGCCGGGTCGCCGTTCTCGGGGAGGTCCTCCAGTGCCGCCGGTCCAGCCGCGCCGTTCGTCCCGCCACCCCCGCTCCCGCCGGCGAAGAAGGCGAGGTAGGCGATGAGCGCGAGCGTCCCGACGACGATACCGACGAGTGCCAGCGCCCCGATCGGGAGGCCGTCGTCGTCACCCGCATCGGCCCCGCCGACGCGCCGCCGGTCGATGCGGCCCAGTTCCTCGTAGTGTTCCTCCCGCAGGTGGTCGAGGTATCGGTTCTCGCTGACGGACTCCCCGCAGTAGTCACACTCCGGCATCTGTGCGTCCTTTCGGACCCGGGGAGTCAACCGTTTCGGTGCCCCAACCGCTCGCCGTGCTCGGCGACGAGTGCGGCGAACGCGTCCACCTCCTCCCCTTCGCGGTCCGCGACGCTCGCCTCGCCGCGCAGGAGAGGTTTCAGGCGGGCGAGCGCAGACGGGTCGTTGTCGGCGACGGCCTCCGCCACCGTGACCGGGTCGGGCCGAACCTGCGAGACCAGCCCCATCCGGAGGGCCTCCTCGGCGTCCACGCTCCGACCGGTGAGCGACAGGTCCGCCGCGTTGCCTTCCCCGACGACGCGGACGAGGCGGTGGGTGCCGCCCCACGCCCCGAACAGGCCGAACGTGACGCCGGGTTCGGCGAACGTCGCCTCCGGCGTCGCCACCCGGAGGTCACACGCGAGTGCGAGTTCCACGCCCCCGCCGCGTGCCGGACCGTCGATGCCCGCGACGACCACCGCCGGGGAGTCCTCGACGGCGCGGGCGGTCCGCTGGCCGTGTCTGGCGAACGCCTTCGCGGGGTTCGTCTCGGCTCCCCCGCTCTCTCCTCCCGTTCCCGTCTCTCTCCCTCCTTCCGCGTTCGCGTCCGCGCCCGAGTCGAACTCGAGCGTCTCGCGGGCCACGTCGGCTACGCTGTCGAGGTCCGCACCGGCGCAGAACGCCGACCCGGCCCCCCGGAGGTAGACGACCGGAACTGGTGGGTCGGCCACCGCGTCGGCGAGTTCGTCGAGCATCTCGGGGGTGAGCGCGTTGCGTCGCTCGGGACGGGCGAGGGTCACCGTCCGGAGGCGCTCGGAGTCGGTCACTCGGATCACGGTATCACACGCGGGGCTGGTCGGGGGTTTCCAAAGGTCTTTGCCCGTTGCAGGGCTACTGTGTGGCGATGGAGGAAGCCGCCGCCGTCCGTCGGGCCGCGCGCGCGTCGGTCGACGACGTGGAGCCCCCTCGGCTTCGCGACGACCTGTGTGCGTTCATCGACGACGGTTCGATGCTGCCGGGCGTGTTGACGGTGCTCACCGCCCGCGCCTGCGGCATCGACGGCGACGGAACTGACGGACTCCTCGAACGCGCCGCCGGCGTCCAGCTCGTCTACGACGGCCTCCGGCTCACCCGGACGCTCGCTCAGGAGGACCCGTGGACGACCGGCGACCGGGACGCCGCCGACATGGACGTCCTCGCGGCGGACGTCCTCGTCTCGCGGGGGTTCTACCTGCTCGCCCGGACCGAGGCGGCCCGCGACGCCGTCGAGGTGGTCCGGTCGTTCGGCCACGACCAGACCGAGCGCCGGACGACCGGCGACGACTCCCTCGACGCCCGACTGGAGGCCAGCGTCCTCGACCTCGCCGTCATCGCGGGTGCCACCGCGGCGGGGACGACGCCACACGAGGACCTCCGGACGCTCGCGGCGGACCTCGCGGGCGACTTCGACGACGCCTTCCCGCCGGCCGCGGTGCTGGCGGACCGAGAGATTCCCGATTACCTCGCCCGCATCGTCGGACCCGTCGCCGACCACTGAATCCGAGGCGAATCGAAACGCCTAAAGTCGAATCGCGGTTCCGTCTGAATGCGTAGCGCGCCTGGGTAGCTTAGCGGTAAAGCGCGTCCTTGGTAAGGACGAGAGCCCGGGTTCAAATCCCGGCCTAGGCTTCTTCCGATTTCACCTCCGAGAGGCGTCTCGTCGTCGAGCGACCGGCGAAGCCGCCGACTCTCTCGATTCGCGAGCGAGTCCGCGGTTCGCCTGCGTCTCCACTCCTCGTCGAGGGTTCCACAGAAGCGGTACGGTCCTGAGAGGAGGTGCCAGCCAACCCCCCGGACCCGCCGATAAGGCCGTGCTTACACCAGCGACCGGACGGCGTCTGCCGTCTCGGTCGGGGTGACGACGTGCGTCTCGGGGTCGTAGGTGAGCAGTCCCGCGTCCTCGAGTTTCGGGAGGTGGACGTGGTGGAGGCGGATGCCGGCGTTGCGCTCGTCGCTGACGCGGTCTGCGAGGCGGCTCCGTAGGTCGTCGAGGGTCATCTCGCCGTCGCGCTCCAGCAGGACGGCGAGGAGGGCGCGTCGTTGCTCGTCGGCGAGGAGCCGGTAGACGTCGTCCGCGTCGATGGTGGGGGGCCGCGTCGAGGGTGTGCCAGTGGTCGCGTGTCCGCGCTGCGTTCGGTTGCGTGCCATCGTAATCATTGCTTGCATGGCTATTAGGATGAACAATACGCCACGATGGTGGGGTATTTATTACGACGAACCCACGGTATCGTGGTACTATCGGCCGCCCACCCGCCCGGCCTGTCTCCGCCCGGTCACTCGTCGAAGACGAGGCCGAGGAGTTTCCGCTGGCCGGCGCGGAGGTGCTGGGTGAACGTCGAGGGGGAGATGTCGAGCGAGTCGGCCATCTCCTGGCCGGTGCGGTGGCGTGGGCGTTCGAAGTAGCCCGCGCGGTAGGCGGCCTCCAGTGCGGTGCGCTGGCGCTCGGTCAACCGTTCGTCGAGCGTCTCGCGGAACTCGGTGCGGGTGCGAAGCGAGCGTTCGCGCTCGCGGCGGGCGAGCAGTTCCACGCCGGGGAACCTCGACTGGAGGGCGTCCATCAGCGCCCGGACGTCCGTCGTCTTCGGGAGGTCGGCGACGATGGTCAGGTCCGACTCGACTCGCAGGTCGCGGATGGTGGCCCCGTGTTCGGCGACGGTGGCGGCGACGCTGGGTGCCTCGACGAGGACTTCGAACAGCGCCTCGCGGTCGAACTTGCTCGTCACTGCCACGTAGCGCACGTCGGGGTGGTCCTCGATGAGCGCCCGGACCTCCTCGACGGGCGCGCCCTCGACGGTGACGTACTCGATGCACGACCCCTCGGGGCGGGGGACGACGCCCTCCAGTCTGACCGTGGCGTCGGTCCGCTCTGCCACGGTTCGGGCGAAGTGGTCGGTGCCGACGAACCGGAGTTCCAGTTCGATGACGGCATCGCTCGTCAGCGCGCTCTTGCGTTCGGTCGCCTCGATGGCGTAGCCGATGGTCTCGCCGAGTTCCGCGAGGACGGCCCGTTCCTCCTCGTCGAACGCGTCCGGTTCGTCTGCGTAGACGCCGACGACGCCGTACAGCGTCTCGCCGGCGACGATGGGGACGCCCGCCGAGGAGCGATACCCGCGTTCGAGGGCGTCCTCGCGCCAGGGTTCGAAGTCGGGGTCCTCGGTGATGTGTTGGGCGACGCTCACCTCGCGGTTGCGGATGGCCCGCCCGGCGGGGCCGCGACTCGTCTCGCTGCCGTCGATGCGGATCTCGATGTCGTCGAGGTAGCCGTCTTCCACGCCCGCCCACGCGCGCGGCTTGACCATCCGGTCGGCGGTGCTGTACTCGCCGACCCACGCGAAGCGGTAGAACTCGGAGGCGGCGAGGTGGTCACAGACGTGCTGTTCGATGTCCTCGCGGCTGTCGGCGTCGATGAGCGACCGGACGATGCTCCGGATGACGCCGTTGACGTGGTCGAGGCGTTCGAGTTCGTCGCGCTGGTGTTCGAGCAACTGCTCGCGTTCGACCCGGTCGGAGATGTCCCGACCGATACCCGTCAGGCCGACGATGCTCCCCGTCTCGTCGGTGATGGGCGCGGCGGTGAACTCGTAGGGGATGGTCTCCCCGTCGGCGGTGAGCAGGCGGGACTCGGTCGTCACCTGTTCGCCGTTGGTGACGACGGCGGCCAGCGAGGCGGTGATGTCCTCGCGGTCGGCCTCCGCGACGAACTTGAGGGCGTGCATCCCCTCCAATTGCTCCTCGTCGTGGCCCGTCACCTCCTCGATGCGTCGGTTCCACCGGACGAGCGTGCCGTCGGTGTCGAAGGTGTAGTGGACGTCCGGGATGCCGTCGATGACGCTGTCGACGAACGCCCGCTCGTCGTGGAGTTCGCGCTCGCGGCGCTTGCGGTCGGAGATGTCCCGGACCATCGCGAGGATGCGGGGTTCGTCGTCGATGCGTGCCTCGCGGAGGCTCACCTCGATCCAGAGGGAGTCGCCGCCGCGCGTCTCCGCGAGCCACTCGAAGCGCTGGGGACCCTCGTCGTGGGCGGCGGCCAGTCGCGTCCGGGCGCGTTCACGCTGGTAGTCGGAGGCCGCGATGCTCACCTCCCCGTCCCCGCCGAGCAGTTCCGGGCGGGTGTAGCCGAGCATCCGGCAGAACGTCCGGTTGACGTCGACGACGGTGACGCTCGCCGGGTCGTAGACGACGATACCGGCGTCGACCTTCTCGAATATCTCGCGGTAGTTGATCTCTGCGCGCGTGCGCTGGACGCTCGCGCGCACCCGGTCGGCGAGTTGTTCGTGGCGCTCGACGGCCCGGGACTTCCGGAGGTGGTCGGTGACGCCCGCGGAGACGGCGTCCGCGATGTCGGTCGCCGGGGCGTCGCTGAAGAGGATGACGGGCAGCGAGGGGCGGCGACGGCGCAGGCGGACGACGAGCGCCGGTGCCTCGACCGAGGGGAGGTCGTACTCGCAGACGACGCAGTCGATGCGCGAGTCGCCGTCTTCGAGCGTTTCGACGGCGTCGCTCGCGGTGGGGGCCACCTCGACTTCGATGTCAGCCGCCAGTTCCAGCCCGCTGGCGACGAGCGCGGCGAACTCGTCGTCGTCGTCGACGTACAACACCCGGATAGTGGCGGGGCCCGCCCCGGGGTCGCGACGTGTCTCGCTCTGCTCGTCCATTGTGTGCGGTTCGCAGCGACGGAAGTAAACCGCTACGGCCGCCGTGTAGAATCGTGCTAGATGATGCCAATCACTTATACAGCGGTCATGCGACTAAGGTCGGCGAAAGCCATTATAGAATATTATCATTATCAATCATAACAGTTTTAGTCCGAACTGTTGCAGAGGCTGATGCGTACGACGCGGGACACGTCCCGCAGGCCCTCCGGGGCCGATTCACACGAACACACCATGACGAACCACAACGGTACGGACAAGGTCGCGAGTAGAGTCAGGAACACGGATGCGAGCATCCGAGACGTCGACAACGAGGCTGGTCGACAGCTCCGCGAGATGCTGAACAATCAGGAGTACGTCTTCGCGCCGGGCCTCTACCACGCACTCGACGCCCGACTGGCCGAGATGGCGGGTCACGACGCCGCCTACATGTCGGGCTACTCCACGGTCCTCGGCCAGTTCGGCTTCCCCGACCTCGAGATGGTCACGATGACCGAGATGGTCGAGAACGCAAAGCGCATCGTCGAGGCGACGAACCTCCCGGTCATCGCCGACTGTGACACCGGCTACGGCGGCATCCACAACGTCCGCCGGGCGGTCCGCGAGTACGAGAAGGTCGGCGTCGCCGCCGTCCACATCGAGGACCAGACCAGCCCCAAGCGCTGTGGCCACATCGCCGGCAAGCAGATCGTCTCGCGTGACGAGGCCGTCGCGCGCTTCTCGGCCGCCGTCGACGCCAAGCAGAGCGAGGACACCGTCATCATCGCCCGTACGGACGCCTACGGCTCCGCCAACGGCGACTGGGAGGAGCACCTCGAACGCGGCCGCCTCTACGCCGACGCGGGCGTCGACATCGTCTGGCCCGAGATGCCCGACCCCTCGCGCGAGGACGCGGTCAACTACGCCGAGACCATCCACGAGACCCACCCCGACCTGAAGCTGGCGTTCAACTACTCGTCCAGTTTCGCCTGGAGCCAGGAGGACGACCCGCTGACGTTCGCGGAACTGGGCGACCTCGGCTACAAGTACATCTTCATCACGCTGTTCGCCCTGCACTCGGGTGCGCACGCCGCCTACGAGGACATGAAGAACCTCGCGGAGAACGCGGAACAGGGCCAGTTCGACCTCGAGGAGCGCTACCTCGGTCACGAGACCGAGAGCCACCACCAGCTCTCCTTTGTCCCGCGCTACCAGGACATCGAGGCGCAGTTCGACCCCAAGGCCGGCGAGCGCATGGAGAAGTCTGCCGGCTTCAAGGAGGACGAGGCGGACCCCATCTCCTCCGAGTCCACGGACGACTGAACCGCCGCCCGCTCACCGTTTTTTCGCCGCACTGACCTGTCCGCAGTACTGCCTCTACTTCAACGCTTAACAGTACCCCCTACATAGCCGTCCGTGACTCACATGGTCGAACGCAAACACGAGCGGGAGTTCGTGCGGACGTTCTTCACTTCGCCGACGGCGCTGCAGGGCGAGGAGGACTCCGCCAAGATGATTCGAAGCGCGGGCCAGCTCCGCGGGATGCAGGCCCCCGACGTCTGGGTGCCGGACAACGAGGACGCGACGGCCCCCTCCATGCGCGAGGAGGGCGTCGACAACATCATCGAGGTCGTCTCCGAGCAGGGGGCCGACTTCCCCGGCGAGATTCACCCGCGCGTCGTCTGGCACCGCGACAGCCCCTCGACGCGCTATCAGGGCTTCCAGCAGATGCTCCGCATCATGGACCCCGAGAACGGTGCCGCAGAGCACATCGACGGGTTCGTCATCCCCGAGGTCGGCGGCATCGACGACTGGAAGAAGGCCGACGAGTTCCTCACCATCATCGAGAACGAGTACGGCTTCGAGGAGGGGTCCATCAAGATGTCCGTCATCATCGAGAGCGGCCTCTCGGAGCTCGCGATGGGCGAACTTCCCGACGAGATGGTCAAGCGGACGAACAACATGGAGCGGATGTTCCTGCTGGTCGACGGCGAGGTCGACTACACCAAGGACATGCGCGCCATCACGCCGAGCGGCGACCTGCCGCCGTGGCCGGAACTCCGCCACAACACCTCGCGCGGCGCGAGCGCGGCCGGTCTCATCGCCGTCGACGGTCCCTTCGACGACATCCGCGACGTCGAGGGCTACCGCGAGCGCATGACCGAGAACCAGGCCAAGGGGATGCTCGGCATCTGGTCGCTGACGCCCGGACAGGTCGTCGAGGCCAACAAGTCTCCCCTGCCCCCCAAGGAGGGGAGCTGGCGGCTCGACGTCGGCGACACGACGGTCGAACTCGACGAAGAGGACGGCCGGCAGGTCTACCGCGGCGACCAGCTCTCGCTCGAGGAGAGCGGTGACGGCTACGTCCTCACCGCCGGCGGCGAGCGTCACGAACTCGACGAGGACGAACTCAGCGAGGAACTGCTGGACCTCGCGCAGTACATCCCGAGCATGGACGACATCGTCGACTCCATGGAGGAGTTCGAGGCGGCCCGCGAGGGCGGTACCGGCGCCATCGCGATGGAGCGCTCCGCGACCATCGTCATCGACGACGTCGAGGTCGAAATCAGCAACGACCGCATGTGGGACGAGGCGACCTACCAGGCCGCGATGACGCCCATCAGCCTGTTCCAGGACGTCTACGAGAACCGCCCCGACCAGCACGAGGAACTCGAGGAGATGTACGGCGAGGACATCGTCGAGCGCGCGACGAACGTCGGCGCCTGATTCCGGTTTCGCACCCGACTCCCCGTTTCTTTCGACCGCCACCCCGCCGGGAGCCGACGGTCCGACAGTTCACGAGCCACCCGAGGGTTCACGTACCGGAACGGGACCAGCACCGCCCGTGCGCTGACCAGTCGTCGCGAGGGCCGTCCCGACGCCACGGCGTCGGACCGCGGGAGCGTGACGGGCGGCCTCGCGTCACCGACGCCGTCACCTGTTCGCCACCTGCGCGTCGTCCGTCGGCCGTGGCCACCGGACGCGCTCGCGCGTGACACACGGCGTCGCCGCGCCGAGTCGCCACTCGCCCCGTGAGCCGTGCGAACCCGTAGAACTGTGCGCGTGCGAGACGTCACTCGCGTGACGCGATTCTCGGGGACGGCCCGAGAACGGCGCTACTCGCCCGCCGCCCTCACTCCGCGTCCCGCTCTCGCTCCTGTGCGTCGACCACCGCCACGCCGGCGAGGTTGACGATGTCCTTGACCTCGTCGCCGCGCTGGAGGACGTGGACGGGCTTGTCCATGCCGACGAGCATCGGCCCGATGGCCTCCGCGCCGCCGAGTCGCTGGAGGAGTTTGTAGCCGATGTTCCCTGCCTCCAGATTGGGGAAGACGAGGACGTTGGCGGGTTCGTCGAGGTCACAGAACTCGTAGGTGCCGTTGAGCATCTCCTCGACCACCGCGGTGTCGGCCTGCATCTCGCCGTCGACGGGGAAGTCCACCTCCGGGTCCGACCGCAGGAGCTTCGAGGCGTCGCGGGGTTTGCGGGTGCCCTCGTTGTTCACGCTCCCGAAGTCCGAGTACGACAGCAGCGCGGCGCGCGGTTCGACGTTGAACCGGCGGGCGAGCTTCGCGGTCTGTTTCGTCACCTCGGCGAGGACGTCCTCGTCGGGGTCCTGATTGACCGTAGCGTCCGCACAGAAGATGACGCGGTTCTTGAACGTCAGCATGTAGACGCCCGCCGCGTAGTCGGCGTCGGGGGCGGTGCCCACGACCTGCAGAGGTGGGCGGAGCGCGCTCGGGTAGTGGTGCATCAGGCCGGTGAGCATGGCGTCCGCGTCGCCCATCTCCACCATCACGCTCCCGAGGTAGTTGCCGTCCTCGATGAGTTCCGACGCCTCGCGGCGAGTGACGCCCTTTCGCCTCCGGAGTTCGTGTAACCGGTCGGCGTACACCTCCAGGTCCCGGTCGTCCGGGTCGACGATTTCGGGGTCGAAGTCTAGCCCGAGCGTGTCGGCCGTCCGTCGGATGACGTCGCTGTCCCCGAGGAGGACCGGCTCCGCGATGCCCTGCTCGATGAGCTGGTAGGCCGCGCGGATCATCTTCTCGTCGCCGCCCTCCGCGAGGACGACGCGCTTGGGTTCGCTCTTGGCCTTGTTGAGGACGACGCGCATCATCTCGCGAGACTTGCCGAGGCGCGCCTCCAACTGCTCGCGGTACTGGTCGACGTCGATGTCCCGTCTGGCCGCGCCGGACTCCATGGCCGCCTCCGCGACGGCGGGGGCCACCTCGAACATCACCCGGGGGTCGACGGGCTTGGGGATGATGTAGTCGGGGCCGAACTGGAGCGGCTGGTCGCCGTAGGCCTTCACGACGGCGTCGGGGACGTCCTGTCGCGCGAGGTCCGCCAGCGCGCTGGCGCAGGCGAGTTTCATCTCTTCGTTGATGTCCGTCGCACGCACGTCGAGTGCCCCCCGGAAGATGAAGGGGAACCCGAGGACGTTGTTCACCTGGTTCGGGTAGTCAGACCGCCCGGTGCCCATGATGACGGTGTCGTCGCGGGCGTCCTTGGCGACCGGGTAGGTGATTTCGGGGTCGGGGTTGGCCATCGCGAAGATGATGGGGTCGTCGGCCATCGACCGGACCATCTCCTGCGAGACGATGCCCCCGACGGAGAGACCGACGAACACGTCCGCGCCCTCCATGGCGTCGGCGAGGTCGCCCTCGGGCAGGTCGCGGGCGTACTCGCGTTTGAACTCGTTGACGTCGCCCGCCTCGGCGCGGTCGGTCGTGATGATGCCCGAGGAGTCACACATGGTGATGTTCTCCCGCTTCGCGCCCAGCGAGACGTAGAAGTTCGCGGTGGCGATGGCGCTCGCGCCGGCACCGGAGAAGACGATTTCGAGGTCAGAGAGGTCCTTGTCGGCGATGTCGGCGGCATTGAGCAGCGCCGCCCCGGAGATGATGGCGGTGCCGTGCTGGTCGTCGTGGAAGACGGGGATGGACATCTCCTCGCGCAGGCGTTCCTCTATCTCGAAGCACTCGGGGGCCTTGATGTCCTCTAAGTTGATGCCCCCGAACGTCGGCTCCATCGCCCGGACGTGGTCGATGAACGCCTTCGGGTCGTCCTCGTCGAGTTCGATGTCGAAGACGTCGATGTCGGCGAAGCGCTTGAACAGCACGCCCTTCCCCTCCATGACCGGCTTGGAGGCCTGCGCCCCGATGTCACCGAGGCCGAGGACGGCGGAGCCGTTCGAGACGACGCCCACCATGTTCCCCTTCGCGGTGTACGTGTACGCCTCGTCCGGGTCGTCGGCGATTTCGAGACACGGCGCGGCGACCCCCGGCGAGTACGCCAGCGAGAGGTCTCGCTGGGTGTTCGTGGGCTTGGTCGTGCTGATCTCGATCTTGCCGGGCGGGTCCTGGCGATGATATTCCAGAGAGTCCTCCTCGAGTCCCATGGTGCCACCCCGTCCAGTGACGGTAAAAAGCTAACCGAGGGCGCAAGCGGGTCGACCGGTGCGTCGCCGAACGGTGGCGGTAAGTGCGTCGGGTCCCGAGCGCGAGTATGGAGTCCCGCTTCCGGTTCCGCACCCTCGCGGCGCTCTCGGCGGCGCTGACGTTCGTTCTCATCCTGCTGGGCGTCTACACCGCTGCCGCGGGCGCGGGGTTGACCTGTGAGGCCCGCTGGCCGCTGTGTGACGGCGCGGTGTTCGGCCTGTTCCCCGCCAACTGGGGGAGCTTCATCGAGTGGTTCCACCGTCTCGTGGCGATGGTGACCGGGTTCGTCATCCTCGGCACCACCGTCGCGGCGTTCCGTCGCGGCCGGAGTCGCCGGGTCAAGGGCGCACTCGCCGCCGCGACGGTCATCCTCCCCGCACAGATCGTACTGGGCGCGCTCACCGTCACGGAGTACGAGTGGCTCATCCTCACCGCACACTTCGTCACCGCGACGACCATCTTCACGGGCGTGGTGCTGGCGGCACTCTGGAGCGTCGATTCGGCCGTCGACGCGGACCGCGTCCGGCAGGCGACCACCGTCGCGGTTCTCGTCCTCCCCGTCGTCCTCGCGTTCACCCCGCGCCTGTTCGTCATCTACAGCGCCGGGGTGCAAGTCGGCTACTACGCGGCGGCGCTGACGGCCTACGCCGCCCTCGTCGCGGCGACGGTCTGGGCCAGGCGGGTCCCCGGCCTCGGCCGCATCCGTCCCGCGACGCTCGGCGGCGCGTCGCTCTTGTTCGGCCTCCTCGTCGTCGGGCGGCAGGTGTACGGCGAGACGGGCCAACTACTGACGGTCGCCGCGACGCTCCTCGCGTTCGCGCTGGCGGGCGCGGCGGCGTGGGTCACCCGGCGTCGGTCGGCCCGCGACCGCCCCCGTGGCGTCCCCGGCGGCGACTGACCGGCGCGGTCCCTCCCGGCGAGTACGAAAGCTTGAAACAGCACTCACGCGCATGCAGGGGTATGTCACGAGAGCGTTCCACGAGTCGACGTGCGTACCTCGCCGCGTTCGGGTCCGGCACCGCGATGGCCCTCGCCGGCTGTCTCGGCGAACCGCCCGCCGAGGACAACGGGTCGGGCGGCGACGGCGGCAACGGGACCGGAACGACCGACGGGAACACGTCCGGCAACGGGTCCGGCGAGACGACCACCGGGGGCGACGGTGGCGGCGAGACGACGACCATCACCGCCGGGACCGCGCCCGGCTTCCCCCCGTTCGAGATCAAGGAGGGCGGCGAACTGACCGGCTTCGACGTCGAACTGCTGGAGGCTGTCGTCGCGGCGGCCCCCGGCTACGAACTCGGCGGCTGGGAGGAGTTCGACTTCAGCGGCCTCATCCCCGCGCTCACCAACAGCCGAATCGACGTCATCGCGGCGGCGATGACCATCACCGAGGAGCGCAAGCAGACCATCGCGTTCTCGGACCCCTACTACGACGCCAACCAGTCGGTGCTCGTGCGCGCCGACGGCGAGTTCTCGCCGGGGTCGCTCGACGACCTGTCGGGCCACCCCATCGGCGCGCAGAAGGGGACCACCGGCGAGGGCGTCGTCAAGTCCGAACTCATCGAGCAGGGCAAACTGGAGCAGTCGAACTACAAGGCCTACGGCAACTACACGCTCGCGGTACAGGATCTGGAGAACGGCAACATCGACGCCATCGTCCTCGACAAGCCCGTCGCCGAGACGTTCCAGGCCCAGCGCGACGTGACCGTCGCGTTCACCTACGAGACGGGCGAGGAGTACGGCTTCGGCCTCCGACAGGACGAAGAGGAGATGATCAGCGCACTCAACGAGGGGCTGGCGACGGTCCAAGACGACGGCACCTACGAGGAGTTGCGCAACAAGTGGTTCAGCGGGTCGTAAGCAGATGGGCCCCCTGGCTGTCGCCTCGCTGTCGGCCGACGCCCTCCTGCAGGGCCAACCGGTGTCCGACTGGGCGTTCGTCGTCGAGAACGCCGACTACCTGCTGTTGGGGGCCGTCGTCACCGTCCTGTTGACGGCGACGGCGGTGGTACTGGGCCTGCTCGCGGGGTTCCCCGCGGGGGCCATCGAGGTGTACGGCAGCGGGCCGCTCCGCTCGCTCGTGAGCGGCGCGGGCGTCCTCCTGCGCGGGACGCCCATCGTCGTCATTCTCGTGTTCATGTTCTTCGCCGCGCCGTTCCCGCTCCCGGAGGGGAACCTGTCGTTCACCGTTCCCGGACTCGGCCCGCTCACCATCGGGCTGAGCGCGTTCACCGCCGCGACCATCGGTCTCGGCCTGCGGAGCGCCGCCTACCAGGCGCAGATATTCCGCGGGGCGCTCCAGAGCGTCAGCGAGGGGCAGATGGAGGCCGCCCGCGCGGTGGGCCTCTCCAAACTGGAGGCCATCCGGTACGTCATCCTCCCGCAGGCGCTCAGGCGGTCGATTCCGGGCTTCCAGAACGAGTTCACCATCGTCCTGAAGGACACGTCGGTGGCGTTCGCCATCGGCCTCACGGAACTGTTGAGCAGGAGCGAGGACCTGTTCGTGGAGTCCACGACGGCCATCCTCGAGGTCATCCTGTTCATCTCGGTGGTGTACTTCGTGCTCACCTTCGCGACGAACCGCACGCTGGACGCCATCGGGCGCCACTACGCCGTCCCGGGTGGTGACCGATGAGCCCCGACTCCAGCCCTCTACTCCGGGTCGAGGACCTGCAGAAGTCCTACGGCGACGAACAGGTGCTCCGGGGCATCAGTTTCGACCTCGACCCGCAGGACGTGGAAGTGCTCATCGGTCCCAGCGGGTCGGGGAAGTCCACGCTCCTGCGGTGTGTCAACCGCCTCACGGAGTTCCAGGGCGGCGACATCTACCTCGACGGCGAGTCCGTGATGGCGATGGACGAGAACGACCTACGGCGGCGCGTCGGGATGGTGTTTCAGGACATCAACCTCTTCGCGCACCTCACGGCCCGCGAGAACGTCACGCTCGGCCTGCGGCGCGTCCTCGGGATGAGCCGCGAGGAGGCGAACCAACGGGCGAACGAGCACCTCGAACAGGTGGGGCTGGCCCGGCAGACCGAGTCCTACCCCGCCGAACTCTCCGGCGGGCAGAAACAGCGGGTGGGCATCGCCCGGGCGCTGGCGATGGACCCCGACCTGTTGCTGTTCGACGAACCGACGAGCGCGCTCGACCCGGAACTCGTCGGCGAGGTCCTCGAAGTGATGCGTGACCTCGCGGAGGGCGGGATGACGATGCTCGTCGTCACCCACGAGATGGGTTTCGCCCGGCAGGCCGCCTCGCGCCTGATGTTCCTCGACGAGGGGAAGATCGTGGAGCGCGGTCCGCCCGACCAGTTGTTCGACGACCCCGAGAACGAGCGCACGGCGGAGTTCCTCCGTCGCCTGACGAACCTCTCCGAGGAGGAGGTCTGAGATGGCCGGCGAGCGCTCGACGGCGCGCCGCACCTACGACCGGGTCGCCGTCGCCAGTCCGTCGGGCCGGGCGGTGGCGCTCGCCGCGGGCGTGCTGTTCTGGGCGTGGCTCGTCGTCCGGTGGGTGGCCAACTGGCTCGGTTACACGACCCCCTTCTTCCCCGCGGGGCCGTTCGAGGCGCTCGCCGAGAGCCTCCACGACGACGCCCGAATCATCGACGCGACGGGCGGCGCGCTCGCGGGCCTCGCCGACTTCGTCGCGGGATTCTGGTTCTGGTTCTCGGACGTGGCGCGCATCGCCGCGCTGGCGGTCCAGCACCTCCCGACGCTGGCGAGCGGGGCGTGGACGACGGTGGTGCTGACCGTCGCCGGCATCCTGTTCGGCCTGCCAATCGCCATCGCGCTGAGCGTCGCCCGCGTCTACGGTGGGAGAGGCGCGCGGGCGCTCTCGCTCGGCTACATCGAACTCCTGCGGGGGACGCCCCTGCTCGCCCAGCTATTCGTCCTCTACTTCGGGCTGAACCTCTCGCAGTACTTCCGGGACATCTCGGGGGGCGTCCTCCCCGCAGCGGCGGTGTGGGTTGCCATCGTCGGCTTCACCGTCAACAGCGCGGCCTACCAGGCGGAGTACATCCGCTCGGCGCTCGAATCCGTCGAGGCCGGGCAGTTGACGGCGGCGCGCGCCATCGGCCTCTCGCGACTGGAGGGCATCCGGTACGTCGTCCTCCCGCAGGGTCTCAGGTACGCGATTCCCGGCTGGACGAACGAACTCGTCTACCTCATCAAGTACTCCTCGCTGGCGGCGTTCATCACCGTCACGGAGCTGTTCTTCGAGGCGGACACCGTCGCCAACGAAACGTTCCGATACGTGGATATGTACGCCGTCGTCGCACTGTTCTACCTCGCACTCGTCCTCTCGGCGACGGGGTTCATGGGGTGGGTCGAGGACCGTGTCGCCATCCCGGGGCTGAGCGTCCGCGGCGGACGCTGAGTTCACGTACCTGTCGTCCGCATTCCGACTGTTTTTGCGTCTCCGGCGTGAGCGTGGGGGCATGGCTCTGGAGAGCATCGATGCGGGCGTCTGGTCGCTCGTCCCGGCGCTGGCCGCTATCGCGCTGGCGTGGTACACGAGGGAGGCCCTCGTCGGCCTGTTCGCGGGCGTGGCGAGCGCGGGCGTCGTCTACGGAGCGCTCTCGCCGGGCGCGGTGGGCGTCCCCGCGGATCTGGTGGGGCCAGTCTTGCTCCCCGAGTTCGTCCTCTCGCTCGGGATGACGACGCTCTCGCTGGGTCCCGTCACGACGGGCAACGTCCTCGGGAGCGTCTTCGGCCTCACCGTCGTCCCGACGCTCGTCGCGACGGCACCGCTGTTCAGCGACGCGTGGTACGTCGAGAACGTCCTGCTGGCCATCTTCGCCATCGGCGGCCTCATCGGCCTGATGATTCGCGCCGGGGCGATTCGGGGCGTCCTCGAGGCCCTCGCGGACTGGGCCGACTCCCCCGAGGACGCGGAGAAGGCCGCCTTCCTCGCCGGTATCGCCGTCCACATCGACGACTACTTCAACTGCCTCGTGGTCGGCTCGATGATGCGCCCGCTGACTGACAGGTACGACGTCTCGCGGGCGAAACTCGCCTACTACGTCGACAGCGCGGGCAGTCCCGCCTCCCGTCTCGCGTTCTACTCCACGTGGGGGGCGGCCATGATCGGCTTCATCGGCGCGGGTCTCGCCGAGGCACGGCGACAGGGGACGCTCCCAGAGCGACTGTCGGGGTACGTCAGCGGGTCCGGCGAGTCCGCCTCCGCCGTCACACAGGAGGTGTGGCCGCTGTTCTTCAACACCCTCTTCACCGGCTTCTACTCGTGGATCGCGCTCGCTCTCGCCGCCCTCGTCGCGTGGCAGGTTCTCCCGAACATCGCCGGGATGGCCCGCGAGGAACGCCGCGCCCGCGAGGAGGGGAACGTGGTGGGTGAGGACCACGACCCCATGCTCAGCGAGGAGATGTCGAACTACGCGATGTACGAGGGAGCGACGCCCGACTGGCGGAACTTCGCCGTCCCCATCGGCGTGATGGTCGCCGTCGGCCTCGGGGCGATGTTCTGGCGGGCCTCGCCCGTCGTCGTGACGCCGGAACTGAACGAGGTGTTCGCGGTCGGAGGCTACCGCCTCCTCCTGCCCGCGGGCGGCCCGTGGGCGTTCGACATCGGCGGCGTCAAACTCGGGCTGGCAGCGACGACGGCGCTGGTCGTCGCCTTCGTCATGTACCGCGTACAGGGAAACATCCCGTCGAACGACGAGGCGACCGACGCCCTCCTGCAGGGGTTCAAGGGCATCTTCCTCGCCGCCCTCGTCCTCGCGTTCGCCAGCGCCATCCAGAACTCCGTGACCACGCTCGGCATCGCGGACTTCGTCACCGACTGGTTCCGGGGCGTCCCGGCGTGGATAATCCCGGTCACCGTCTTCCTCGTGACGAGTTTCGTCAGCTTCTCCGACGGCAGTTCGTGGTCGACCTACGGCATCATGTTCCCCATCGCCATCCCCGTCGCCTTCGCCAGCGGGGCGAACCTCCCGTTAGTGCTCGGCGCGGTGTTCTCGGGCGGTATCTTCGGCGACCACTCCTCGCCCATCTCCGACACCACCGTGCTCGCCTCCTCGACCAGCGGGTCCGACCACCTCGTCCACGTCCGCACGCAGATTCCCTACGCGCTCATCGCCGCCGGCATCGCCGCGACGCTGTTCGTCCTCGCGGGCCTGTTGCTCCCCGAGGGCTTCCGGGTCATCCCGTACTGAGACGGCAGCTCAGAAGAAGTCGCTGAGGCCGGACTGCTGGTCGCCGTCGTTCGCTTCCGCCTCCTCCGCGGGTTTTGAGGCAGTCTCTGCGTCCGGTTCCGGGTCGGAGTCGGTGTCGTCGCCGCCGTCGCTCGCTTCCGTGCCCCCCTTTGCCTCACCCTCGTCGACCTCGCCGCCCTCGAACTGCCCGCCGGCGAACGCCCCCTCGCTGTGGTCGACGGCGGCCCGTTCGCGCAGTTCCTCGGCGTCAGCGACGATGGACTGGACCTTGTTCGTGCTCTCGCCACTCCCCGTGACGAACGCGACGTGTTTCGCCTCCAGTTCGTAGCGGGCGGCCATCCTGACGGTGAGTTCGCGGTTCTTGCAGTGGTGGGTCATCGCCGCGAGGTACGGGAGGACCTGCCGGCGCGCTGTGGCCATCGACATCCCGCCCGTCTCGGCGATCTGCCGGGCGACGTAGTCGCGCCTGTCGCGCTTTCCCCGCGAGCGTCCGAGTTTCGACCAGTAACTCGGCGGGCCGTAGCGCGTCCACCCGCCTTTCGGCTCCGAGCGGGCGGCGGCCACCCCGGCGGTCATGTCGTCGGCCGCGTAGCGCCAGAACGAGTAGTTCTGCGTGGCGCGCACCCGGCCGAGCCACCGATCGGCGTCCGAGAGGGCCCCGTAGGCGTCCGCGAGTTCGGGTCCCGAGTAGTCCTTCGGGACGTTGTCCTCGATCCAGTTGATCATGTCGTCGGGCGTCTCGTCGACGTCGTAGCTGAATTTGAGCGCTCCCTCGGCGTCCTCCTCCTTGAGGACGGCGTCGAGCAACTGGAAGATGCCCTCCGTCTTGTCGCGGTCGCTCGTCACCACGTCCTCGCGGGTGAGGCGCTCCGTCGCCTCCGCGAGTGCCTGCAGGTCGTTGACCGCCCCGCGCAGGTCGCCGCTGTTCTGTTCGGCGATGGCCTCCAGCGCCTCGCTCTCGTACTCGATGCCCTCCTTTCGACAGATGTCTCGGAGGACGGGGACGATGGAGCGCGCCGAGACGTCCCGAAACTCGATGTCCCGGCAGGCGTTGCGCAGGCCGTTTGACATCTCGTAGAACTCGTTGGCGATGAGGACGACGGGCTGGCGGGCCTCCTTGACGAGGCGGGTGATGGCCCGCGCGCCGCCCCGGTCCGCGTTGCCGTGGACGTTGTCCGCCTCGTCCATGATTACGAGCTGTCGGCCCGCTCCCGACAGCGACTGGTTCATCGCCGCGCCGCCGGCGTACTTCTCGATGGCGTCTTTCGTGCGCTGGTCCGAGGCGTTGAGTTCGATGGTCGGCCAGCCCATGTCGTTGGCCAGCGCGTGGGCCGCGCTGGTCTTCCCGACGCCCGGCGACCCGTGGAGGATGACCGCCTCCCCGTGGTCGTCCCACGTCTCGGCCCACTCTCTCAGCGCGTCGCGGGCCTTGTCGTTGCCGCGTACCTCCGCGAGCGTCGACGGGCGGTACGTCTCCGTCCAGTCAGCCATTATCAGCAGTTGTCCCGACCCGGGGTTAGGGCTTCCGGAGCGCGCCGCCGCGCCCGCATCCGCTCCGCCCGCCGGGGGACACACCCACGGCGACGTCGCCCGTCTTGCTATCCACGTACCCACGCGGGACGGGGACGGGTACGATGATAGATGAACTCCTGATTGGTCAGATGGACGTACGACGGTTCATGGATGAGCAAGCGAACGTCAGCACCGTGCCGGTCGAAGCCGTCGTCGAGACCGAAACTCCCGCGTCGGCCTCCGCGACACCCACCGACTACGCCACCCGTGGGGTCGACGACGGCCGCGTGAAAGACGACCTGGAGACCATCCTGCTGACCCTCGTCCGTCGGCGGCAGGGCCGCGCCGAGACCAACGGGAAAGCGCTCATGAACGCCGTCGCAGTCACCTTCGGCACGCAACTCAGCCCCGGCACCGTCTACCCCTGTCTGCACGGCCTGGCGGAGGAGGGCCTGCTGGCCGTCCACGAGCGCGTCCGGACCAAGGAGTACGTCGTCGCCGACGAGGACCGCGTCGCCCGGCGCATCGAAGGGGCGATGCACCAGCACCGCGCCCTCGCCCGCCTCTTCGAGGACGCCGTCGGCGGAAACTGACCGCGATCCGGTCCCCTGTCACTCGACGCACACCTTTTCCCCCTTCGGGTGGTACCCAACCACATGGACTACCACCCGATGGCGATGACCGACGAGGACCGCGACGACCTGCTCGGAACCGGCGGTACGGGCGTCCTCTCGGTCGCGCGAGGGGCCGCCGAACCGCCGTACACCGTGCCGATATCCTACGGGTACGACGCCGAGGGCGGCCAGTTCTATTTCCGCCTCGCCTTCGGGACCGACAGCGGGAAACACGACGTGGTTACCGACGGCGCGCAGGCCACCTTCGTCACCTACCGGGAGACGTCCGAGGGATGGCAGAGCGTCGTCGCCACGGGGCAACTCGAGGCCATCGACGAGGACCACCCCGACACCGCCACCCTCGACGCGATGCGTCACATCGACATCCCCCTGTTCGACGTCTTCGAGGAGGAGACGCGGACGCTCGAGTTCCACTTCTTCCGCCTCGTCCCGGGGACGCTGACGGGTCGGCGGGAGAACCCCATCCGGGAGTAGCCCGCCGGGCCTGTCAGCGCCTCTCACCCCCGGGGAACGCTTTTCGCGCCCTCCCGCCTCGTTCGGAGTATGTTCCCGCACACCGTCGAGACGGAGCGTCTCCGCCTCGAACGGCTCACCACCGACGACACGCGCGCCCTCTACGAACACACGAGGGCCGGCGCGCCCCACATCGACGAGATAACCCGACACGTCGGGTGGGAACCGCACGCGACGCCGAAGGCGACCCACGACTTCGTGACTGCGATGGAGGAGGGGTGGGAGAAGCGCGAGAACGCGACCTACGTCGTCCGAACGCGCGAGGGCGAACCGCTCGCGGGTGAGGTGGGCGGCACGACCGGTCTCGGGTTCGAGTGGGACCGTCGCCGGGGGACGCTCGGCCTCTGGTTGCGCGAACCGCTCTGGGGGCGGGGGTACTCGGGCGAACGCGCCGGGGCGCTCCTCGAACTCGCCTTCGAGCACCTGAGCCTCGAAGTCGTCGCGGTGACCCACGACCCCGAGAACGAACAGTCGCGCCGGGCCATCGAGAAGTACGTCGACCGCTTCGGCGGCCGCCGCGAGGGGACGGAGCGCAACGCCCTCGCGAACCCGGACGGGAGCGTCGGGGACGCGGTGCGCTACTCCGTCTCGTGCGAGGAGTGGTGCGAGGCGACCGGTGGAGACGAGGATGACGGAACCGCCGTGACGTTTCACTGGGACTGACCCCGGTTCCCCCACCGGCGCTACCCGCCACCAGACTCTTTCCCTCCCTCCGCCTGCCCCACCGCATGGCGAACGACGAGGGGGCGGTCCTCCCGGCGGCGGCGGGCGTCCTCGCGGGCGCGATGGCGTGGGCCGTCGGCTACGGCGTCACCTACCTCGCGGCGGCGGGGCGGGTCCGCGAGCAACTGGAGGGGCTGAACACGCTGGTCGGCCTGTTCGGGGGTGGTACCCTCCCGACGTGGAAGGCGGTGGCGTGGCTCTACTTCAACGCCCACTTCGTCGACGTGCGACTGGCCGCCGCGGGGCGGAGCGAGGCGGTGAACTTCGTCTCGCGGTCGACGGGCAACGCGCCCCTGCTCTACCTCCTCCCGCCGCTGGCACTCGTCTGTACGGTAGCGCTGACGATGCGCGTCATGGACGTGCGCACGCTCCGGGCGGGCGTCGTGGGCGGGGCCGCCGCGCTCCTCGGGTACGGCGTCGCCGCCCTCGCGATGGCCTCGCTGTCGGCCCACGCCTTCGGCACCGTCGTCGTGAGCGTGGGCGTCGTGACGGCCGTCGCCCTCGCGGGGGTCGGCTACCCGCTCGTCTTCGGGACGCTCGGGGGCGCGCTGTCGGCTCAGCTCAGGTCGTAGGCGACCATCTCCGCCCACGGCTCGAAGCCGCGCTTCTCGTAGAAGCCGGACGCGCGGTCGTTGTCGGGGTCCACGTCGAGGACCATCCGGTCGATGGGCAGGTCTTGATCGCGGGCGTGGGCCACGGCGGCGTCCATCAGAGCGTCCGCCGCGCCCGTCCCCCGCCAGTCCTCGTCGAGGTAGAGTTCGTTCAGCACCGCTGCGTCCCAGACGAGCGAGAGGTCCTCGGGGAGGACGAACGCGTAGCCCACCACCCGGTCGTCGGCGTCGGTCGCGACGACGACGCACCCCGGTTCGCGCTCGACGCAGTTCTCGACCCACGCCCGGTAGCGCTCGCGGTAGTCGTCCGTGAGTTTCGCCTCGTAGCGGACCGTCGTGGCGTCGTCCTTCCCGCCGCCGAGTTCGCGTTCGAAGCGCTCCTTTCGCTCCCACAGCGCCTGCCAGTCGCGGGAGGGGTCGTACGCCCGGACGGTCGCGTCGTCGCCGGTCGCGTCCTCGCTGGCCATGTCCGGTCGTGGGGCGAGACGCTCAAAGCCGGTCCGGTCGGCGCGACTCGACGGCCCGCCCCGCGAGGGCGACGAGCGACGTGAGGACGAGGAGGAGTTGCCACCCCGACCGCACCACGGGGAACACCCGGTCGACGTCCGCGGGTTCGGCCCCGCGCGACGGGTCGACGCCGCTGGAGACGTGCACCTCGGCCGTCGACCCCAACTGCCCGGCGTCGACGGTCGGAGCGCCCCTGCCGCCCGCACCTCCCCCGCTCGCCGTCTCCGGCGGTGCGACCTCCACGAACGTCTGGACCCACCCGCGCTGGGTGGAGTACTCGATACTCCCCGAGAAGCGGTAGAACTGGTCGTGAAGGGGGTAGAGGGGGTTCGCGCCGCCGACGAACAGATCGAGGCCGATGCCGGCGAACGCGTAGGCGAGGACGGCGACCCACGCGACGCGCACGCCCCACCACCCGTGGCGACCCAGGAGCCACGACCGCTCGCGCAGGCGGGTGTCGTAGACGACGAGACCCCCCACGAGGGCGGGAACCAGCAGCGTGTGCAACAGCGCCCGGTGGGTTCCCGGGAGGACGACCCCCGAGAACACGTCGAGGTCGGGGACGACGGTGACGAGGAGAACGACGGCCACCGCGCGACGGTCGAACGCGGGGCCGAGCAGGGCCGCCGCCAGCAGTCCCGCCAGCGCGCAGTGGACGACGGTCGATGGCATGGCGGGGGCTTCGAGGCGAGTGTAATGTGCCTTCCGCTAGCACTCATCACCGATCAGCGGTCGATGAACGCGGTCAGCACCGTCCCGAGGCCGGCGAACCCGAGCAGTCCGACGGCGGGGACGGCGAAGAGCACCCAGTCGCCGGGAAGCGGTCCCGCGACGACGGCGACGCCGACGACGACGGCACCGGCGACGGCGAGGAGCGTCGCCACCACGCCCGCGAGGACGACGGCGCGGGGGGCGTGCGTCTCGGGGATGGGCCGGTCGCTCATGGTCGCCACAGGGCGGGCGGGGCGTTGAACCTGCCGCCCGCGGGCGAACGGTTATTACCTCAGGTCGTGCAAGGGAGTGACATGAAGTTCGTCATCGTGGGCTACGGACGGGTCGGCATCCGGACCGTCGACATCCTCGACTCCGAGGGCCACGACATCACCATCGTCGACAATGACCCCGAGAAGGTCGAACGGGCGTCGAATCTCGGCTTCGAGTCCTTCCTCGGCGAGGGCGACGACGAGGACGTCCTCCTCGAGGCGGGCGTGAAGGAGGCGGACGCACTCGGCGGCCTCACGGGGGATCTGAGCGTCAACCTCGGCGCGTGCGTCATCGGGGACGCCTACGACTGTCGGACCGTGATGCGCATCGACGACGACTACCACGCCGACATCTACGAGAAGTACGCCGCCGAGGTGGACGAGGTCATCTACCCCGAACGTCTCGGCGCGGCGGGCGCGAAGACGGCTCTCCTCGGCGGAGACTTCGAGGTGCTCGGCGACCTCACCGCCAGCCTCTCGGCGGTGAGCGTCCGGGTCGGCGCGGACTCTTCGGTCGTCGGCCAGCGCGTGGTCGAACTCGACCTGCCCGACGGCGCACTGGTGTACGCCCACGGGCGCGCCCACGAACCCATGACCATCCCGCTCCCGCAGACCGAAATCGAGGCGGGCGACGAGATCGCGTTCATCGCGGAGCCGGACCTCGTCGCCGCGATTCGAGAGGAGTTGCGCGGCCCCGGAGGGGCCGCGGAGACGGAAGCCGCCTGAGTGTGAAAAGCCGGGCGCGCGGTGGGGAGGATGGGGACGAGACCGCAGCGCGCGCCCGGTTCTGCCATGTGCCGGTCGCGACTTAAATCCGCGTCAGACGGACGTATGCCGCCGCGCGGGGTCCCCGCCGTCGCCGCCGTCACGGCGGGCGGGACGACTATGTGTGTGGCGGCATAGCGACACGCATGCACGGAACCGGAGTGCCGCTCGTGACGCCGTTCGACGAGGGTGGTGCCCTCGACACCGACCGTCTCACCGACCTCGTGTCGTGGGTCGAAGCGCGGGGGGTCGACTTTCTCGTCCCCTGCGGGTCGACCAGCGAGGCGCCGCTGTTGACGCCCGACGAGCGCACCCGGGTCGTCGAGACGGTGGCCGACGCGGCCTCGGTGCCAGTGCTCGCGGGGACCGGCTACGCGGGCTATCGGCGGACGCTCGCCGCGACCGAGGACGCCGCGAGCGCGGGCGCGGACGCCGCCCTCGTCGTCACGCCCTACTACTTCAACCACGGGCAGGCGGCCTTCGAGACGTACTACCGCGACCTCGCCGACGAGAGTCCTCTCCCGGTCTACCTCTACCACGTCCCCGTCTTCGCCCGGGCGTCGCTCTCGGTGGACACGGTGCGACGACTGGCGGACCACGGGAACGTCCACGGGATGAAGGATTCCAGCGGCGACATCACGGCGTTCCAGCGCCTGCGGCAGGCCACCGCCGACGCCGACTTCGACCTCGTCACCGGCGTGGGGTCGGTGTACGGGCCCGCCCTCGACGCCGGCGGCGACGGGGGCATCCTCGCGCTGGCGAACATCGTCCCGGAGGCCGCGAGTTCGGTGTACGACCGCTACGACGGCGACCCCGACGCCGCCCGCGAGTTGAGTGCGTCCCTCGTCGAACTCGACCAGATGGTCACCGCCGAGTACGGCATCCCCGGCCTGAAGGCGGGGATGCGGGACCGCGGGGCGCCCGCGGGCTACCCCCGGCGGCCGTTCTCGGACGCCAGCGAGGGGGCGCGCGAGACCGTCGCCGGTCTCGTCGACGACGCACTCGGCCGCGTGGAGTAACCCGGCTACTCGTCGACGGCCGGTGCCGGCGTCGCCCGCGTCGCCGTCGCCTTCGTCGTGGCGACGACCTCCCGCCCGGGAGCGAGGCCGAGTCGCTCGACGCTCTCCATCGTCACCAGCGCCGCGAGCGGGCGGTCGCCGCCCACGTCCACCGAGACGAGGGCGACGGCCTCCCCCCGGTCGATGTCGACGACCGTCCCCGCAAAGCGGTTGCGCGCGCTCGTCGCGTCCTCGTCGGGTACCTCGCTCGTCGCGTGGAGCGTGACGGTGTCGGCGCGCACCGCCACCTGCACCCGGTCGGCGGCCGGCGGCGCGAGCGCCCGGACCGTCCCGGCCGGCGTCTCGACGGTGGCAAGTTCGCCCTCCCGCCCGGTGACTCGCCCCGTGAGGACCGTCTCCTCGGCGCTCGCGGTACCGGAGAAGGCGCTCTGGAGTCGGTCGAACCGGGCCAGCAGGCGCTCGGCGTCGGGCGTGAGGTGACTCCCGCCGCCGCCGGACCCGCCCCGGTGACGTTCAACGAGCGACCCGAAGGCGGTCTCCAGTTCGCCCAGTCGGCCGTGTGCCCGGGCGTACGACCGGCCCAGTTCGCCCGCGGCGGCGTTGAGCGACCCCGTCTCCCCGATAGCTCGCAACAGCGTCGCGTCCCGCGGCGTGAACGTCACGTCGCCCGCCCGCAGTCGTGCCTCGAAACCCGGGTCCATACGCCGCGTCCGGGGCCGACTCGCAAAAGCGCGACGGCGCAACCGTTATACCGTAGAGGGGAGAACGCCGCTGTACCGATGTCGGAACAACGATGGACGACGCGACGACGACTGCTGAAGGGCGTGGGTGTCGCAGGCGTCGCCGGCCTCGCGGGCTGTCTGGGCGGCGACGGCGGGGGCAACGGGTCGGGCGGTTCCAACGAGACGACCGACGGCTCCGGTGGCAACGAGACCACGACGATGGGCGGCGACAACGGGTCGGGCAACGGCTCTGGCGGCAACGAGTCGCAGGGGACGGCCGAGGGTGACCTGGCCGACTCGATGACCGTCTTCCACGCGGGGAGTCTCGCGCCGCCGTTCTCGACGGCCGAACCGAAGTTCGAGCAGAAGTACGGCGTGCAGGTCAACCGCGAGGCCAAGGGGTCGGTCGGGTCGACGAAGAAGATCACCGAACAGGGTCGGAAGGCGTCCGTCCTCGGCGTCTCTGACTTCCGGCTGCTTCGGGATATGCTCATGCCGGAGTTCGGCAACTGGTACGCCATCTTCGCGACCAACGCGATGACCATTGCATACACCGACCAGTCGACCGGGTCCGAGGACATCGGCCAAGACAACTGGTGGGAGGTTCTCCTCCGCGACGACGTGTCGGTCGCCCACAGCGACCCCGCCGTCGACCCCAACGGCTACCGGTCGGTGATGACGATGCAACTCGGCGCCATCCCCTTCCAGGGCGAGCAGCTGTACGATGAGCAGACGTCCCAGAACCTCATCGAGAAGGCACAGGTCACCTCGGGGACCGAGACGGAGCTGCTCGCCCAGCTCCAGACCGGAAGCCTCGATTACGCCTTCGAGTATCAGTCGGCGGGGGCGACCCACGACGTCCAGACGGTGGACTTCCAGCCGTCGGTGGATCTCTCGAAGGCCACCCAGGAGTACGCTCAGCACTACTCGAAGGCGGAGGTGCAAGCCGGCGGGACGACGTTCACCGGCGCGCCCATCGCCTACGGCATCACCGTGCCGAGCGTCGCGCCCGCTCCCGGTCTCGGGGCGCGCTGGGTCGAGTACATGATCACCGGCCCCGGCGAGCAGATACTCAAGGACTCGGGCTTCGAGGTCGTCCAGCCCGCCGTCGTCCCGCAGGAGGCCAAAGAACAGGTACCGAGTCGCGTGATGGAGAACGCCGAGGCCAGACAGAGCCTCGGTCCGCTGGAACTGTAGCCGTGCCCGTGACTCGGCAGGTTCATGCCGCGCGGACGACCACGAGCGACGCATGACGACCTCTCAGGGGACCGGCCACGCGACGCCGGACCTCGCGGACGGACTGCTCGGTCGCGGGTCGGTCGTCCTCGCCGTCCTCGTCGTCCAGACGCTCGCGTTCGCCGCCGCCTACGCCGTCGAGCGACCGACGCTCTACGCGCTGTTCGCGCTGGCGAGCGCCGCCGCCCTCGTCGCCACGCCCGCCGCCGGCCTGCGGGGCTTTCTCGCCTGTCTCGTCGGCGCGACGCTCGCGGCGGGCGTCGGCCACCTCTTCGGGAGCTCCTGGCTCGTCGTCGCCGGCCCCGTCGCGCTGACCGCCGCCGTCGGTCCCGTCGTCGGGACGGGCGAGGTGTGGCGCGGCGTCGCCGTCGCCACCGTCGCGACGGCCGTCCTCGCCCTCGCCGCGTGGCTCCTCGGGGCGCTCGTCCTGCTGGTCGTCGGCCCCGTCGTCCTCGCCGGGGTGGTGACGGGCGTCGACGGCGAGTGGGCCGGCGTCGCCGCCTCGACGCTCGGGACCGTCCTGCTGGTCGCCCTCTCGCTCCCGCTGGCGCTGTTCGTCGCCCGCCAGGACTTCGCGGTGGTCGTCGAGAAGGCCCTCGACCCGGCGGTCCACCAGATGCTCTACCTCTCGGTGTACGCGCCGCTGCTGGCGGCGCTGTTCACCCTCGCGTTCGGCGTCCCGCTGGCGTACCTCCTCGCGCGTGGTTTCCCCGGCCAGAGCATCGTCGAGACGCTCGTCGACCTCCCGCTCGTGGTGCCCCACTCCGTTGCGGGTCTGCTCATCCTCTTCGGCTTCGGCGAGGGTGGGGTGTTCCCCGACCTGCCCATCCTGACGGCGATGCCAGGGATGGTGCTCGCGATGGCGTTCGTCAGCGCGCCGTTCTCGGTGAACGTCGCCCGCGAGGCCTTCGAGACGGTCGACGACCGACTGGAGTACGCCGCCCGCGTCCACGGGGCCGACAGCGCGGAGACCTTCCGGCGCGTGACCGGGCCCCTCGCCGCGCGGGGCGTCGTCACCGGCGGCCTGCTGGCGTGGGCGCGGTCGGTCTCCGAGTTCGGCGCGGTGGCCATCGTCGCCTACAACGTGGAGTTCTTCTACCCGCCCGCGGGCGAGACGGTGACCGGCCAGCACGCTCCCGTGTTCATCTACAACACGTTCACCGCGGGGTCACTCGCCGAGTCGAGCGCCGTCGGGTTCATCCTGCTGGCGATGAGCGTCGTCATCTTCCTCAGCGTCCGGTGGGTGGCCTACGACGGCGAGAACGCGGCCTCGAAGGCGATACCATGACGGGGGGTCGTGCACTCGACGCCGCCGTCAGGGCGACGTTCACCGCCCCCGGCGCCGACCCCTTCGAGGTCGTCGCCGACCTCTCGGTCGCGGACGGCGAGACCCTCGTCGTCCTCGGGCCGAGCGGGAGCGGCAAGACGCTCCTCCTCGAAACCGTCGCGGGCCTCCACGCCAACGGGGGCCGCGTCGAACTCGGTGGGCGTGACCTGACCGACCACCCGCCCGAGAAGCGGGGGTTCGGCTTCGTCTTTCAGGACTACGCGCTGTTCCCGCACATGACCGTCCGCGAGAACGTCGCCTTCGGCGAGCGCTACCACGACGACCTGCGGGACCCCGACGGACTGCTCGCGGACCTCGAGGTCGCCGACCTCGCGGAGCGCACGCCGGAGACGCTCTCGGGCGGGGAAGCGCAACGAGTAGCGCTGGCCCGGGCGCTCGCGGTGCGACCCGAGGCGCTCCTGCTCGACGAACCCCTCTCGGCGCTCGACGTCCCCACGCGCGAGTCCCTCCGCCAGGACCTCGCGGCCGCCCTCGCGGACGTGACGAGCGTCTACGTCACCCACAACCGGACGACGGCGCGGGCGCTCGCCGACCGCGTCGCCGTCATGCACGACGGCCGCATCGTCCAGACCGGCTCCGTCGAGGACGTCTTCGAGCACCCCGACTCGGCGTTCGTCGCCCGCTTCACCGGCGCGAACGTCCTCCCGGGGTCGCTCGCGGGCGTCGACGCCGACGAGTTCGCGGTCCGCCCCGAACACGTCCGGCTCTCCGCGGACGGCGGCGTCCCCGCGACCGTCTCGCGGGTCGTCCGCGAGGGCGCGAGCGCGCGCGTCACGCTGGACTGCGAGGGACACGCGGCCACGGCCTACCTCGCCGACCCGCCGACGGTCGGCGACCGCGTCGGCCTCTCCTTCCCCGAGGCCCACACCGTCGTCTTCGGGACCTGAGGCCAGTCGCCACGACTTTGCCCCCCACGGTCCCATCGTGGCCATGGACTCCTGGGAGCGACTGTTCGACCGCGCCGGCGGCTACGACGTGTCACTCGACGACGTGGAGCGTGCGCTGGCCGAGCGCCGCGAGCGCGAGGACTGACCGTGAGAGACGAGTCCGACGACAGGGAGTACGGGGCCGACGAGCGCTTCGGTCGCGTCGTCGCCGACGCGGACGTCCTCGCGGCGGACCTCCTCGTGGGCGGCGGTGCACGCGAGGCGCTCGACGTCGTCCGGTCGCACTCCTGGGTGACGCTCGTCGCGAGCGACCCGCTCCTCGACGACGCCGCGGCGGTCGTCCGGTCGCTCGCGGACGCCGGCCTCGCTCGCGACTGGCGTGAGCGCTGTGCGGCGCTCTGCGAACTCGTCGACCACCCGCCTGGGGACCACCCGGCGCTGGCGACGGCCTTCCGCGGCGAGGCGGTCCACGTCCTCTCGTTCGACGAATCGCTGCGGAGCGCGAAGGCGGGCGCCAGCATCCGCGAGCGCGTCGAGACGAGCGTCAAACACCCCGACGCCTTCGCCCGCCTGTTCGACCCCGACGACGCCCACGAGGTGGTCGTCGGGGGACCGTACCCCGGACCGGATCGCGACCCCCGTGCCTGAGCCGCCGTTGGCCGCTCTACGGCCCCGCCGGTGTCGCTTCGAGGAGTTCCCCCGCCAGCGTCCGGACGAGGACGACGTACCCCACCGCCGACGAGACGGTCATGGTGACCGCGCCGACGGCGAGGAGCGTCGTGTCGAACGTCGTGACGCCGAACACCCAGGCGACGACGGCCATCGACACCAGCCACGCCAGACCGACGGTGCCCCCCGAGAACCGGCGGACGTCCCGCTCCGTATCTAACTGCATTACATTCTCTGATTCCTGATAGTACAAAACCCTGTGGGTCGTCGAACCGAACCGGTCGCTCGCTCCGCTCGCGCTGCGTCTCGTCTCGTTCCAAGCGCTCACTGCGTTCGCGTTCGCAAGCGAACCCCCTCGCCTCGCTGGCGCTCGGCGAACTATGCCGAGACGGTCGCTCGCTCCGCTCGCGCTGCGTCTCGTCTCGTTCCAAGCGCTCACTGCGTTCGCGTTCGCAAGCGAACCCCCTCGCCTCGCTGGCGCTCGGCGAACTATGCCGAGACGGTCGCTCGCTCCGCTCGCGCTGCGTCTCGTCTCGTTCCAAGCGCTCACTGCGTTCGCGCTTGGAACCACTCCCCAAACTTCGCGAGCGCACGCCCGCGGTGTGAGACGGCGTTCTTCTCCTCGGTGCTCATCTCGGCGAGCGTCTCCCCGTCGTGCTCGAAGATGGGGTCGTAGCCGAACCCGCCCTCGCCGCGCGGTTCGACGATGCGCCCCGGGACCGACCCCTCGAACAGTTTGACGGGGACGTCGCCGGCGTCGACGGTGTCGTCGGTGCTGGCCGTCGCGCGGTCGTCCGCCGCGAGGTCCTGCCCCCGCCGTTCGCCCCGGTCGACGGGTTCGGGCGTCGCGGCGAACCCCTCGCCGTCGCAGTAGGCGATGACACACCGGAAGTGCGCGCGGAGCGTGCCCTCCTGTCGCGCCAGTTCGCCCACCCGCTCGACGCCGAGGGTGTCCTCGACGTACGCCGAGTAGGGGCCGGGGAAGCCGTCCAGGTCGTCAACGAACAGGCCGGCGTCGTCGACGATGACCGGGCCGCCGACGTGGGCGAACGCCTCGCGGGCGCCGCGGGCGGCGATGGGACCGAGTTCGGAGGCCTGAATCTCCGTGTAGTCGAAGTCGACCGCCCGGACCTCCTCCAGGTACTGTTCGGCCTCGCGGACCTTGCCGGGGTTGGTGGTGACGTAGCTGAGCATACGCGCTCTGAGTGGGCTGAGAGAAAAGGGGTGGCGAAAGCGTGGTCCGAGCGGAGCGAGGACCGCGAACGGGCGAGCGGACCGGCGAGCGTGGTCCGGTCGGCGGGCTACGGGCCGAGGGTCACCCTGAAAACGGCGCGAGCGGTCCTCAGTCGACGATGACTTCGACCGGTTCGTCCTCGTCGCGAGTGTCGGTGTCGCCGCTGCGCTCCTGGTAGTAGAGGGCGCCGGCGAGTCCGAGGACGAGCCACGAGCGCCAGTTAGCGAGGTTCAGGGTGTAGCCGACGCCGAAGGGCTTCTCGACGAGCATCCCCTCGCCGGGCCGCCAGTACGACGAGAGCATGCGCCCGAGACTGGGCCGGTCGAAGTTGTACGGGACGCCGAATATCTCTCCGGTCTGTGGCTTATCAACCATGCGCGCCGATACGTCGGGGTCCGTTAAGTCGTTTGCCACCGACTCGACGCGCGTAGCGACCGGACAGTCCCGAACGTCTCCGAGCGCGGGTCCCGTCCGTCCCCGTCGACGGCGACTCCCCCACCCACTTATTCGCCGCTCTCCCCTCGGACCGGACAGGGATGACCGACAGGACTCGCCGGTGGTACGACCACGCGTCGCTGTTGTTCAGGGTGCTTCGCCACGCGGTGACGGCGTTCCTCTCACGGTTCTACGCGCGCGACCCGGACCTCTGGGTGTTCGGTGCCGGACTCGGTTCGGGGTTCGTCGACAACGCGAAGTACCTCTTCCTCCACGCAGAGGGTGTCCCCGAGGTGAGGGCCGTGTGGCTCTCGAAGGACCGCGAGACGGTGACTGCGCTCCGCAAGGCGGGCTACGACGCCCACCGCGTCCGGTCGGTCCGGGGGACGTGGCTCCGACTGCGGGCCGGCGTCGCGGTGGTGACACACGGACCGCGCGACGTGGGCACCGGGGCCATCGGCGGAGCGACGCTGGTCAACCTGTGGCACGGGCTCCCCGTCAAGACCATCGGGTTCGACGCGGAACTGCGACGGGCCCCTCGTGTGGTCCGCTGGGCCCACCGCGCGCTCGCACGCCGGTTCGACGCGCTGGTCGTCCCGTCCCCGATGGCCGTCCACCAGTTCCACACCGGCCTCGGCGTCTCGCCTGACCGCATCCGGGTGCTCGGCTACCCTCGCCACGACCCGCTGGTGGGGGCCGGTCCGGACGAGGACCCCACGTCCGACCCGGACGTCGAGGAGCGACTCGCCGCCGCGGGGGCGGACGGACCGCTCGTCCTCTACCTGCCGACCTTCCGTGAACCGGGCGCAGACCTCGCAGACCGCGTCGACTTCGAGGCGGTCGACCGCCGCCTGGACGCCGTCGGTGCCAGACTCCTCGTCAAGCCCCACCCGTTCGAGCGAGTCTCGTCCGTCGACGGCCTCGACCACGTCTCGACGCTGGAGGGGGTCGACGACGTCTACCCGCTACTGGACGCCTTCGACGTCCTCGTCACCGACTACTCGTCGGTGTTCCTCGATTTCCTCCTGCTCGACCGCCCGGTCGTGTTCTACGCGCCGGACCTCGAGACCTACCGGGCGGAGCGGGGGTTCTACTACGACTACGAGACGTTCGTTCCCGGTCCGGTCGCGGTCGACACCGACTCGCTTCTCGCCCGCCTCACCGACGCCATCGAGGCCGACCCGTACGCGGCCCGCCGGAGCGCGCTGCGGGAGGCGTTTCTCGTCGACGCGACCGGGTCGCGGTCGGCGACGGTCTTCGAGGCCGTCCGGGCACTCTCCGGTCGAGAACGCGACCAGTAGCGCTCCCCCTGTCAAACTAGCGCACAGTCTAGCGGGGAATCAGGACATACTCGTAGTAGTGACTCTTAATACGCCGTGCGTGTTCTCTCCGGTTGATGCAGCGCGCTGACTCGACTGTGACGTCGGGCGCTCCTCCTGATTCGCCCGGCGACGGGGGTTTCACCACCATCGCTCACCGGGGGTTCGCGGGCGTGTTCCCGGAGAACACGCTCGAGGCGGTGCGCGGTTCGACCACGGGCGGATCGGTCCCGTCGGCCGGGATGGTCGAAATCGACGTGATGCCGAGCGCCGAGGGGGTCCCTGTCGTCTTCCACGACGGGACCCTCGACCGGGTGACGGACGCCGACCCGTCGCGACAGGGTCAGGCGGTCTGGGAGACCCCGCTCGACGAACTGCGGTCGCTCGACGTCCTCGACAGCGGCCAGCCGATACCGCTCCTCGAAGAGGTCGTCGAAGCGCTTCCCGCGTCGGTGGCGCTGAACGCCGAACTCAAACACCCCGGCGTCGACCCGGGGCCCGAGGGACTCCTCACCCAAGACGCCCTCAAGCGGAGTCGGCGGGACTGGCGCCCGTTCGTCGACCGGGTGCTCGCCCTCGTCGGGGCCTCCGGCCACGACCTCCTCGTCTCCTCGTTCTTCGAAGGTGCGCTCGGTGCGGTCCGCGACGCCGACCCCGACGTTCCGCTCGCCGCCGTCCTCTCGGACTCCATCGAGGACGGCTTCACCGTCGCCCGCAGACACGACTGCGAGGCGGTCCACGTCCCTCGGAACATGGTTCCGGGGACGCCCCTGTTCGACGAGGCGTACGTCGCCGGTCCGTACGAACCGGTCGATGTCGTCGCCCGCGCCCACCGGGAGGGGCGTCTGGTCAACGTCTGGACCATCGAGACGCCGGAGCACGCTGCCGCGTTCGCGGGAACCGCCGTCGACGGCCTCATCACCGACGTTCCCCTCGATACGATGGTCCGGTAGGAACGAATCGAGTTGTGTTGCAGGGAACACGACTAAATCGACTCGACCCTTCGGTGGGTAAATGGAGGAAGTCGACACTGCCGTCGTCCTCGCTGCAGGCATCGGCTCCCGGCTCCGGCCGGTCACCCTCGACGTCCCGAAGGGGTGTATCCCCGTCGCCGGGACCCCGATCCTCGGCCATCAGCTCCACGCCTACGCCGACGCCGGGGTGTCGAACGTCGTCGTCGTCGTCGGCTATCTCCCCGACCGGGCGCGAGCGGTCTGCGAGGAGGTCGCCGCCAGCCGCGAGGACCTCTCCGTCTCGGTCGTCGAGAACGACCGATACGCCAACACGAACAACCTGTTCTCGCTGTACCAGGCCCGGGAGGAACTCGCCGGCGAACCGTTCCTCCTGAGCAACGGCGACGTCGTGTTCGACCCCTGTGTCGTCGAGACGCTCCTCGACAGCGACGCCGACAGCGCCATCGCGTGTGACTACGGGACCTACTCCGAGGAGGCGATGAAGGTGACGACCGACGGAGACGGCCACGTCGACCACATCGCCAAGGACGTCCCGCCGGAAGCCGCGAGCGCCGTCTCCATCGACGCCTACCGCTTCTCCCGGGAGTTCTCGACCCGCCTGTTCGACCGGGGGGGCCGACTCCTCGACGATGGACAGTACGACGCCTGGGCCGAGGTGGCCATCGACGCGGTCCTCGGCGAGTGCGAGGTCGCCCCCGTCGACATCGGCGGTGCGCGCTGGGTGGAGGTCGACGACATGGTAGACCTTCGGGCCGCCGACCGGACGTTCGGGTCGTTCTCGCTGACCGACAAGGAGGCAGTCTTCTTCGACCTCGACGGGACGCTCTACCTCGGCGATACCCTCCTCGACGGGGCCGCGGACGTCGTCGAGGCCCTCCGGGCGGCCGGCGTCGACGTCTACTTCCTCTCGAACAACTCCTCGGCCTGGAAACCGGAGTACGCGAGGAAGCTGACCGCACTCGGTATCCCGGCCGCCCCCGAGGATGTCGTCCTCTCGACGGACGGCGTCATCGCCTACCTGGAAGCGCGAGGGGCCGAGCGCCTCTACGTCGTCGGGACGTCGGCGATGCGGGACGCCCTGGCAGACCGGGGGTTCGCCGTCGAGGAGGACGACCCGGAGTACGTCGTGGTGGGGTTCGACCGCGAACTCACCTACGAGAAGGTCCGGCGGGCGACCCTCGCCATCCGCGAGGGTGCCGAGTTCCTCCTCGCCCACGGGGACACCGTCTGCCCGACGCCGGAGGGCTTCGTGCCGGACTGCGGGGCTATCGGAGCGCTCCTGGAGACGGCGACCGGCCGCGAACCGACGCGCGTCTTCGGCAAGCCGGACCCCGCGATGGTCTCCCACATTCTCGAGACCGACGGTATCGCCCCCGAGGACGTCGCCGTCGTCGGCGACCGCCTATCGACGGAGATATCGATGGCCGAACGGGTGGGCTGTCTGTCGGCCTGCGTACTCACGGGCGAGGCGACGCGGGCGGACATCGCCACCAGCGCGGTCCAGCCTTCCGTCATCGTCGACACGGTCGGTGACCTCCTCTCGTACGCCGACGACGCGGACGGCGAGGTGCGCGTTAGCAACACCGTGAGCAACGACTGACCACGCGACTCACTGGTAGCGCCCGCGCCCCTCTATCTCCCGTAGTTGGGCGACCACCCGCGGGTCGCCCGCCTCGCGGTAGGCTGCCTCGAAGGCGCCGAGCAGTGGCGCGGGGTCGCGGGCCGTCCCGGCCAGCGACTGTTCGAAGACGTGGAGGTCCATCGCGTAGTCCTCGACGTGCGAGGAGTGAAAGCCGAGGCCGAAGTCGATGAGCCACACGCGCTCGCTGGCGTCGGCCCCCGAGACGCGGACGTTACGCGTCGTCGGGTCGCCGTGGACCAGTCCCGCGCCGTGGAGCGTCGCGAGGTGGCGACCGACCGCCCCGACGGCGCCCTCGGAGAGCGACTCCCCGAGGTCGGACGCGCCCACGTGTTCGAGCGTCAGGGTGGCCTCGCGGGGGTCGACGTCCCGGATGACCGGCGTGGAGACGCCGAGTTTCCGGGCGTCGTGGAGCAGGCGGGCCTCCCCGCGGGTGCGCTCGCGACGCAGTCTGTCGTCCAGTTCCGGGTGGCGGTAGACCTTCGGTGCGCGCGCCTTCTCGACGCTGGCGTCGCCCACCCGTCGGACCGCCGCCTCGGCCCCGCGCTGGGTCCCGACGCTCGTCTCGCGGGCCACGTCCTCGTCGGCGCGCCACGTCACGTCCACCTCGTCGGGCCGGTAGTTCGGCAGCACCCGCGAGTCGGAGACGGCGACGGTGTCGCCCGCCTCGGCCATCCGCGCGCCGAGGACCGCTATCATCCCGGCGTTGTCCCGCAGGAACCGGGGTTCGGGGGCGTGGAACGACGCGCCGCGTTGCTCGCACATCTCGCGGAGCATCGCCTGCAGGCGGGCGTTCTGGCCCACCCCGCCCCCGAGGACGAGTTCGTCGTTGCCCGTCAGCGAGAGCGCCCGCTCCGAGACTTCGGCGAGCATCCCGAAGACGTGTTCCTGCAGGGAGAAACAGACGTCGGCGACGGACTCGCCGTCGTCGTAGGCCTCCTTCGCGGCGCTCATGATGCCCGAGAAGGAGAAGTCCATCCCCTTGACGACGTACGGCAGGTCGATGTACTCGCCCCCGTTCGCGTTCGACTCGACCTTCGGGCCGCCGGGGTGGGACCACCCGACGTGTCTGGTGAACTTGTCGATGGCGTTGCCGACGCCCGTGTCCATCGTCTCGCCGAGCATCCGGTAGCGGCCGTTGTGAAAGCCGAGCAGGTGGGCGTTCGCGCCGCTGGCGTTCAGACAGACGGGGGAGTCGAAGCCGGCGGTGTGCCGCCCGATTTCGAGGTGCGCGAGCATGTGGTTGACTCCGACGAGGGGGACGTCGAGTGTCTGAGCGCTCGCGCGAGCGGCCGTCCCGACGATGCGCAGGCAGGGACCGAGTCCCGGCCCCCGCGAGAACGCGACGGCGTCGATGTCGTCGTCCGCGCGGTCGCGGGCCTCCCGGACGACGGCGGGAATGGCCTCGCGCATGTGTTCTGCGGCCTCGCGCGGGTGGATGCCGCCACTGTCGGGTTCGTAGGCGTCGGTGAGAATCGTCGTGTCGTCCGCCTCGGCGTCGTGGACGGCCGCACTCGCGGCCCACGCCGTCCCTTCGATACCGAGGACGCGCACGCTACCCTACTTCCACTCGGTGTAGGCGCACTTCCCGCAGTGGAACCGGTCGTCGTGTTCCGCGAGGAAGGTGTCGCCACACCGGGGGCACTGCTTCTTCTCGGTCGTGCCGTCGTCGTCGTAGTACTCGTGGCGGGGCATCTACGCTTCCTCCGCCTCGGGTTCGGCCTCCTCGTCCATGCCGATCTTGTTGCGCTCGAGCATGTACTCCTGTTCGACGTCGCGGGCGTCCTCGGGCGAGTCGTACACCTTCGCGTAGCCGACCGTCTTGCGCATGCCGAACTTGGTGTCCAGCGTGTGGATGACGACCTCGTCGGCGTCCTTGTTCAGTTTGGCGGCGAGCGAGTCCCGGACGGAGAGGCGGGAGGGCGTCGCCTCCTCGTGGGTGACCTCGAAGCGAACGTCGCTTCGGTGCAACATCGGGTTCTCCTCCTCCTCGATGATGGTGACTTCCATGGTTACGTTGGCCGTAATTCCTCTCGTTGCGGCTAAAAGGATTTCGAAGCGCCTACTCGCCGTCGCGGGCGACGGGCGGTCTCAGGGGTCGGGGTCGATGCCGAGGGCGCGCCACGCCCCCGCCCGGTCGCCCTCCATCCGGGCGAGGAACGCGCGCATCGCGGCGCGCGTCTCCGGGCCGACGGTCACCAGCACCATCCCCTCGTCGGGTTGGCCGTAGACGACGCTCGACCCCTCGGGCGCGACGGCGATGGCGGGAACCGCCGCGAGGTCCTCCTCGCCGTCGACGACGATGACCGTCGACTCGTCGGACCGGAGCGCGTCGACGAGCGCTTCGAGGAGGTCCGACGAGAGGGTTGCCGCGGGATTCTCGACGTGCACCTCGCGGTCGAACGCCGAACGGTCGACCTCCTCGTCGAGGGCGGTCCGCTTGGTCATGCCGTCGACGAGCGCCACATGGGGGGTCGTCTCGCGCAGGAGGTACTCCGTGACGACGTCGCCGACGCTGACGAGCGGTCGGCCCGCCTCCGCGAGGAGGGCGACGGGGTCGGTGTACACCGGGCCGACGGGGTCTTTCAGTTCGGCGCGGAGCGCCGTCGGCAGGTCGAGCACTATCTGACCTTCAGGGCGTACGCGCCGGGTTCGGTCACGTCCATCTCGCGGGCGATTTCGGAGGTCTCGGGGTGGGCGATGACGACGTACCCGGCCCAGTCCTCGGTCAGCGAGGTGGACCCACAGACCACGCAGGACTGCTCCTCGCCGGCCTCCTGGACGCGGTGGCACTCACGACAGACGAGTCGGGTCGCCATCGTCACTCACCCGCCGTGGCTTCTTCCTGCTCGCGTTTCTTCTTGAGCCAGCCGTGCTTGCCCAGCCCGGGCTGTTTCGCGGTCAGCCCGATCTTCGAGTCCCGCGGGTTGCGCTCGTCGATGCTCTTCGTGACGATGCGCGCGCGGACCGCGTCCCCGACGCCGATGGCCTGATTGGACTCGCGGGAGGCGAGTTGCTGGCCCTCCTCGTCGAACGCGAGGTACTCGTCGGAGATCTGCGAGACGTGGAGCAGGCCGTCGACGGGGCCGATACCGACGAACGCCCCGAAGTTGACGACCTCGACGATCTCGCCGTCGACGACCTCCTGCATCTGGGGGTCGAAGGTGAGCGCGTCGAACGTCGCGTTGTAGAAGACGCCGGGTTGACCGGGCAGCACCGACCCGTCGCCGATGTCGACGACGTCGACGACGGAGACGATGGACCCGACGTCCTCGTCCACCCGCCCTTCGAGTTTGTCCTGCAGGAGTTCCTTCACCAACTGGTCCGAGACATCCGCGAGGAACCGCGGGGGCACCTCGACCGTGTCGCGTAGTCTGACCCTCTTGTACATTCTAGTGGATTTCGAGTTTGTTCCGGCCCCTTATACCGATTGCTTCGACGGGGAGGCGGTCACGCAGGGGGCCGTCGTTCGTGACCACGTAGTCGCACGCGCCGCGTTCGGCGAGTTCGACGAGCGCGTCGTCGGCGTACGTCGCCTCCGTCTCGACCGCTTCACACCGCTCGGCGAGGTCGCGACCGACCGACGCGGCCGTCGCCTCCTCGCCGCCGCCCGCCGAGAGCTTCTCGAGTTCCAGGAGCACCGCGCGCGGCACGACACACTCGTACGTGCCGAGCAGGCGGTCGAGTTCGTCGAACACGCGGACGCCGGCCTCGACCGGCAACATCAGCGCGCTGGTGTCCATGGCGACTCGCATAGCGTCCCTATTCTCCCGTCAGCGTCCCGACGCCGATGAGCCGCCAGCGCGTCCCGACCCGGCGGTTGATGGCGATTTTCGCGCCCTCGGCCGCACAGACGGGTCGCTTCAACTGCACCTCCGCCTCGCCCTCGCGGGCACTCGTGACCGACCCGACCGTCGTGGCCGTGTTGACCGTGAGCATGAGCGGTTCGCCCGTCGAGATGGGCTCGATGTCGTCCTCGCTCCCGACGAGTCGGTCGAGCAGTTCGACGTCCATCTCGAAGGCGTTCCACGCGGGCGGGAGACTGCCCGGCGGTCCGGCGACCTGTCCGGCCAGCGCGTCGCCCTTCGTCAGCGAGGGGTCGAGGCCCGTCCCGACGCCCAGCAGGCCACCGGGACCCACCTCGTCCAGCAGGTCGCCGCCGGCCTGCAGCGACCGAATCGTGGTCGTGATGGGGCGGTACTCCGTCTGGCCGCCCTCCTCGACCTGTCGGCCCGGTCGGAGCTCTATCTCGTCGTCGACGTGGAGGCGACCCTGCGTGAGGCTACCCCCGAGGACGCCGCCCATCAGTTTGTCGAACGTCGTGCCGGGGCGGTTGATGTCGAACGAGCGGGCGACCTGCATCCGCGCGTCGGCGTCCGGGTCGCGTTCGGGCGTCGGGATGGCCTCCTCGATGGCCTGCATGAGGAGGTCCATGTTGACCTCCTGCTGGGCCGAGATGGGCACCACGGGGGCGTCCTCGGCCACCGTGCCCTCGACGAACTCCTGTATCTGCTCGTAGTTGCGGCGAGCCTGGTCGGTGTCGACGAGGTCGACCTTGTTCTGGGCGATGACGATGTTGTCGATGCCGATGATGTCGAGCGCCATCAGGTGTTCTGCGGTCTGGGCCTGCGGGACGGGTTCGTTGGCCGCCACCAGCAGGACTGCGCCGTCCATCATGGACGCGCCCGAGAGCATCGTCGCCATCAGCGTCTCGTGGCCCGGGGCGTCGACGAACGACACCGTGCGCAGGTGCTCGCTCGGTTCGCCGTTCGGGCACTCCTCCTCGACGGTGTAACACTCCGGCTCGTCCATGCCAGGGCACCGTCGGAACGTCGCGTCGGCGTAGCCGAGGCGAATCGAGATTCCGCGTTTCATCTCCTCGGAGTGCTGGTCGGTCCACTCGCCACTCAGCGCCTGCACCAGCGTCGTCTTACCGTGGTCGACGTGGCCAACGAGACCGATGTTCACCTCCGGTTGTCGGGTGTTCCCTGTCATGTCGAGAGTAATAGGGGGAAGTCATCCCGTGATGGATTTAAAGTTGCTGTTCTGTGGAGCGACCGAGCGTAGCGAGGGAGGGACACAGAATCAGTGAGAACTCCGTTCTCACGCGATTCCCGTGAGCGAGCAGAGCGAGCGAACGGGAGTAGAGCGCATGCGAGCGGGAACCAGTGCGGACCGACCCCGAGAAACTGACTCTCGACCTGACACTCCCGAACGTGCAGTGGTGAACGACGGCCGTCGAACGGACGTCAGACGGCGGCAGAACGACTATTAGCGGGGGTTCCGTGCGGGAGAACATGACACGTCTGCGTCCGGTCGGGGTGCTGGTGGCCCTCGGCGCACTGGGGTTGCTCGCACGTCGGAGCGCGGAGGACGAACCGTCGGGGATGGAGATTCCCGTCAGTACCGAGACGGTCGACTCGTAGGGCGGCCCGGCGTCCCGGGCGTCGGCCGTCGGGAGCGGCCCGCCGCCGCCGAGCGCGGCCCTTTTCTCGCCGACCTCCCTACCTCCGCCGTGCGCGAGTTCGCCTTCGAGATGGCGCTGTGTGCCCGTCTGGAGAGCGAGGGCCACCTCGTCGCGCGCCAACTCGGGACCGGCACGCGGGGTCGGCGGGTGGTCGATACGGTGGTCGTCGACCCCGGCCCCGAGTTCGACGCGCGGACGCGCATCACGGCCGAGATCATCCCCGACGCGGCCATCGCGGCCGACGTGGGCACCGGGCGCGCGCGGTTCTGGAGGGACTGTCTGGACTACTCGCCGGAGTACGCCCGCGAGGTGGTCGACCGGGCCGTCGAGGTGGGCTTTTTCGAACGCGAACGGCGCGGCGGGCGCGAGTACGTCCGCCAGACGACGCGCTACCCCGAGGGGTGGTTCTCTCGCCTCGTCGGCATCGAGAACAAGCCCGACCTCTCCTCGCCCGGCGACCTGACCACCCAACTGCGAAAGGACGTCTCGCTCGGCGTCCTCGACGAGGTGGTCCTCGCCACCGAGTCCTACGTCACGGGCGCGCACCTGAATCGCATCCCCGAGGTGGTCGGCGTCTGGCGCGTCGACGCCGACACCGGGGAGTACGAGGTGGTTCGGGAGGCGACGCCCCTCGATTCGGGGGCGGCGGGCGTCGAGGTGGTCGAGGAGACGCCGACGCGGACGGACGTAGTCGTCGTCCCCGCGAGCGAGAAGCCCCGCCTCCGACGCCGGGTGGCCGAACGCGCCTACGGGAAGGGCTGGCGCGTCTCGTTCCCCGACTGCCCGCACGTCGAGGACCGCCCGGTAGCGGGCGTCGGCGGCGTCCCCTTCTGTCCCCGCGAGGGGCGCATCGTGGGCGGGCCGGACCCGTGTTCGTGTGCGTCCCCGACGAGTGACGGGCCGCCCGCCCCGGCGGTGGACGTCGACGCGCACCGGGCCCGTCACTCACCGTGGGTGCGCGACCCGGCGGGCGTCGCGCACCGGCAGTCCGGCCTCGACCGGTTTCGCTGACCACGCCCCGCTCACCCGATGGTGTGGACGTCGTATCGCTCGAAGAGGTCCCGCGTCCGCTCGTCGCGGTGTGCCCGGAGGACGCTCACACCGACCACCTCGCCCCCAGCGCGTTCGACGAGGTCCGTCGCGGCCGTCATCTGCGCGCCGGTCTCTACCCAGTCGTCGACGAGAAACGCCCGCGTGCCGCCGTCGACGAGGGCACGGGCGAGTTCGAGCGTCTTCCGTTCGCCCGAGTAGTCCGTCAGCGACCGGCGGAGGACCTCCTCGTCGCGGAGTGGAAGCTTCCCGCCCTTCCTGACCGGGACGAAGCCGAACCCGCCCGCGCGGGCGACGGCCCCGCCGAGGACGAACCCGAGTGCCTCGATGCCGACGACGTGGGTGGTGGCCTCGGGCGCGGGCGCGAGGAGGTCCTCCACGAGGTTCGCGAAGACCTCCCCGTCGGCGAACAGGGGCGTCACGTCGTAGCGCCCGATGGCGTCCGTGTTCAGGCGCTCGTGGTAGTAGCGATAGTGCATACGCTCCTGAGGGCGGGTGCGGACGTAGCGTCTCCGGCGGTGGCGTCGGGTCTCCACCCGTGACCGACCCTACAGCGTGAACGTCTCGCCGTCGACCGCGAGGTCGTCGCCGAACGCCTCCTCCGGCGTCGGGAAGTGTGAGACGTGGACGAGTCGGTACTCGCTCGCGTCGAGGTCGTCGGCCAGCGCCCGCGCCCCCTCGAAGGTCATGTGCTTGGTGCCGAAGGTCCGCGGGACGCCCTCGCCGTCCTCGTGGCTCCCGCCGAGCGGGTGGTACTCGCAGAGGCGCGCGGGGACGATGCCGTCCGCCAACAGGAGGTCCGCGCCCGCCAACCGCTCGCGGGAGTCGGGCGGCACGTCGTAGCTCGTGTCCCCCGAGAGCGCGAGTTTCGCGCCCGTCTCGGGGTCCTCGACGGTCAGCCCGTAGCAGACCAGCGGCGGGTGGTCGACGGGGACGAGGGTCACCTCGAACCCGCAGACATCGAAGGGTTCGAAGGGGGCCTCGGGGTGGACGCTGATGCGGTCGAGGTAGTCGAACTTGCTCGACACCGTCCCCGCGACGCTCTCGCCGGTCTTCGGGTCCGTCTCGTCGGCGGCGTGGACCGGGAGGGAGTCGAGCAGGCGGTAGACGTTCCCGAGGCCGTCGAGGTGGTCGAAGTGGATGTGCGTGACGACGGCGGCGTCCGGCAGGGGCGGGTCGTCGCGGAGGAACTGGTAGCGAAAGTCGGGGCTGAAATCGAGCAGGAGGGACTCGTCGGTCCGTTCGTTGCGGACGTGGACCGAGAACCGCGAGCGCTCCACGCCACGCTCCTCGGCGGCACGGCAGGTGTCGCAGTCACACCCCGCCGTCGGCGTCCCCGTCGTATCGCCCGTGCCGAGGAGCGTGACCTCCATCCGTCAGTCGTGGCTGTGGCCGTGGTCGGCGTGGTCGTGGTCGGCGTGGTCGTGGTCCTCGTCGACCTCCTCGTCGGCGTGGCCGTTGCCGGCGATGAGGTCCGCGCCGTCGTCCATCATGTCCATGTTCTTCAGGTTGTCGCGCTCCTCGAACCCCTCGACGGCCGTCTCGAGGTCGGCCTGCGTCAGGGTGGTGCGCTCCTCGGTCAGGGCGTCAAGGACCGCCTCCCGGAGGACGAGGCGGAGGTCGCTGCCCGTCAGCCCCTCCGTGAGGTCAGCGAGCGCCTCGGGGTCGAACTCGGTGATGTCCATCTGCCGGGTGATGACCCGGAGGATGTCCGCGCGCATCCCGCCGTCCGGTTTGGGGAAGTTGACGATCTCGTCGAAGCGCCGCCACGCCGCCGCGTCGAGCTGGTTCGGGTGGTTGGTCGCGCCGATGAGCAACACCTCGTCGCGGACGAGCGATATCTCGTCGATGCTCTTCAACAGCGTGTTGACCGCCCGCTTGATGGCCGCGTGCTCGTCGCTCGCGCGGGTCTTCGCGACGAAGTCGAACTCGTCCATGAAGAAGATACACGGCGCGAGTCGCTTCGCCACCTCGAACACCTTATCGACGTTCTTGGCCGTCTCGCCGAGGTACTGACTCGTCACCATCGACAGCTTCACCTCGACGAACGGCAGGTCGAGTTCGTGGGCCAGCGCCCGCGCGACCGAGGTCTTGCCCGTGCCCGGCGGGCCGACGAACAGGAGCTTTCCTATCTCGCGGAGGCCGATGGACGCGAGGTACTCGCGGTGCTCGATGGCCTTCATGATCTTCTTGATCTCGCCCATCTGGTCGTCCGTGAGCACGAGGTCGTCCATCGTCATCTCGACCTCCTCGGGGGCGCGGACCTCCACGAGGTCGAGCATCTCCTCGTCGTCCTCGTCGAACATCTGTTCGAGCAGGGAGTCGATCCACACCCGGTCGGCGTGGATGGGGCGGTTGTTCGCGCGGGCGACCTCGTAGTCGACGTCCGCCATGTCCTCCTCGAAGCGGAGCGCCAGCACCGGATTCGTCATGACGCGGTCGGCGTCGGTGCGCTGGCGGTACCACGACTCCGCCATCCCCGTGTCGGTGAACGAGACCTCACCCGAGAAGTCCTTGCGCTCGGTGAACATGAGGTCGGAGACGGCATCCCACGGGTGGCCGAGGCCCGTCGCCTCGGTGATGGTCGTGTCCGTGATGGTGAGGGGGCGTTCGATACCGCCCGGGGCGCGCCGGTCGGAGGTCCCGTTGGGCTCGGGTTCGGCCTCCGCGCTCCAGAACGCGCGTCGGTACGGCGGGGGGAGGTCGCCCGGGTCGAGCTCGCGGTGCTCGTTGTAGAGGTGCGCCGTGAGCATGAATTCGATGACGTCGAGCGCCGGGCTGGTCATTTCCCGGAGATTACTGCTGCGAGCGCTATAAGACCGTCGAAGCACACCCACACCGCCGCAGCCGTGCGGTTCTTCCGCCTCGCGGCCCCCGCGTCGTCCCGCGTTGCGGTGGTCGATGGAAGGCCGGCGGCTGGATGAACTCCTCTCCGTTAGTTGCGAGTTGGGATGCGTTTAACACCGTGAGGCCGCTGGGTGTGGTATGGACACGACACCCGTCGTCGTTCGCGCGTACCGGACCGCCCACGGCAAGGAGGACGGCGTCTACGCCGACGTCAGGAGCGAGGACCTCTCGGTTCCGCTCGTCAACGAGATCCTCTCCGATACGGGCCTCTCGGGCGACGACGTCGACGACCTGATGTGGGGCTGTGCCCAGCAACGCGAGGAGCAGGGCAACAACCTCGCGCGCATCATCACGCTCCTCTCGGACCTCGGGGAGTCCGTGCCCGGCACGACCATCAACCGCTGGTGTGCCTCCTCGGCGCAGGCGGTCATCTCCGCCTCCGACGCCATCCGTGCCGGCCAGCGCGACGCCATCATCGCGGGCGGCGTCGAGAACATGTCCCGCGTGAAGATGGGCGCGAACACCGCCATGCACCCGCGCATGAACGAGGACTACAACCTCGCGGCCCTCCAGATGGGGATGACCGCCGAGGAGGTCGCAGAGCGCTACGACGTGAGTCGGGAAGCGCAGGACGACTACGCCTTCCGCAGCCAGCAGCGCGCCAGCGAGGCCACGAAGTCGGGGCGCTTCGAGGACGAGATCGTCCCCATCGACAACGGCGAGAAGCAGGTCACCGAGGACGAGGGCATCCGCCACGACGTCTCGCGCGAGAAGATGGACGAACTCCCGACAGTCTTCAAGTCCGAGGGGACGGTCACGCCCGGCAACGCCTCGCAGATCTCGGACGGCGCGAGCGCCCTCCTCGTCACGAGCGAGGCCTTCGCGAAGGAGCACGACCTCGAGATCATGGCCGAAATCGGCAACAACAGCGTGCAGGGCGTCGAACCCGAGGTCATGGGCATCGGCCCCATCCCCGCCGTCCGCGACATCCTCGAACGCACGGGCCGCGACATCGACGACTACGACCTCGTGGAACTGAACGAGGCGTTCGCCTCCCAGACGCTCTACTGTCAGGAGCAACTCGGCATCGACGACGAGAAGTTCAACGTCAACGGCGGCGCAATCGCCATCGGCCACCCCCTCGGCGCGACGGGTGCCCGCCTGCCGGTGACGCTCATCCACGAGATGATCAAGCGCGACGTCGACCGGGGAATCGCCACGGAGTGCGTCGGCTTCGGGCAGGGCGCGGCCATCGAGTTCAGTCGGTAAGCAGTTCGCTCGCCTTCTTCTTCCGCTATTCGCGCGCCAGCAGTCGACGGTAGCGTGCCCACGCCCATTCGCTCGGTCCGTCCCGCCACGCCCGGAGGTACAGCCCCGACGCGACGACGAGGACGAGCAACTGCGCGGCGAGCATCGGGACCCCTACCCGGGGGAGCACGCCCCAGCCGATGAACGCCTGTTCGACGATTCGGTCGGCCTGCACGAGGAACGCGGCGAGCAGGCCCACCGCGCGGACCCACCCCTCCCTGGCGGTCAGGAGGGCGACCAGCGGGAACAGGAGGAGGGTCCCGTGGTGGTACCAGACGAGCGGCGAGAGGGCGACGACGGCCGTCGAGAGGCCGGCGAGGAACCACCGCCCCGCTGTCGCCGTTCGAACCGGCCGGGCGAGCGCCGTCGCACCAAGTACGAGACCCGATCCGACGACGAGCAGTTCCCGGAGGAGTCGGGCCGTCCCGGTCCCTACCGACCACCCGAACGCCTCCGCGAGTCGGAGCGTCACCGCCGCGAGGCTCTTGTTCCCCGGAAAGGCGTCAACCGTCCCGCTCAGTTGTGCGGTGGCCGCGACGTACTGGCCGACGATATCGGGCGAGAACTGCATCGCCGGAAGGAGCGTGAACAAGCCGACACCGCCGGCGAGGCCCGCAAGCGCCCGCCAGTCGCGCGTCCCGACGAAGTAGCCCGCCAGCAGGACGGGCGACGTCTTGAGCGTCACGGCGAGGGCGAGGGCGCTCCCGCCCAGCAGTGAGCGGTCGGTCTCAGCGAGATAGACGGCGAGGAGCGTCGAAACGACCACGAACCCGTTTATCTGCCCACCGTAGAGCGTGTCCCATGCGGGGGCGAACAGGAGGCCGCCCGCGAACAGCGCCCACCGGGTCCCGGAGGGGACGTGTCCTCCGAGCAGGTCGACGAGGCGGATGGCGAGAGCGAGCGCCCCGACCCACACCAGCGCGCTCGCCCCCACCCAGACGGTCGCCGCCCCCGCCCGGCCCAGCGACGCGACGAGACCGACGAGGGTCAGTACGAACGGGTGGTAGAGGAAGCCGGTGCCGATGGCGTCGGGGTCGTAGGGGTTCCGGCCGGCGCGTGCGCTCCGGTAGGCGTCGAAGTAGATGTTGAAGTCTGTGAGCGGTTTCCACTCGCCGACGACGTGCCATATCCAGTTGGTGCTGTAGACGGCGAGTGCGGCGGCGACCGCGAGACCGAGAGCCGCCAGCGCTCGCCGGCGGGTCACGGGCCCGGACAGTCGCACGCTACCCCCACCCCACTGTCGCCCGAAGGACCGCCTCGGCGAAGGCAAACCAGTTCGGCGGGTTGCCGAGCGAGACGCTCACCTGCAGGAACGCGACGACGAGGGCGACCTGACTGGCCCGGCGGTCGGCCAGCGCCAGCGCGGGTGTCAGCAGGATGGGGTACCACGCGACCCACTGCGAGAGGGCGAACACCGACGCGACGGCGAGCGTCAGCGCCGCCAGCGCGACCGGATCCCGTTCGCGGGTGTAGAGCACGCCCAGCAGGACGGCAGCTCCCGCGAGCGCTACCCCTGTCTCGGGGGTGATGCCCGCGCCCGTCGTCAGCGCGACGGGGTTCTCGGTGAACATCTCCGTCTCGCCGAGACGGCCCGCCGCGGGCAGGGTCAGCGCGAAGGAGGCGAGCGAGAGACCCCCGAGGGCCAGCGCGCCGACGAAGGCGGCGTCGACGCCCCGCTCGCGCCAGTAACGCCAGGCGGTGGCAAGCGCGAGCGGTCCGAGGTACCACAGCCGGAAGTGCAAGGAGAGCGCGCCGATCAGCGCGAACAGCGAGACCCGTTCGCCCTCTCGCCGGTGGGCGGCCACGCCGACGAGGGCGAGCGCGACGGCGACGGTGTCGAAGAAGCCGTTCAGCCCCCAGAAGAGGTAGGGCATCGCGGCGAGTGCCGTGACGAGCGCCGCGAGCCCCGGCGGGTAGGGGAGCGTCCGGTAGAGGAGCGCCATCGCGAGTGTGCCCGCACCGGTGAACGCCGCTACCAGCAGCGCGTAGGTAGTCGCCGGCGCGAGGACCGAGAGGTTCACCAGCAGTGCCGCCGGGAGGAACAATAGGAGCGACCCGAACGGGTACATGTGGGGTAGGGTCGGCCACGTGACGAACGGCTCGACGGCGGCCACGTCCCACGTCCCCATTGGCTGTGTGTAGACGCCGAACCCGAGGTGGAGGAACGACCACGCGGCGTAGGTGTGGCGCATGTGGTCGGTGTAGGTACTGAGCAAGGTGTAGCGCGGGGCGTCGAAGAGGAACACACTCCCGACGAGCGCCAGCGCCAGCCAGCACAGCGCGCTTCGCGTCGGGTCGCCGAACAGCACCCACGTCCGGAGGCCGGCGCGGTGGCGCTCCGGGAGGAGGGTCGTGCTCACCGATCGGCCCTCCCGGAGAGCCGCGAGAGGCCGAAGACGGCCGTCCCGAGGGCCGCCCCGAACCAGAGCGTGCCGACGCGGACGAGCAGCGTCGAACTCACGGCGACGGTCCGGGCGACGCCCAGCGCGACGAGTAGGCCGACCATGCTCGCCTCGGTGGCCGCCAGCCCGCCGGGCAGGAGGCTCACAGCGCCGACGACCGACCCCAGCCCGAAGACGAACAGCCCGACGACGAGGCTCGCGTCGGCCCCCAGCCCCGCGAGGATGACCCACAGCGCCGCCCCCTCCAGCCCCCACGCGAGGACGCTCAGGACCATCGCCACCGCCAGCGGGCGCGGGCGGAACAGCGCGTAGGTCCCCTCGTAGAACGACTCCAGCGAGGCGGCGTGGGGGCCGACGACGGGGAGCGTCGCCAGTCGGTCCAGCACGGCGAGACAGGCCGTCCGCCACTGGAGGAGCGCGAGGCCGGCGAGGAAGGTCCCCCCGACGGCCAGCAGGACGGCCGGAGAGCGCCGGTAGACGACGACGCCGAGCACCGCCAGCGCACTGAGCGCCAGCAGGTCGGTGATCCGCTCGGCCCCGACGACGGCCGTCGTCCGACTGGCGGGGATTCCCTCGCGGTCTCGCAGGAACCACGCCTTCCAGACCTCTCCCAGTTTCCCGGGCGTGACGACGAGCATCAGCCCCGAAAAGAAGGTGAGGAGGCTCGACCCGAGGGGTACGTCGATGTCCAGTTCGCGGAGGTAGAACCCCCACTTCAGGAAGCGCACCGCGTAGCTGACGACGACCAGCGCGAGGACGGTCACGAGCGTCCACCCGTCGACGCTCAGCAGTGACCGGGTGACGGCCTCGGCGTCCGCCAGCAGGAACAGCCCCGCGAACACCCCCACCGATAGGAGGGCAGTCAGCCAGAGGCCGTGCTCGCGCAGCAGGCCGCCGCCCCGGCGCAAGTGACGCCACAGCCCTCCGGTGGTGTCCGTTCCGGTCATCGGAGTAGTTGGTGGAGTTTGGTCGCGACGTGTCCCGAGAGGTAGCGGGCACGCCCCGCCGCCGTCGTCTCGCCGGCGCGAATCGCCGCCAGCGGGTCGCCCGTACAGACGGTCCGCGCCCGCCCGACCTCCATCGGAAAGTGAGCGTCGGACCCACCGGTGGCGGCGAGGCCGTGCTTGGCCGCGAACGAGCGCGCGCGATCGTTGTACCGCTTTCGCACGCACCGGGAGTTGCACACCTCGACGGCGTCGACGCGCCGCGCGATGGCCGACAGGTCCCGGTCGTAGTACTGTCGGAGGCGGTCGAAGGGGTGCGAGAGGACGGCGACCCCGCCCTGGTCGTGGACGTCCTCGATGACCGTCTGCGGGTCCGTCTTCGGCGGCGGGTGCTCGACGCCGAGGGCGAGCAGGTGGCCCTGTGTCGTCGTCACCTCCACGCCGGCGATGACCTCCAGGCCGGGCGGGGCCGCGGCCCGGACCGCGGCGACGTTCTCCGTCGTGTCGTGGTCGGTGACGGCGATGCCGTCGAGGCCGGCGTCGACTGCCGCCCGCGCGACGCGGTCGGGAGGTGTCCGCGAGCACGGCGAGGCGTCGGTGTGGGTCTGCAGGTCGTACGCCCGTCGCTCGCTCACGGCATCACCCCCGGAAACCCAACGACGGCGGGTAGGTCGTAGAGGACTGCGACGACGACGGCCAGCCACAGCGCGCAGTTGGACGCCAGCGGCCGGTCGAGCAGGAGGTACTCGGGCTTGCCGCCCACGTCGGTGGTGTGGACGAGGTGGTGGTACCGGAAGACGCCGAAGAAGGCGAAGGGGAGCGTGAGCATCATCGCGTCGTCGGTGCCGGTGAACGTGTACAGCGCGTAGGCCATCAGGAGCGTCGCGGCGGCGACGACGAGCAACTGGTCGACGGCTCCGGCGCGGTAGGTCCCGAGGGACTCACGGGTGTTCTCGCCGTCATTCTCGTCGGTTCCCTTGGGTCCGCCGGTCTCGTCGAGTTCGTGGCGGCGCTTGCCCAGTGCGAGAACCAGTGCCAGCAAGAACGTACAGACGATGAGCCACGGACTGAGGCGGACGCTGATGGCCACGACGCCCGCGATGGCTCGCAGGACGAACCCGACGGCGATGACGATGGTGTCGGCGAAGGCAACCTCCTTCAGGAACAGGGTGTAGAGGGCGTTCTGTCCGACGTACGCCAGTATCACGCCCAACACGAGGACGTCCGTGGCGTAGGCCAGCGCGAGCCCCCCGACGGCGAGGAGGGTTCCGAAGGCGACGGCGAGCGGTATCGACACCTGTCCGCTGGCGATGGGGCGGTTGCGCTTCGTCGGGTGCTGCCGGTCCTCCTCGACGTCGCTGATGTCGTTGAAGACGTACACTGCGCCCGCGACGGCGGTGAACGCCGTGGCGGCCGCCAGCGCCCCCACCCACGCCGCAGGGTCGAGCAGGTGCCGCGAGAACACCACCCCGAGCAGGACGACCCCCTGCTTGTACCACTGCTGGGGCCGCATCTCGCGGAGGAGGCCCGCGAGCGCGAGTCGCATCCGTGCAGCGTGTGGGTATGACATGGGCTGTCGAGGACCCGAGGCTGGAGAGTCTCATATAACGTGGCGGTGCTTCCACCGGGTTTCGAACTGTTGCATCTCCGGGTGTGATACACTCGTGTGAACAGTGGTGTAAGCCGACGTTGCGTCTCCCGATTTCGGCCGGATCGTTCGAGCTTCGGAATAGTCCGAGTTCGCGTCTGTTGAGCGTCGGGAGGGTCCCCCCGACTCAAGTGGCACGCCCGCCACCTGCCGCCGGATGAGCGACGCTGTCGCAACCACCGACGCGGCGGGGGAAGCGCTCGACTACGACTCGGTCGTCGTCACCGGCGGGACCGGCTTCCTCGGCCTCCACACGTGCCAGTACTTCGTTAAGCAGGGACTCGACGTGACGGCCGTCGACCTGAAGCCGTTCGACGAATCCGACCCCGTCGAGGGCGTCTCGTACGTCGAGGCGGATGTGCGCGACGAGAGCACGCTCCGCGAGACGTTCGAGGAGGCCGACGCCGACGTCGTCGTCCACACCGCGGCGGCGCTCCCGCTCTGGGACGACGAGACCATCCGCGAGGTCACCGTTGACGGCACGCGCGCCGTGCTGTGGGCCGCGACGGAGGCCGACGTCGACCGGGTCGTCTACGTCTCCTCGACGGCCGTCTACGGCACCCACGACCACCACCCAATCACCGAGGATTCACCCACCGACGGCGTCGGCCCCTACGGCACCGCGAAGGTCGAAGCCGAGAAGCTCTGTGCGGACTTCCGGCGGCGCGGGCTGTGTGTCCCCGTCGTCCGTCCGAAGACGTTCATCGGCCCGCAGCGACTGGGCGTCTTTCAGGTGCTGTTCGACTGGGTGGAAGACGGCGCGAACGTCCCGCTCGTCGGGTGGGGGAACAATCGGTACCAGTTGCTCCACGTCCGCGACCTCGTGCGGGCGATAGAGGTTCTGTTCACGCTCGACGAGGAGCGCGTCAACGGGACGTTCAACGTCGGCGCGACGGAGTACACGACGATGAAGGAGGACTTCCAGGCACTGGTCGACTACGCCGAGACCGGCAAGCGGGTCCTCGGCACGCCCGCCACGCTGACGGTGGCGGCGCTCCGCGTCCTGAACGCCCTCGACCTCTCGCCGCTGTACCCGTGGGTGTACGAGACGGCCCACGAGGACTCCTACGTCTCCGTCGAGAAACTCCGCGAACTGGGGTGGGAGCCGGAGTACTCCAACCGGGAGGCACTCATCGACACCTACCAGTGGTACTTGGAGGAGTACGAGGAGCAGGAAGGTGAGACGGGCCTCGACCACCGCGTCGCGTGGGACCAGGGGGCGCTCGAAGCCGTCAAGGCGCTCTCCAAGCGCGTCTGAGCGCGCCCCGAACGGTTTACGGCGGCGCGCGGTCAGATGCCGGTATGCGACTCCCCGACTACGACCACGCGACGGGCCGACACTGCGGGTCCACCTCGCTTCGCAACCTCGCCGACTACTACGGGTGGGGGTTCGACGAACCGACCTGCTTCGGCCTCGCCTCGGGACTGGGCTTCACCTTCTTCGAACTGCCCGACCCGCCGCACAAGGCGTTCATCGGCCGCCCGCTCTACCTCGAACGCGCCTTCTTCCACACGCTCGGTATCGACCACGTCGAACGCGAGGGGCAGTCGTGGGACGAGGCGTGGGCCGACATCAGGGAATTGCTCGACGACGGCCACCCGGTCATGCTGTTCGCAGACATCTACTACCTCGACTACTACGGGACGGACACGCACTTCTCGCCGCACTCGTTGCTCGCGGTGGGCTACGACGACGAGGGGGTGTACCTCTCGGACAGCGAGTTCGAGGAGGTCCAGTACCTTCCGACCGACCGCCTGCAGGGGGCGATGACCTCGAACGCGATGGTCCCCCTGCAGTGTCGCTACCTCGCGGTCACGGACCCCTCGATTACCACGCCCGTCGAAGACGCCGTCGTGGCGGCGACGACGACGATGGCCGAGTACATGTTCGCGCCGGACGAGGGGCGCTTCGACCCCGGCACACTCGGCGTACAGGGTCTCGCCGGCATCCAGCGCCTCGTCTCCAGCATGGCCGAGTGGCCGACCCTGCCCGACCCGCAGTGGACGGCCCGCTTCGCCTACCAGAACGTCGAGCGCCGGGGGACCGGTGGCGGCGCGTTCCGCGGCCTCCAGCGCGACTTCTTCCGAACCGTGGAGCACCCGTTCGGCGAGTCGGTCACCGAGGAGATGGCCGCCATCGCCGAGGACTGGACCGCGGTGGGCGAGACGCTGAAGGACGCCAGCGAGTCCGAGGGGCCCGACTACCGCGAGACGGTGGACGAGGTCGCAGGTGACATCCGAACCATCGCGGACCGCGAGGCGGCGCTCTACCGTGAGATTCTCGACGCCGACGTCTGAGTACTACCGGTCGTCCGTCCCGGCGGTCCACGGCGTCCGCCCGTCCACCCCGCCCGTCTTGTAGACCCCGCGCAGGCGACGTGCGTGCCCTCGCCATCCTCGACGTCGATATCGACGGTAGCGACGCTGTTTCCGTCACCAGAAATCGGAGATTTCTGGTTGGCTGCGAAAATCGCGAAGCGATTTTCGAACGTTCCGCGTGACCTCCGCTTCCGCGACCAGTCGCTCGCCCGTCGCGGGCGCGAGGTAGTCGATGCGAACGTCGATGGTGGGCGTGACCGTCTCGTTCAGGTCCACGACGGCCGCCCCATCACCGAAACGCGACGCGTTTCGGTTAGCGCACGAGCGATCCGCTCTCGTGAACCCCGACGGTGTCGGCGAGCGAGTAGGCCACCTCACCGTGGGCGACCATGCTCGCGGGGTTCGAGGAGTGTTCCTCGCGCAGGTCGACGTGGCCCACCGCGCGCCCGTCGCCCACCTCGTCCAGTTCGATGTCGAGGTGGTCGGCGAAGGGGATGGCCTCGGAGAAGCGGTCGACGATGTCCATGCGTGGCGCTCGCGGTGGACCGACGAGGGCGTAGCGGAACGCGCAACGCGACGCGGGGGGTTTACGAACCTCGCACGCTCACGTCACGAACGGTGCCTGTGGGACGACGGCGGCCGCGATAGAGACATCCGCGAGGAAGAACACGAACGCGACCTGCCGGTTGAACTCGTGGCGGTCGTTCGAGACGGAGGCGTGGACGTAGGCGGCGAGGCTGACGACCATGCACGCCGGTTCGCGCACATCGTGTTAATTTTTCGCACAGGTCTGCGGGCAGAGGGACGTCCCGGCCGGTTCAGTCGTCCGCCGGAGTCGGACTCCCGCCCGCGTCGGGGAGTGCGCTGTCGGGGACGGTGCCGTCGTCGTCCCATCCGCGCAGGCCGTAGTACTCGTCGAGGGCGTCGTCCAGTCCCTCCAGTTCGTAGGGGAGGGCGTCGTCGTCGGCCCGGTCCATCCCGCGCTGGTTGTTGAAGTGGCGTTCGAGGGTGACGATGCGTTTCCCCACGGCCTCCAGTTCTGCGAAGTCGGCGTCGAGGAGGGCCTCCCAGCGCTCCTCGTCCATCTGCGAGAACGAGAACTTACAGAGGACCGCCGAGTCCTTCAGCGCGTTCTCGTCTTCGGCCTCGACGAGTCGCTCCGCCTTCCCCGCCAGTCCGTCGCGGTCCAGCGCCTGTGCGGGCGCGACCAGCGGGTACTCGAAGCGGTACATCTCGGCGTACATGTGGTCTGCCCCCCGGTTGGAGACGGCGAACGAGAGGCCCTGCCCGTTCAGGGTGCGCCCGTCGTGGGCGGCGAACTCCATGCCCTTCATCGACCAGTTCTCGACGCCGAGGTCGTCGGCACAGCGGGCGATGCCCTCCGCCAGCAGGTCGCCGTCGCCCTCGCGGTAGGCGATTTTCTCGACGAGGTCGTGGATCAACTCGGAGTCGCCGAAGGCGTCGTTGGCCGCGAGGTAGGCGGAGACCACGTCGCCACAGGAGATGGTGTCCATCCCCAGTTGGTCGCACAGTTCGTTCGACTTCATGATGGAGACGAAGTCGTCGACCAGCGCGTTCGACCCGAACGACATCACCGTCTCGTACTCGGGACCCTCGGTCTCCAGCCCGCTCTCCTCGTCTCTCGTCGGGAGTTTGCAGGCGAACGCGCACGACGAGCAGGTGCCCTTCTTGTACTTGTGGTCGATGACCGCGCCCGACCCGATGTCCTCTGCGTGCTCGTAGGAGAGCTCCGAGAAGTACTTCGTCGGGAGTGCGCCCACGCTGTTGGCGTACTCCGTGACGGAGACGGTGCCCGCGTCCTTCATCGGACTGCTGGACTCGGAGGCTTCCTTGTGAATCTCCTGGACGACCTCGCCTTCGACCTGTGGCTCGGGAGCCGAGTCGCCCTCGAAGGTGAGGAACTTGACGTTCTTCGCACCCATGACGGCCCCGAGGCCGCCGCGTCCGAACGCGCGCGACTCGCTGGTCATGATCGAGGCGAACCGGACGCGGTTCTCGCCCGCGGGGCCGACGATGGCGGTGTGATCGGCCGTCAGACCGCGCTCGGCGAGGTGTTCGAGTGTCTCCTCGGTGGTCGCGCCCGCGAGGTCGGGGACCGCCTCGAACTCCACGCCCTCGTCGGTGACGTGCACGCCCACCAGTTCGTCGCTCGCGCCGACGAGTTCGACGGCGCTGTAGCCCGTCGCGAGGAAGTTCCGGGACATGAACCCACCCGCGTTCGACGAGCAGAGGCCGTCGGTCAGCGGCGAGAGGCCGGTACAGGACATCCGGCCGGTGAAGCTCATTCGGGAGGTCTGCAACGGCCCCGTCGCGAAGTACAGGCGGTTCTCCGGGCCGAACGGGTCGGCGTCGAACGGGATGCGCTCGTGGGCGAGGCGCGTCCCGACGCCGCGCCCGCCGACGTACGCTTCGAGGAGTGCGTCGATATCGGTCTCCGCCGTCGAGCGCTCGCCCACGTCTACCGTGAGTAGCGGGCCGTCCGCGTGAATCATGGTGAGACGTTTCACTCACGACTCATAAGTACTCTCACGTCCCCCACCGGGAGTTGAAATGCGGTACTGCGCGGGGACGCCCGCCTAGTCCTCCGGGTGACAGAACGTCATCGCCTCGCGGACGGCGTCGTGGCCGCCGAGCAGGGTGATGCGGTCGCCGCGTTCGAGGGTGAAGTCGGCGTTGGGCACCTGTGCCCCCCCGTCGCGGGCGACGAGGGCGATGAGGACGCCGCCGGGGAGTTCCGGGCCGACCTCCCGCACCGTGCGTCCCACGAGTTCGTCCGCGGTGACCTCGATCTCTTGGACGTCGCCCGTCTCGCCGAGGCCCGAGATCCAGTTGGCGAGCGCGGGGCGTTCGATGAGGTTGTCGATGGTCTGTGCCGTCGCCGCGGTGGGCGAGACGACGCGCACCCCGAGGTCCTCGAACGCCTCGACGTTGTTGGGGTTGTTCACCCGCGCGATGACCGTCTCGATGTCGAACCGGGAGTTCGCGAGTTGGGCGGCCAGCAGGTTCACGTCGTCGTCGCCCGTCGCGGTGACGAGTATCTTGGCGTTCTCCGCCCCGGCCGACGTCAGGACGTCCGTGTCCGTGCCGTCGCCGATGTGGACGGTGTGGCCCTCGTCGCGGGCCAGTTCGACTATCGTTTCGTCGTTCTCGAGGATGACGACGTTCTCTCCACGGTCTTCGAGACGGGCCGCGAGCGCTCGGCCCACGGTCCCGCCTCCGATGACGAGTACGCGCATTGGTATGACACCTAGGTATTCCGCGAGGTAGCGGGCGAGGCCGGCCTCGAACACCACCGTCGTGAGGATGACGAGGAAGACGGTGCCGACGAGGAGACCGGCGGCATCGGTCTGGCCCGCGTTCTGTAACTGGACGGCGAACAGCGTCGCGACGGACGCCGGGATGATGCCGCGCGGGCCGACGAGGCTCATGAACACCTTCTCCTCGAAGGTGAAGCGGTCGCCCACCATCGAGACGAAGACGAGTACCGGGCGGATGACGAGGGCCACCGCGACGACCACCGCCACCCCACCCAGACCGAGTCTGGCGATGTCCTCGAATCGGAGGAGCGCCGCCAGCGCGATGAACACGAACGAGAGGACGATGAGCGTCACGTCGCCCTTGAAGTCGGTGATGTCCTCCTCGTAGGGGACGTCGAGGTTGCCGAGGAGGACGCCTGCGGTGGCGGCGGCGGCGATGCCCGACTCCGTCGCGAGCGACTCCGCGCCTCCGTAGGCGACGAGCGCCCCCGCCAGTACGAGGAGGCGAGCGTTCTGCGGGGCGTTGCCCGGCGAGAGGTCGACGTAGCGCAGGCCGTACCAGACGACGGCGGCGACGGCGGCACCCACGAGCAGTCCCGTCCCGAGTCGGGAGGCGAACTCGGGGAGGAGGTTCTCCTCCGTGACGTGGCCGACGACGACCTCGAAGACGACGACGGCGAGGATGGCCGCGCTCACGTCGTTGGCGATGCCCTCCGTCTCCAGTGCGGCCTCCACGCGGTCGCGCACCGGGACGACCTCCATGATGGGCGCGATGACCGTCGGTCCCGTCGCCACCAGCAACGCGCCGATGAGAAACGAGACGTCCCAGTCGGCGCCGAGGGCGAAGCGGATGACCACCGCCGTCGCCACGAGGGCGATGGCGGCCCCGACGGTGACCAGTCGGATGGTCTCGGCGGGCGCCTCGCGCAACTTGTCGATGCGGAGGTGGAAGGCTCCCTCGAAGACGATGATGGCGACAGAGAGACCGACGATGGCCGGGAGTGCGTCGCCGAACGTCGCGGTCGTCACTATCCCGATTCCCTCCGGGCCGAGGGCGATGCCGGCTGCGATGAGGAAGATGATACTGGGTATCTGGAAGCGGTCTCCGAGTATCTGGGCGACGACGCCGAGGCCGATGATGGCGGCCACGAGCGGGATGAGTTCACCTGCCACTAATCTCCCACCACTGGTCGTGTTGTGTCGCCCGTATCGTATAAAAACATCCACTCGTCGTCCGGTTGTCCCCCTATCACCCGTGTGTGGGGATTTATGACATACGGGTGATAGCCACAGCCACGACAGCAGGGCCGGTTCGCGTCGACCGGACGTTCGACGCCGGCCTCTCGGCGGTGCTCGCCCCCGACGGCGAGTTCCTCGACTCCCTCGACTCGGGACTACGTGCGCGCGACGAACCGCGTCGGCGCGCCGTCCCCGCCCTCGATTCGGAGGGGGAATCCGACCACCTCGACGCGCCGACCCGCCACGGCCGAGAGCCGCAGGTTCTCGGCGATGGGCACGCCCGCTTCGAGGAGGCGCCGGTGGACCGGGTACGACTCGCCCCCGTCCGACCGGAGCGACCGGGGCTCGTCCGGGCTGAGGGTGTCCGTCCCGAGTAGCTTCACGCCCCGCTCTACGAGCCACTCGGCGGCGCTCGCCGAGAGCCACGGGTACTCGTAGTAGGCCTCCGTGCCCTGCTTCTCGCCCCACCCCGTGTGGACGAGGACGACGTCGCCCCCGCGGACCTCGCCGCCCGCCCGCAGGTCGTCGGGCCCGAGTTCCCGTGCCGACTCGCAGGGCACGTCGAGGACGACGGCCTCGCCCGCGAAGGCGTCGAGCGGGAGGTCGTCGAGCGTCGCTCCCCCGTCGAGGACGTGCGCGGGCGCGTCGACGTGCGTCCCGGCGTGTGTCGGCGCGTCGAAGTGCGTCACCCTCGCCCCGTCCTCGGCGACGGTCCGTTCCGTCCGGAACTCCGGCGGCGCGAGCGCCGTCGAGTGGTCCATCGCCGGGCCGAACGGCTGTGAGAGGTCGTGCCACATGGTGGGCAGTCCTCGGCGGGCGGGGATAAGCGTCGGCCGCCCGGTTCCCCGGGAACTCGCCACCACCGCAAGCCGTATGGTACCACCGGACACGTCTCGGACATGCGCGGCGAACGCCTCGACGCCTACTGGTTCCACGAACGGGAGTGGGAGAGCTACGACGACCTGCTGGCGGCCTTCGAGTGGGAGGTCCCCGAGCGGTTCAACATGGCCCACTACGTCTGTGACCGGTGGGCCGACGGAGAGGACGGCGACCGGACGGCGCTCCTCTCGGAGCGCGAGACCGGGGAACGGGCCTCCTACACGTTCGCCGAACTCGCGACCCTCACCGACGGACTCGCGGGTCACCTCCGGGCGCAGGGGGTCGGTCGCGGCGACCGGGTCGGCGTCAACGCCCCGCAGACCCCGGAGACGGCCATCGCCCACATCGCCTGCTGGAAGCTCGGGGCGGTGTCGGTCCCCCTCTCGACGCTGTTCGGCACCGAGGGCCTCCGATACCGGCTGGACGACGCCGACGCCGTCGCCTGCGTCGTCCACGAGTCGAACGTCGAGACGTTCCGGGACGTGGTCGGGGAGTTCGACTTCCGGTCGGTGCTCACCGTCGGGGTCCCCGAGGGTGAACTGGCGGGCGAGGAACGGGACTTCTGGACCGCCGTCGAGTCGGCGGACCCGGTCGACGAGGCCGTCGAGACCGACGCCGAGGAGGACGCCATCGTCATCTACACCTCGGGGACGACGGGCGACCCGAAGGGCGTGCGCCACGCCCACCGGGTCCTGCTGGGGAACCTGCCGCTGTTCGTCACGGCCTTCTGCGACATGGAGATGCACGACGACGACGTGTACTGGACGCCCTCGGAGTGGGCGTGGGTCGCCACGCTGTTCGACGTGCTCTTCCCGGGGCTGTTCTACGGCAAGCCGGTCCTCGCGTACGACGGCGGGCCGTTCGACCCGGAGACGGCGTTCGACCTCGTGGAGCGCCACGGGGTGACGAACTTCTTCGCGCCGCCGACGGCCCTCCGGATGATGATGCAGGCGGGCACCTCGGGCTACGACCTCTCGTCGGTCCGGGTGGTCCCGAGCGGCGGCGAGTCGCTCGGCGAGAGCGTCGTCGAGTGGGCCGCCGAGACGTTCGACGGCGCGGCCGTCCACGAGGGGTACGGCCAGACGGAGGCGAACATGATCGTCGGCGACTGCACCGCCCTCACGGAGTCCCGCGAGGGGGCCATCGGCCCGCCCGCGCCGGGCCACGAGGTGGCGATTCTCGACCCCGAGTCGCTGGAGCGTCTCCCCCCGGGCGAGACGGGCGAAATCGCCGTCCGCTACGAGGGCGATCCGGTCTGCTTCGTGGAGTACCTCGGCAAGCCGGAGGCGACGCGAAACAAGGTCCGCGAGGGCTGGTTGCTCACCGAGGACCTCGGCGTGATGGACGAAGACGACTACGTCACGTTCGTCGGGCGGGCGGACACGGTCATCATCTCCGCCGGGTATCGCATCGGTCCCGTCGAGATAGAGGAGGCACTCGCCACCCACGAGGCCGTCGCGGACGCGGGCGTCATCGGCGTCCCCGACGACGAACGCGGCGAGGTGCCGAAGGCGTTCGTCGTCCTCTCGTCCGGGTTCGAGGCGAGCGAGGCCCTCGCGGCGGCCCTCCGCGACCACGTGAAGGACCGACTGGCGAGATACGAGTACCCCCGCGAGGTCGAGTTCGTCGCCGACCTCCCGAAGACGACCAGCGGGAAGGTACGCCGCGTCGAACTCGAGGAGCGAGAGGGACTCAGGTAGGCCCCGTCAGTCGTCAGTGTCGTCGTTGTCCCCGCCGTTGTCGTCGCCCGGCGGGTCGTCCGACTCGTCGTCGTCTCGCTGGCCGCCATTGTCGTCGCCGGATTCGTTCTCGCCGTCGTCGTCCCCCGGCGAATCGTCGTCGTCCCGTCCGGTGGCCTTCAGCACGACGGGGTTGACGGGCGCGCCGGTCCCGCGTTCGACCTTCAGGGGCGCGGCGGTGAACAGGAAGTCGTAGACGCCGTCCTCGGCGCAGGCGGCTCCCAGCTCCTTCAGCCAGAGAATCTCGTTGATGGTGACCCCGAGGTTGCGCAGGAACGCGCCGTGCAGCGGGATGACGTACGTCTCCCCGTCGATGGTCTGGGCGACCTTCTCGACGGCGAGGTTGTCCGCGCCGACGTACGGGATGTCCTTCTCGGCGAACCACTCGACGAGTTCCTCGCTGAACGCGAGGCCGGGCTCCTGCAGCGGTGCCCACTCCGCCTCGGGGTCACGGGTGCGTTCGACGGCCCCCGTCCGGATGAGGAGGATGTCGCGTTCCTCGACGTCGACGCCCTGCGCCTCGGCGGTGCTCTGCAGGTCCTCCAGCGTGATGCCGTATCCCAGCGGGAGGCGGCCCTTCTCGTCGCTCACGTCGAGGTGGCGGCCCACGTCGAGGAGGACGCCGCGGCCGGCGATGCCCGCCTCGGCGGCGTTGGTGATTCCGGCCTTGCTCAGGCCCGTCGTCTCGGAGAACGGTTCCAGCGTCGAGGCGGGGTCGTCGGGAACCGCGTCCGCGTTCGTCGTCCCTGCGAGTGCGGTGTCGAACTGCTTGACCGCGTTCGTCGTGTCCGTCGAGAAGCCGTTGTATATCTGGTCGCCGTACCACGCGTGGCCGAGGGCGTCGACGTGCGTCGTCCCCTGCAGGAAGAAGTCGGCGGCGAACTTGTCGTCGACGAACGCGATGCCGCCCGCGACTTCCGATCCGCCCTCGCCGGTGGTGTTGGTCCGTCGGGCGGGCGTGCGCGGCGGGAACGCCGGGTCGCCCGTGTCCGTACTCGGCCACTGCGGGCCGCTCCCGTCGGCGTTCGGGAACAGCACGTCCGGCTGGTCCGGGTCGGGGTTGATGACCTCGCCGGTCATCGAGAGCTGGAGAGTGAACCGGCCCACGTTCTTCGGGCCGCCCTGCACCGCGGCGAGCATCCCCCGGTAGGCCGTCTCGCCGTCGAGCAGGTTCAGCGCGCCGAGTTCGTCGTCCTCGCCCCAGCGCCCCCAGTTCGAGGGGAGGGGGTCGAGCAGTTCGGCGACGTCGGCGGAGTTCTCCTGGGCCGCTACCGTCTCCAGACTCGTCCCCGCGGCGGCGAACGCCAGCGCCGCGCCACACCCCTTGACGAAGCCACGTCGGTCGATTCCGGTCGATGCACAGTCGCAGTCGTCGTGCGCGTGTTCCTCTGACATCTGTGTCGGTGGCTCGCGTGATGCGACACCACTTGTCACGACACTGTCGGGGACGATTGATATAACTACAGTAACGACTGGGAACTAGTGAGATTCGCGCCGCGGATACTGTCGCTGTACCGACGTCACTTCTCGCGGTCGAGGGCGACGAGGACGCCCCTGACGTTCAGTTCGGCCTCGATGCGGGCCTGTTCGTCGCCCCAGGCGTCGGCCATCTCCGTCCGTTCGACGAAGTGCTCGACGACGGCCTCGTCGTCGCCGAGTCGCTCGCGGACCGCGCGAATCTCCTCGACCCACGCCGAGAGCGTCTCGGCGTACTCCGTCAGTCGGGCGGCGGCGGGCGCGTCCCCGAAGTGGCCGTAGAGGAGGACCTCCGGGTCGAGACTCCGGAGCATCTCCACGTCCGCGAGCGACTGGTCGAGGTCGAAGTTGACCGGCGGCGTCGTCGGTTCGACGGTGTCCTGGCTCGGTACGTAGATGCCCGCCGCGTCCGCCGTGAAGACGGCGTCGTTCGCCGGGTCGAAGAACACGACCTGGTGGGGGGCGTGGCCCGGCGCGCGGTGGACCTCCAGCTGGTGGTCGCCGAGGTCGACCACGTCGCCGTCGTCCACGACGGTCATCCGGTCCTCGTCGATGGGGAGGGGGTCGGCGTAGTGTCGCCAGCGGTCCCCGACGACCTGTTTCGTCCCCGCGACCAGCCGGGAGGGGTCCGCGAGGTGGCGCGCGCCGCGTTCGTAGACGACCACCGAGGCGTTCTCGCACTCGCGGGCGAGGTAGCCCGCGCCGCCGGCGTGGTCGAGGTGGACGTGCGTGACGGCGATGGCCGCGAGGTCCTCGGGGGCGACGCCGAGTTCCGCGAGACCGTCGAGGACGACCTCGTAGTTCGCGCCCGTCCCGGTGTCGACGACGGCGGGTCGCTCCGCGTCCAGCAGGTAGACCGACCCGTACTCGGGGGTGTCGAACAGTCCGACGTCCACGTAGTAGAGGTCCTCGCAGTTTCCCGACTCGACGTGGTGGAGGTCACCGATGGCCATGCTCGTGGGTCTCCCCGGCCGAGCATAAATCGGTCCCCGGCGACGGGTGACTGGCACGTCTCACCACGGATGCGACACGCCTTTGCCGCGCCCCCGGAAAGCCGAACCATGCTCAGCAGGCAGTTCGTCAGGGAGAACCCGGAGGTGGTTCGCGACGCCCTCGAGAAGAAGGGGGTCACGGACGTGGACCTCGACCGCGTCCTCGAGGTGGACGACGAGTGGCGCGAGTTGAAAGCCCGCGGCGACGACCTCCGCCACGAGCGAAACGAGGTCAGCGGGCGCATCGGCGAACTCAAACGCGAGGGCGACGAGGAGGCCGCACAGGAGGCCATCGAGCGGTCGAGCGAACTGAAAGACGAACTGGAGACCGTCGAGGAGCGCGCCGACGAACTGGAGGCGGAACTCGAAGCAGCGCTCCTCGAACTCCCCCAGATACCCCACGAGTCGGTCCCGGTGGGCCAGACCGAGGAGGAGAACGTCGAACGCCGCCGCGAGGGGTTCGACGACCTGCGCGACCTGCCCGCGGACGTGGTCCCCCACTACGACCTCGGCGAGGACCTCGAAATTCTCGACTTCCAGCGCGGCGCGAAGGTCTCGGGCGGGGGGTTCTACTTCCTGAAGGGCGACGGCGCGCGCCTCGAACACGCCCTCGTCCAGTTCTTCCTCGACGTCCACCGCGAACAGGGCTACACCGACGTGTTCCCACCCATCCCCGTCAACTCGCGGTCGATGACCGGCACCGGCCAGTTCCCCAAGTTCGTCGAGGACGCCTACCGCCTCGGCGAGTCGAACGACGCCGACTACGACGACGACGACCTGTGGCTCCTGCCGACCGCGGAGGTGCCGGTGACGAACATGTACCGCGACGAGATTCTGCTCGACGAGGACCTCCCGGTCAAGCATCAGGCGTACTCGCCGAACTTCCGGCGGGAGGCGGGCGAACACGGCACCGAAACGCGGGGAATCGTCCGCGTCCACCAGTTCAACAAGGTGGAGATGGTCAACTTCGTCCGTCCCGAGGAGAGCTACGACCGCTTCGAGGGCCTCGTCGACGAGGCCGAGGAGGTCCTCCGACGTCTCGGCTTGCCCTACCGCATCCTCGAGATGTGTACCGGCGACCTCGGGTTCACCCAGTCGAAGAAGTACGACATCGAAGTGTGGGCCCCCGCCGACGACATGGACGACGGTCCCGAGGAGGGCGGCCGCTGGCTCGAAGTCTCGTCGGTGTCGAACTTCGAGGACTTTCAGGCGCGCCGGGCGGGCATCCGCTACCGGCCCGAACGCCACGAGAGCGCCGAGCACCTCCACACGCTCAACGGGTCGGGGCTGGCGCTCCCGCGCGTGATGGTCGCCATCCTCGAGTACTACCAGAACGACGACGGTACCGTCACCGTCCCCGAGGCCCTGCGCCCGTACATGGGTGGACAGGAGGCCATCGAGGGGCACGACCCGGTCGGCGAGAGCGCCCTCGGGTCGGGCGACCGGGAGTAGGACCCGACGTGCGTCGGTCGGTCGTGATGCTCGCCGCGCCCGTAGGGTGTCCCATGAGCGACTCGACCGACTCGCTGGGACGCCTCGCACTCGTCCTCGTCGCGGCGCTGCTGCTCGTGCCGTTCCTGATGATGCTGTTCGTCGGCGGGCCGATGATGGGGTGGTGGATGATGGGCGGGACGCCGTTCGGCGCGGCCACCGCCAACTGGTGGGTCGTCCCGGCGCTCGGCGCGGTGGGTCTGCTCGCCGGCCTCCTCCTCGTGTACGCGCTCTATCGGGTGGCGACCACCCCCGGGGACCGCGCCCTCGACGAACTCCGGACGGCCTACGCCCGCGGCGAGGTGGACGACGACGAGTACGAGCATCGCCGCCGGATGCTCGGCGGGTCCGGGTGATGCCCCCGCGACCGGGTCTCTCCGGTAGTCAGGCAACAGCCCTTTGCTGCCGGGTCGTGTGGGTTAGCCGGTAATGAGCGCAACAGGGACCGTGCGGTCGGTCGTCGACGTCGCCCGGGACCGCAACATCACGTTGCTCGCGGCGGGGTTCGCCTACTACGCCTTCGTCTCCATCATCCCCTTGCTGGTGATGGTCCTCGTCGTCGGGTCGCTGGTCGGCGGCGAGGCGTTCGCACAGTTCGTCGTCGGGCAGGTGGAGTCCGCGCTCTCACAGAGCGGCGCTGACCTCGTCCGCAACGCGCTCACCGGGGGGGCGGGCCGGGCCGGGGCCGGGGCGGTGAGTTTCCTCTTGCTCGTCTGGAGCGCCCTGAAGGTGTTCCGCGGGCTGGACATCGCGTTCGCGGAGGTGTACGAGGTGGGCGACGACCCCTCGCTCCCCCAGCAGGTCCGCGACGGACTGGTCGCCCTCGGAGCCATCGCCGTCGGTATCGCCCTGATGGTCGCCGTCGGGGCCGTCCTCGGTACCGAACTCCTCCGGTCGATTCCCTACCTGAACGTCGTCGGTGCGCTGGCGCTCCTCGCCGGCCTCACGGTGACGTTCCTCCCGCTGTACTACGTCCTGCCGCCGGTCGAGATGAGCGTCCGCGCGGCGCTCCCCGGCGCGGCCGTGGCGGCGGTTAGCTGGCTCGTCATGCAGTTCGTCTTTCAGGCGTACCTCGCGAACTCGGGGAAGTATCAGGCCTACGGCGTCCTCGGGGCCGTCCTGCTGTTCGTCACCTACCTCTACTTCGCCGGCATCGTCATCCTCCTCGGCGCGACGGTGAACTACGTGCTCGGGCGGCGGGCGACGGTCTGAGACGACCGGGCTCGTGGGTCCCGGAGTCGTGGGCCATGCCACCGCTGGTCGTGGACTTTTGTGCCTCCCCTCCCCACGTGCGGGGTGCATGTCAGAACAGGACGCACCCGAGTCAGACGCGGCACTCTCGGACGACGTCGGCCCCCGCCGCGTCGACTGTCAGCGCTGTAGCGAGGAGTTCGACTGGCAGGAGGACGCCTGCCCGCACTGTGGCTGGGAGAAGGCGGAGTGGGTCGAGGAGGGCCGCTACGGGCTGGCGGGGTCGTCGTAACCCCTCGGCGGCCCCGCCGACTCGCGCGGCGTACGAGACCGGAGAATCGGGGACGATGGAACGACCGTGTGAGGGCCGCGCCGCCTACTCGTCGTCTTCTCCCTCCGTTTCGTCCTCGTCTTCTCCCTCGCCCGCGTCGTCGGGCGTGTAGACGTACAGGCAGTCGTTGGGGTACGACCGACCGAACTGGTCGGCGTCCTCACAGCAGAGGACGCGCCCGTCGTTCATGACGAACAGGTTGTCGACGTTGACGAGGGCGCCGTTGGCCACGTCGGCGGTGTCCGTCGCGTCGGGGCCGACGATGACCGGTTCGAGCGTGGAGATGTCGTAGTCCGCCTCCAGTTCGGCGCGGTAGACGAGGCCGCCGTCGACGCGGTCGAGTCGCACGTCGCCGGTGTCGTCGCTCAGGCCGGCGTTGACCTCCGAGAGGCCGAGGTAGACGTAGTCGCCGGGACCGGCGCCGTCCTTGCTGTCGATACCCTCGCTCTTGCGGAACTCGACGGTCGCGCCGACCTCCTTCGCCGCGGCCCGCGTCTCGAGGAACGGGACCTTCCGGAGTTCGGGGCGGCCGCGGTCGGCCACCGTCGACTCGGGGTCCTCGCTCCACAGTTCGGCCCACTCGAGAATCTCCTCGTCGGAGACGTAGTCGGCGTTGCCGCTCTCGACGACCTCGCGGTCGGCCTCCTCGATGGCCGTTTCGAGGTCCTCGCGCCAGTCGGTCTCGGCGTGCGCGAGGTAGTCCACCTGGTCGACGTCGTCGTAGGCGGCGACCCACTCCGCGACCTCGCCGTTGGTCGCGTGGCCGAGCGCCAGCCACTCCAGTTCGAGGTCGGCCTCCGCGGGCGGCCTGTCGGCGGCCGCCTCGGCGTTCGTGACCTTCGCGGCGTAGAGCGTCCCCTCGACGTCCATCGGGTCGTCGTAGCTTGGAATCGCCTCGTCGGCGACGAACTTGTAGAAGCCCTTGTCAGCGCCGTCCGAGGAGAGGTAGACCGTCCGTTCGTCGGCCTGCACGTCGGGGCACTCCCACGCGGCCCGACCCATGCAGTAGTACTTGACGGCCTCGGGTTCCTCGGTGTCGGACCCGCGGAAGTCCACGATGTAGCCGTAGCGGTAGGGATTCGGGTAGGGGCTCTCGATTGGCGTCGCGTCGTCGCCCTGCCCGACGACGTCCGCGCCGAGGTAGTACGCCTGCAGTTCGAGGCCGGCGAGCGCGAAGGTGCCCTGCGGGTACCAGGCGTCCTCGCCGTAGTACTCGGAGACGGCCTCCGCGATGCCCGTCGGGTTCGGGCGGTTGTAGAACTGCGCCGCGCCGCGTTCGTTCGGCCCCTCGCCCTCCGTGAAGTCACTGACCTTCGCCTTCCCGGCGGTGCGTGGGTGGGAGTACTCCTCCTCGGCGGAGAGGTACGTGTTCCACGGGCTGACGTCGCCGTAGCAGTTGATGCGGGTCCCACCCTGCTCTCGGAGGGACTCGCTGTCCGAGAGGTTCCGGGCGTTCTCCATGTCAGCCCGCCACTCGCCGCCCCCGGTGCGCTGGATGGGTATCCGGGAGACGTCGCCGGGACTCTGCTCGAAGTTGGTGAAGAGGTAGCCCCGCGTCTCCGCCTCGTTCGTCCGGACGAACCGGTTGCAGTCCGGGTTGTAGCCGAAGTTGCCGTAGCGCGACCCCTCCAGTTCGCTGACGGGCAGGCCGTCGGGCGTGACCGGATAGCCCAGGTCGTGGCCGCCGCCGATGTTGTCGCCCTCCTGTGCGAGGACGGTGAACTCGCCGCTTCCCACCTTCACCCGACCCTGCTGTTCGTTCGTCTTCGGGATGCCGACGGTGCCGACCTCGCTGCCGGCCGTGAAGTCGTAGCCCTTCACGTAGCCGATGCTCCCCTTGTTGAACGGTGCCGGGTTCGCCCTGCTCGGGTGCTGGACGCTGAAGAAGAGCGTCCCGCTCCGGGTCACCTCCGGGCCGGTGACCTCAGCGCCGAGTGCCGTCCACGCGAAGCGCTCCAGCGTTCCGTCGCGCACCATCGGTGCGCCGGGGGTGTCTCCGTCCTCCTCCTGCCCGCTCGCTTCTCCGGCCACGCTCGCCCCGAGTGCGGCCGCCACGGACGTCTCCATCAGGTTCCGCCGAGTGAACTCGACCATGCACTCGAAGTGCCGAAGTTTCGACGGAAGTAGGTTCGTAATACGGATACGGACAGTGATGATTCAATACCGTTCGTGACGGGTGACAACGTAGTGCTCCCGAGTGCAACTGGTCGGTTTCGGATACTCTCTCGGCTGTTCAGTCGTGCGGTTCCGGAGGGTGGCTCGTCTCGCAGACGGGACTCTCACGACAGTCCAGTGACGACGGGCGTGCGGGCCACTCACTCCATTCCCATCTCGGTCGCGCCGGTCCGGACCTCCTCGGCGCGTTCGCGGACCCACGAGACGTAGCGGTCGATTCGCTCGGGTTTCACGCCGTAGAACGACGCGACCCAGTTCGTGTCGGCGAACGGCTGGGTGAGCATGTACGCCGCGAGGGTGTCGCGCCCGGCCTGTATCACCTCGGGCGGGACGCCCCGTTCGCCCGTCCCCTCCTCCTGGAAGCCGTTGACGTCGAAGTAGACGTCCGCGTACAGTTCGGCCGTCTCCGCGCGCTCGAAGGTCACGCCCCGGTGGTGTGGTGCCTCGAAGCGGTAGCGGGGTCCCTCGTCCGTCGGACACTCGACGACGCGCACGTCGAGGATGTACTCGCGGTGGACCCGTTCTCCAGTCGCCGACGTACCTCGGTCTTCGGGTTTCGACATTGGTGGTGGGGGTACCGTCGCGACGCGTCGTGTCGGACGCGCCGCGGCGGCGTACCGGGCGACGATAGCCGCCGAACCGTCCTTAATTCTGTCGTCAGTTCGATACGTACCCGTCCGAATCCCTCGTGAGCACTACCGAGACCGGGGGAGTCAGTGGGTGTAGGTCGTCAGGCCCGTCAGGGTCCCGTCGCTGGTGGTGAACACGTCGACGAATCGGAACCACACCTCGCCGGTCGACCGGACGAGTCGTCCCTCGGCGGCCACGCGGTCCCCGCCCCGGTAGAGGGCGTCCACCTCGTGGGTGGTGTCCGTCTCGGGGCGTTCCTCGCGCATGAACCGGACGAACGCCTCGCGGCCCTCGATGCTCCGGTCGGGCCGGTCGTGGACGAAGTCGGGCGCGAGGAGGTCCGTGAGCGCCTCGTAGTCCCCCTCGTCGATGGCGCGGTAGTACTCGCGGGCGAGCGACTGGGACTCCATACCCTCCCGTCGGCGGGCGGGTGACAAAAGTGGTCGCGCCGGACCGGACCGCTCATCCCCGCCCGTCGGGTACCCCGTTCGTGACCGTCGTCTGTCTCGCCGGGCCGAGTGCCGCCGGGAAGACCACCGGCGCGCGGCTGCTGGCCGACCGCGGTGCCGTCCACGTCCCGGAAGTGACCGACCTGTTCGACCGGCCCGCCGACGCCCCGGAGGGCTGGTACGCCGACCGACAGTGCGACCGGTGGACGCGTGCCGTCGCCGCCGAACGGGAGAGCCGACTCGCCGTCCTCGACGGGGACCCGTTCCAGCCACTCTGGTACAACTGGGTCGCCGCGGCCCTCGACTGCGAACACCACCTCCCCCGACCACCCTCCGTCCCCTGCGTCCTCGGTCGGTACGAGGCGGCGGCTCGGGCCGGGAGCATCGCCTTCCCGGACGCCTACGTCCTCCTGCGGGTCCAAGAGGAGGACCTCCGCGCGCGTCGCCGAGGGGACACCGACCGGCGTCGCCGGAACTTCGACTACCACCTCCGGTTCGCCGAACCACAGCGCCGGTACTTCGCGGCACTCGCCGACCTGACGCCCGTCCGGGTGACGACGGTGGACGCGACGACTCCCCGGCGAGTCGCGGACGCCGCCGAGGGAGTCGACGGGGGGCAGGTCCGTGACCCCGACGCGGTCCTGTCGGTACTGGAGACGGTAGGTGAGTGGCTGGCCCGGACGCCTGCGTGACGGGGCGCTTTTAGCCCCCTCCCGACTACCCCGGGTGTGGAACTGCACGTGCGGTACGAGGGCGACGACGACCCGAAGAAGTGCAGCGCCCGGAAACTGGCGCGGTTCGACCTCACGGAGTTACACCGTTCGGCGCGAGCCACGCCGACGGGCATCGTCCTCGACCCCTTCGCGGAGCAGGCGCTCTCGCCGCCCGACAAGGACGGATTCGACGCCCTCGTCGCCCTCGACTGCTCGTGGGAGACGGCCAAACGGGAGGCGTTCGACCTGCGGGGCCACCACCGGGCGCTCCCGTTCCTCGTCGCGGGCAACCCCGTCAGCTACGGGACGCCGTTCCGCCTGAACACCGTCGAGGCGTTCGCGGGAGCGCTCTGCATCCTCGGGGAGCGAGAGCACGCCGAGGACATCCTCTCGAAGTTCCGGTGGGGTCACACGTTCCTCGAACTGAACGACGAACCGTTGCGCCGGTACGCGGCGTGTGCGGATTCGAGCGAGGTGGTCGCCGTCCAGTCGGACTACCTCGCGGACGAAGAGAGCGACGAGAACGGAGATTCGCCCGGGGAACGGTAGCCGAGTCAGGCCGGGCGGCCGGCGAGTTTGACGAGGAACTCGCGGACCGGGTAGGGGGCCCCGACGTGGTCGAGGTCGGCGGGCACGTCGACGGCGTCCAGCGCCTCGCGACCCTCGGGGGTGTCGGAGCGCCGGAGGGCGTGGAAGAGATAGGAGACCCGCAGGAGCGAGAGCGCCCGCTCGATGTCGGCCCCGCTCCGGACGCGGAAGACCGTCCGGCCGCTGACGGGAGCCAGCGGGTCGGGGGCCGCCCAGCCGGCGTCGACGAGCGCCTCGTGGAGGACGACCGGGTAGGTGATGGTCAGCGTGCCCGCGTACCGCAGGGTGCCGATCTCGCGGGGCCCCAGTCGGACGGTCCGGCCGCCCGACCGCCCCTCGACGAGGCTGATGCCCGGCCACTCGCTGACGGCCGCGACGACCGCCTCGATTCGCGAAGACGCATCTGACTCGGTATCGATACTCATACCTCTCCGTACACCTCGCGAGATATTAAGCCAGCGGAAACAGAACAACTGAGTTATAGCTCCGTCGGAGTTACCGGAACCCCTCGGTGGTCCGCGCGGGGAGGGGACTCGTCTGCAGGCCGCCAGACACGTCCGGGTCGTTGTAGCCGCCGGGGGCGACGTCGTTGGGGCCGTCTGGGTAGCACAGCGAGGCGAGGGTCTGAATCTGCCCGCGACCCACGTCGAGTTCGAACTGGCCGCCGCCGTAGAGCGTCACGTCCCGCTTGCGGGCGTACTCGATGCTGTCGAACAGCGACTCGACGGTGCCGAACCGGGAGGGCTTGACGTTCAGCCAGTGGGGGTCGAACGGGAGGTCACGGATGCTCTGGACGCCCGTGATGGGTGCGTCCCAGGAGACCCGGTCGGCCACGCGTTCGACCACCGCCCGCGTCTCGTCGGTCACCGCCGGGTCCTCGACGACGGCCTCGGGGAACCCGTCGACGACCCGTTCGTACAGGTCCGGGTCCGGGTCGCCGTCGACGACGGTGCCCCGGTACTGGCCCTTCAGGTCGAGGATGCGAACCCGGTCCAGCGCCGCGACGTCGGCTATCAGGTCCTCGTCCCACTCCGCGGTCGGGTCGAGTTTGAACTCCACGTCGGGGTAGGCGTCCAGTAACGCCTCGAGGCGGTCAGTCGACCCGCCCTCCAGACGCGTGCTCACGACGAATCTAACGGGGGCGGGGTCGCGGTTCAACGCCGCCGCCAGCGAGGTGTCGGCCTGTCTGAGCGCCAGGTCGAGGGCCGCGCTCTCGACGGCCCAGCGCCGGTAGTGTCGCGAGTCCTCGCGCTGTGGGTGGCCGGGGAACAGTTCCACACCGTCGAGGAACTCGGAGAACCCGGCGAGGGTGTACTCGCCCTCGAAGGAGAAGCGCCACCCCGTCAGCGCCTCGTGGTCCTCGGCGTCGTACGTCACGTCTTCGCCCTTCCCCGTCTCGCCCGCGCCGTGGAGGGCGAACGTCGTCGAGACGCGCTCGAACCCCGACGAGGTGGCCCGCGACTGTCTCGTACGGTCGTGGTCCTCGACGACCAGCGGCAGGTCGGCGAGGTGGTCGTACAGTCCCATACTGAGCGCTAGCACCCACCACACTTAATTTCGTGCGCCCGCTCGGTGACTCGCAATCCTTAACCGCGCGGGCCCTGACGGTCCGACATGGCCAGTTTCGACGAAGCGGAGGCGCGAATCCTCTCGAAGATGATCTGTATGCGCTGTAACGCCCGCAACCCCCAGCGTGCCGAGCACTGCCGCAAGTGCGGCTACAGCAAGCTCCGCCCGAAGGCGAAAGAGCGCCGCGCGGTCTGAACTCGCTCCCGGACCGGGGCCGACCTGGCCCCACGACCTTCTCTCTCGACGAGTGGCGTCACCACCGGGTCCCGGGTCCTCCCGAGGGAATCGGGGACGCTCGGAGGCCTGACGACCACGCCGTCGGGAAATTATCAGCAGTAGTACACAACGGTTATTCACGACGCTCGCCTCCTAGCGAGTGATGGTGTCATGGTCCGACGCGGGTACAACTACCGGAGCCGCTGTCTGTTCTGCGGCGTGAGACCGTTCAGCGAAGGGCCGCACCACAGCGTCACCTGTGCCCGCCACCAGCCGACTCAGACCACGGGAAACGACCTGGCGCTGAGCCACGAGTGTCGGTACTGCGGGGTCCGGCCGTTCGTTGCGGGCCCGCACCACCTCCCCGACTGCCGCCGGTTCTTCATCGTAGAGCAGACGGGACTCCCGTTCAGGGACGACAAGGTGGGCGAACCGCTGGAGCGGGGGCGATTGCTGTCCCTCGACACCGTCCTCGCCGTCTTCCGGTCCCAGGAGGTACCCCTGCTCACGGTCACCGAACTCGCGGAGGCGCTGGGTTGCTCGCCGGAGGCGGCGGGGGGCGCGGTGGCCTGGCTCGTCGACCGCGGGGTGCTCTACCGGAAGCCGGTGGCGCGCGGCGAGGACGTGTACCTGCTGGTCAGCGAACCGCTGGACCCGTCGTGAGTCCCCGTCGGGCCGACCGGAGTCACGTCGGTCCCCGTCCGTCCACTCGGGCGTCGGGCCGACGACGCGCGACCCGGCCGTCTCGAACGGGCTAGTCCTCGCTCCCGACCGCCGTCTCCGACGCGTGGCCGACGCCATCGACCGTCGGCGGGCGCAGCGCCACCGCTGCCACGCCCGCCACGAGCGCCAGCGTTGCCCCGACCTGAAACGTCGTGGGCCATCCCACGACCGTCACCAGCCACCCGGTGACCGCCCCGCCGAAGACGCCGCCCCACATCTTCCCCGAGTAGAGCAGCGCGTAGTTGGCCGAGGAGCGCTGCTCGCCGTAGTAGTCCGCCACGATGCTGGGAAAGAGGGTGTACTGGGCGCTCCAGAAGAACGTGGCGACGACCACCGAGAGGAGGAAGGCGACGGTCGGCCCGACCCGGCTGAACTCTACGACTGCGAGGAGTCCGAGGCCCGTGAGGCCGAAGGAGGCGACCAGCGCCGTCCGGCGGCTCGTCCGGTCGGAGAGGCCGCCCATCACGACCCGACCGACGCCGCCCGCGATGGGGAGGAGCGTCGCCGAGAGCGTCGCCGTCACCGCGGTCAACTCCATCGCGCCGGCGAACGAGACGATCTTCGCGGTGAGCATCAGGCCCGCACCGCTCCCGGCGACGAACATCCCGTACATGAGCCAGAACTGCCACGTCCGGAGCATCGTCCGGGGGCCGACGTTCCGGCCCGCCGACGCGGTATTCTCGGCCTCGCCCTCGCCGCCGTCCGTCGCCACCCGGTCGTACCACGAGGCGGGCGGGTCCCGGAGGACGAACGCGGCGACGAGGATGCAGAGACCGATGCCGACGCCCATCGTCCGCAACACGTCGGAGTAGGCGGCGACGGTGGCGTTCGCCCGGACGTACGGGACGACCAGCGCCGCCCCGCCCGCGTACGCCATCGTGCCGAGTCCGGTCGTGAGGCCGCGGCGGTCGGGGAACCACTTGATGGCAGTGTTGACGGCGACGGTGTAGGCGATGCCGACGCCCACCGCGCCCAGCGAGTAGAGCGCGTAGAGGTGCCAGATTTCGGTGGCGTACGACAGCAGGAAGTACGCGCCCCCGGCGAGCAACGCCGAGAGGACCGTCAGGGCGCGCGGGCCGTGTTCGTCGCGCCACCACCCGACGGGGAACTGCGACCCCGCCTGTACGATTACGAACAGGGTGAAGACGACGCCTAGCTGGGGGAGCGGGACGCCGAGGTCCTCGGCCAGCGGTCCCTCGATGGACGACCAGACGTACTGATAGGGGCTGATGGCGGCCATGGCGAGGATGGCGGCGACGACCAGCCACCACCGCGAGAACCCGAGGTGGTCGCGGGCGCGGGCGGCGTAGTCGGCCTCGTCCGACGAGGGGGCCATACCGGGCGTGTGAGCCGGTGACAGTAACGCCTTGCCATCGGCGCGAACCGTGCCGGAGCCCTCCCGACGAGTTCACTTTCACCCCGCAGGCGAGCGCCTGAAGTACGCCCGGCCCGACGTTCGACCAATGAGTGACGCAGGCTCTCCGCTCTCGCCGGACCGCCCCGGACTCGACCGGCCGTTCCGGGTCGACGCGCCGTTCGACCCCGCCGGCGACCAGCCGGAGGCCATCGAGCAACTGGCCCGCGGCTACCGCGAGGGGATGGGAGAACAGACCCTGCTCGGGGTGACGGGGTCGGGCAAGACCAACACTGTCTCGTGGACCGTCGAGGAGATACAGCAGCCGACGCTCGTCCTCGCGCACAACAAGACCCTCGCGGCCCAACTGTACGACGAGTTCCGCAACCTCTTCCCGGACAACGCGGTGGAGTACTTCGTCTCGTACTACGACTACTACCAGCCCGAGGCGTACGTCGAGCAGTCGGACACCTACATCGACAAGGACGCCTCCATCAACGACGAGATAGACCGGCTCCGACACTCCGCCACTCGCTCGCTGCTCACCCGCGACGACGTCATCGTCGTCGCCTCGGTGTCGGCCATCTACGGCCTCGGTGACCCGCGTAACTACGTCGACATGGCGATGCGACTGGAGACGGGCCAGCAGATGGACCGCGACGAGTTGCTGAAGGGGCTCGTGGACCTGAACTACGAGCGCAACGACGTGGACTTCACGCAGGGTACCTTCCGCGTCCGGGGCGACACCGTCGAGGTGTTCCCGATGTACGGTCGCTACGCCGTCCGCATCGAGTTCTGGGGCGACGAGATCGACCGGATGCAGAAGGTCGACGTCCTCGAAGGCGAGTCGAAGGGTGAACAGGGGGCCGTCCTCGTCCACCCGGCGGAGCACTACTCCATCCCCGAAGGGCGTCTGGAGAACGCCATCGAGGAGATCGAGGACCTGATGCACGACCGGGTGTCGTACTTCGAGCGACAGGGGGATCTCGTGGCCGCCCAGCGCATCGAGGAACGCACCACCTTCGACCTCGAGATGATGCGCGAGACGGGCTACTGTTCGGGCATCGAGAACTACTCGGTCCACCTCTCGGACCGCGAACCGGGGGACGCCCCCTACACCCTCCTCGACTACTTCCCCGAGGACTTCCTCACGGTCATCGACGAGTCGCACGTCACCATCCCTCAGATAACGGGCCAGTTCGCCGGCGACAAGTCCCGGAAGGACTCGCTCGTCGGGAACGGCTTTCGATTACCGACCGCGTACGACAACCGCCCGCTCACCTTCGAGGAGTTCGTCGAGAAGACCAACGACGTGCTCTACGTGAGCGCGACGCCCGGCGACTACGAGCGCGAGCACTCCGAGCAGGTCGTCGAACAGATCGTCCGGCCCACCCACCTCGTGGACCCGGCCGTCGAAATCTCGCCCGCCGAGGGGCAGATAGACGACCTGATGGACCGCATCGACGGGCGCATCGAGCGCGACGAGCGCGTGCTGGTGACGACGCTGACCAAGCGCATGGCCGAGGACCTCACCGAGTACCTGGAGGAGGCGGGCGTCGCCGTCGAGTACATGCACGACGAGACGGACACGCTCGAACGCCACGAACTCGTCCGGGGCCTCAGGCTGGGAGAGTTCGACGTCCTCGTCGGCATCAACCTCCTGCGCGAGGGACTGGACATCCCGGAGGTGAGCCTCGTCGCCATCCTCGACGCCGACCAGCAGGGGTTCCTCAGGAGCGAGACCACCCTCGTCCAGACGATGGGCCGGGCGGCCCGGAACGTCAACGGCGAGGTCGTTCTCTACGCCGACGAGACCACCGACGCCATGCGGGCGGCCATCGACGAGACGAACCGTCGTCGCGAGATTCAGCAGGCGTTCAACGAGGAACACGGCCTCACGCCGACGACCATCGAGAAGGAAGTCGGCGAGACGAACCTGCCGGGGAGCAAGACGGACACCGGGGGCGTCGCGGGCGTCGAACCCGACTCCGCGGAGGAGGCAGAACAGTACGTCGAGGACCTCCGCGAACGAATGGAGGAGGCCGCCGCCAACCTGGAGTTCGAACTCGCCGCCGACATCCGCGACCGGATGCGGGCGGTCCGCGAGGCGTACGAACTCGACGCCGCCGAGGAGGGGGTCCCGGCCCCCGCCGAGGAGTTCTGACCGCGCAACCCTCACGGTCGATAATCCGTGTTCAGGCCCGCAGACGTGTCCTGAAGGCCAATCCCTTTCCGGCAGTCGCCGCTACTGGGCGGACACCGTGACCCGCGACTCGGCGGCCGAGTGCGCCGGACGCGCGGGCGACCCCACACTCGTTGGCGGTCGCCCCGTCAAGTGTCCGGGCCGCCGTCGCTTCTCGTGCCGTATGCGTTCCCCGTTCCCGGTCGCCGCCGGGGGGTCGGAGTGGGCGTGCGCCGGGTCAGTCGCTTCGCTCCGGACGACCGGAGCAGAGAGTCTCTGAGACACACGACACACCATGAGTTCTCACCGCTACAGTCACATCCAGAAGACGTTACTGAAGCACCAGCACCTGCTCGTCGGCCTCGCGCCCGTCCTGTTCGTCGCGAGCGTGTTCTTCGCGGCACCGACGCCCGCGGAGACGGGAGCGGATTACTGGCTGAACTACTGGTGGCTCTTCCCCGCGTTCCTCGCCGGGGCGACCATCGTCAACACCGTCGGCATTAGCGGGTCGGCAATCTTCGTTCCCTTCCTCATCTTCATCTACCCGCTGTTCGCCCAGCCACTCACCCCCGAGACCATCGTGAAGGTGGGGCTCATCAGCGAGGCGTTCGGCCTGTCGAGCTCCTCCATCGCGTTCATCCAGTACGGTCTCGTCGACCGCCGACTGGCGCTGTCGCTCGTCGGTGGGTCGATTCCGTTCGTCGTCGCAGGAGCGCTGCTCTCGTTCGTCATCCCCGAGGTGGTGTTCCACACGCTGCTGGGCGTCGCCCTCCTGTCGGCGGCGTTCCTCCTGTTCAAGATCGACCTCGACCACGACGGGTCGAGCGAATCCGACGACGCCGACGCCGTCGCCGCCGACGGCGGGGCCGCCCTGCCGAACGACGCCGACAAACTCGGTCCAGCGGGCGTCCGCACCGACGACGACGGGACCGTCACCCGGGTCGACCGCGACGGCGACGACTACCAGTACGACCGCGTGGGCTATCTGCGCCGGTTCGCCAACTACAGCATCGGCGGGACGTTCCAGGGACTCGCCGGCTTCGGTATCGGCGAACTCGGCATCATCTCGATGCTGAACACGAAGGTGCCCGTCCGCGTCGCCATCGGGACGAACCACATCGTCGTCGCGCTCACGGCCATCCTCGCGTCGCTGGTCCACGTCTTCGGCGGCGGCCTCGTCGGTGGCCACGCGCTCTCGCTGGCGTCGACGCCGTGGAACATGGTCGTGTTCACCGTCCCGGCGACGGTCCTCGGCGGCCAGATCGCCCCCTACGTCTCGAACGCACTCGACACGAGCACCATCAAGAACTTCGTCGGCGTCCTCTTCGCCGTCATCTCGGTCGCGCTGTTCCTGATGGCCCTCGGCGGGTTCTGAGGGCGCCCGCATCCCACGCGCCCGGCCCGACGCGGCCCCCACCCCTTATCCCGCCTCCCGCACTCCTGAAAGTCGATGCCCGCCCGAGACCCGACGAACCGGACGGTCGGCATGGTCTACCCCTCGACCGGCCACGGTCCGACCCAGCGCCGTCGGTGCGACTACGGCCATCCCGCCCACCGTGGGTTCGCCGACGCCGTGGGGGCCGACGACCACGTCGTGACCTTCCGGTCGCTCCCCACCCCCGTCCGCGAGACGTTCCTCACGGACGTCGTCTCCGGGGCGGTCGCCGCCCTCCCCGAGCGCGACGTCTACATCACCGAGAACGACGCGGTCCTCTACGCCGCGCCCGCCATCAAGCGGCGCTACCCGGACGCGACCGTCGTCCACCTCGCCGCCTCCGACCGCTTGCTCGGCCACACCTACGTCCCGCGCCCGGACGACGCGCGCCTCCGGGCGACGAAGCGTCGGGGGAACGCCCGCGTCGACACCGCCGTCCTCCAGCGTATCTGCCGGCACTACTGCGACGGGGCCATCGCCGTCTCCGAGTTCGCCCGCGACCGCCTCCGGGCGGTCGTCGGCCCGGAGTTCCCTCTCGGGGTGGCCCCGCCGTACATCCAGCCCGGACCGTTCGTGTCGCTCGCCGAGGAGACTCCCGAACTCGACGCGCCCGTCGCGGTGATGGTCGGAGCGTGGCGCGACCACAAGGGCGTCGAACTACTCGTGGAGGCGTGGCCCCGCGTCCGCGACCGGCACCCGGGAGCCGAACTCCACATCGTCGGGCCGGGCCACCCCGCCGCGTACACCGAGACGGCGGGCGTCACCCTCCGGGGCTACGTCGAGTCGCTGGCCGACGCCTTCGTGGGAGCGTCGCTGTACGTCCACCCCGCCCACATCGAGGCGTTCGGCGTGAGCGTCGTCGAGGCGATGCGGGCGGGCCTCCCCGCCGTCGTCACCGAGACGACGGGTGCCCGGTCCGCGGTCGCGAACGTCGACGACGCACTCGTCGTCCCACCGACACCGCGGGCGCTCGCGGACGCGGTCTGTGAGTACTTCGACGCCCCGCTCGACCGCCGTGAGGAACTCTCGCGGGCGAGTCGCGCGGCCAGCGACCCCTACTCCGAGGAGGGAAAGACCCGCCAGTTCCGCGAGGCGTTCGCCCGCGTCGTGCGCGCGGCGACCTGAGCGGGCCACCGACCGTCGGGTCCGTCGTCCACTGCGAGCGGGTCGCCTACTGCGTCCCCGCGTCGTCCGGGTCGCCGTCCTTGTCCTTGTCGACTTTCCCCTCGCCGTCGTCGAGTTCGCCGTCGCCGTCGAACCCCTCCTTGGTGAGTTCCTCGCTCGGCATGGTGCCCTTGTCGTCGACGTACACGTCGGCGTGACCCTTCTCCATGCGAAGACCGTGCCAGTCGACGCCCCACTCGGTGAGGCGGGCGACCGTCTCCTGTGCGGCCTCCCACGGGCGGGCCGTCCAGACGATGATGGTGTGGCCCTGCCGGTACTGGTAGTTCACCCACTCGACCATCTCCTCGTCCGGGTCCTCGGGGTCCTCGGTGATGTAGGAGTCCTCGCCCGCCGTCAGCGTCCTGTCGAAGTCGACGGCGATTCGCCGGTGTTCGTCGGCGTCGAACGGTTCCTCGCCGTCGGCCATCACGCTCTCGCCGTCGTGGTCGGAGTCGCCCATGGGTCCGCAACTCCCACCAGCGGGAAAACCGTAGCCCCTGCCTCACTCCGCGTCCGGTTCGGGTTCGGCCTCGCGGTCGGCGATTTCGATGGTCGTCGCACGCCGCTGCTCCCCGCCCACGTCCTCTATCTCCCCGAGGATTTCGGCGATGTCGTCGAGTCCGAGCATCTCGCGGGTCTCCGCGTCGAAGCGCTGGCCCTCCAGTGACCGGCCCTCGCGCCTCACGTCGCTCCCCGAGAGGTGCTTGCCGTAGCGACCCACCAGCGAGGTGAGTTCCTGCGGAATCACGAACGTCGTGGAGGGCGACTGGCCGATCTCCGCCAGCGTCTCCATGCCCTTCTCGATGATGGCGCGCTCGCCCATCGACTCCGCCGCGCGGGCGCGCAGGACCGTCGAGATGGCGTCCCCCTGCGCTTCGAGGATCTGGCTCTGCTTCTCGCCCTGCGCGCGGATGATGTTCGACTGCTTGGCCCCCTCGGCGGACTCGACGGCGCTGCGACGTTCACCCTGCGCCTCCAGAATCATGGCGCGGCGACGGCGCTCGGCCGACGTCTGCTGTTCCATCGCGCTCTCCACCTCGCGGCTGGGTTTGACCTCGCGGACCTCGACCGCCTCGACGCGGACGCCCCACTCGTCGGTCGGGCCGTCGAGTTCCTCGCGAATGCGGCGGTTGATCTCGTCGCGCCGCGAGAGCGTCTCGTCGAGTTCCATGTCGCCGAGGACGGCACGGAGGCTGGTCTGGGCGAGGTAGGACGTCGCGCGGCGGTAGTTGTCCACGCCGAGGAACGCCTTCTCGGCGTCCACGACGCGGATGTAGACGACGGCGTCGGCGGTGACCGGCGAGTTGTCCCGCGTGATGGCCTCCTGCCGGGGCACGTCCATCGTCTCCGTGCGCATGTCGAACTGGTAGGTCCGCGAGACGAACGGCGGGACGAAGTGCAGGCCGGGCGAGAGGAGCCCCTGGTTCGCGCCGAACACCGTCAGCGCGCGCTTCTCGTAGGCCTGTACGATCTCGATGCTGTCGAGCAGCGCGGCCAGTCCGACGAGGAAGAGGACTGTCCCGACGAGGACGGCGGGCGAGAGGGGGAGGAATCCAAGCAGACCGACGACGGCGACGAGACCGGCGACGCCGAGGAGCGCGCGACTCCACCGCGGCGTGGGGCGGTCGCCCCCATCGTCGTAGTCGGGACCGATGCCGGTGCCGCCGGACCCGGGTTGCGGGCGGGAGACCGCGCCCGACGAGGAGGGGCGGTTTCGTGCGCCCGACCCGGAGCCCGACCGGCCCTCCATCTCGCGCTCCGCCTCGGCGAGGGCCTTGCCGACTTTGTAGAACAGGCTATCGCGGGAACCGCTCATACCGTGGGGTGTCGTCGCGTTCACATAAACCCTCGCGGCGGGACTCGGGTTACTCGACGCGAGAGTACTGCCCGCGTTCGGGGAGTTCCGTCACGCCCTCGGGGTCGACGGCGGAGAGCGACCGGCCACCGGGCGGTCGGCCCCGCCGACGGAGCTAAGCGTCCGACGGGAGACAGGGACTCGCATGGACGTCGTCTTCCACTGCTCCAGCGCCGACACGACCGCACAGGACCACGCCCTGTCGAACGCCCGGAACCTGCTGGCCGACGACACCGTCGACACCGAGGCGGTGGCGTTCGTCGCCAACGGCGAGGCCGTCCGCGCCTTCCTCGAGGGGTCGCACGTCGCCGGGACGGTCCGCGACTTGGTCGACGAGGTGCGGTTCGTCGTCTGCTCGAACTCGCTCGCGGGCCGGGACATCGACGCAGACCGACTGCTCGACGGCGTCGAGACGGGCAGTTCGGGGATGGGGACCCTCGCCGAACTGCAGGCAGAGGGCCACCATTACGTGAAGGTCCCCTGACTACTCGGGGGTGCGGAGCGCCTCGTACACCGCTCGCGCCCGGCCCTCGCCGAACCCCTCCAGTTCGGTGAGGTCCTCGACGCTCGCCCCGAGGAGCGACTCGACGGTGGGGTACGCCTCGTGGAGTGTCGTCGCGAGCGCCGGACCGATGCCGTCGACGGTGCCGTACATCCGCTTGGCGGTCGGTTCGGCGCGCGAGGGCACCGCACCGGACGGGAGCGCCCGCCGGCCGGGGGCCTCGGCGTGCTTGCGGGCGAGGCGGACCGCGAGGTCGACCAGCCGGTCCCGCGAGCCACAGAAGACGACGGGCACGCCGCTGCGCGCCATGAGCGAGGCGACGGTTCCGGTCACGGCCGCCCCGTCGAGGCCCGTCGCCCGCTCTACGTCCGCGACGTCGCCCTCCACGAGGAGGTAGGCGTGGTCCGCGCCCGCGGCGAGGCGCGCTAGCTGGTCCCGGAGGTCGCTCCCGTGACGACCCACGGCCGACTGGACGAAGTCGCGCGGAGTCTTGCGCTCGACGGCGGTGGTCGGAGGCTCCCCGTTTCCGTTCCCCGTTCTCTTCCGTCCCCCGTCCGTCGCCTCGGGTCGGAGGACGATGTCGCCGCTGGCGAGGCGCCGGACGCCCGTGCCGGTCACGTCAGGGTGCTCGCGGACCGCCTCGACCACGCCCGCCGGTTCCCGGTCGTCGACCGTCGCGTCGACGCGCACGGACGGGGTCACAGCCGTCGCTTGAGCGTCTCCGCCGTCTTCGCGCCGACGCCCGTGACGCTCGTGAGGTCCTCGACGCTCGCCGCCCGGACGTTCTCGACGCTCCCGAACCGGCGCAGGAGCCGACGGCGCGTCTCCGGGCCGATACCGGACACGTCGTCGAGGACGGTGCGCACCTCGTCGCGCACCTGCTGGTGGTACTGCACCGCGAACCGGTGGGCCTCGTCGCGCACTCGCTGCAGGAGGTGGAGGTGCGGGGCGTCGCTCGGCCAGTCGAACCCCCCGTCGTGGGTTATCACCCGCTCCTCGCGCTTGGCGAGGCCGATTGCGGGGACGTCCCACCCGACCTCGTCGAGGGCGTCGCGGGCCGCCTCCAGTTGGCCCTCCCCGCCGTCGACGAGCAGGAGGTCCGGGTCGGGTCGGTCGTCCCTCCCCTCGATGGCACGGATAGCCCGCCAGCCGACGAGTTCGCGCATGTTGGCGTAGTCGTCGTTGCGCTCGGTGAGCTTCTTCCGGCGGTAGTCGCCCTTCTCGGGTGAGCCGCCGACGAAGACCACGTTCGACCCGACGACGGCCTTCCCCTGCGCGTGGCTCACGTCGAACCCCTCGATGCGTTCGACCCGGCCGAGGTCGGGAAACGTCACGGAGAGGGCGTCCGCGAGGTCGCTGCCCTCGTCGCGTCCGCCGACGGCGCGCCGCGCGTTCTTCAGCGCGAGGTCCACCAGCGTCGCCTCCCGGCCCGCGCCGGGCACCCGGACGGCGACGCCCTCCCGTTCGAGCCACGTCGTCACCTCTCCGTCTTCGGGTCGCTCGGGGAGGAGCAGGGCGTCCGGGAGTTCGCGCTCGGCGTAGTACTGCGGGACGAACGCGCTCAGGACGCCCGCGACGGGTTCGTCGGTGTCCGGTACGTCCATCGTGTGCCGCTCCCGGTCGACGAGTTGCCCGCGCTCGCTCCGCAGGCGGGCGACGGTGGCCCGTTCGCCCTCGACGGCGACACCGAGGACGTCCACCGCGCGTTCGCCACCCCCGCCGCCCGAGTCGCTGACCGCGGCGCTTGCCCCGCCGTGGAACGCCTCGACGGCCGCCAGTCGGTCCCGGAGGTTCGCCGCCCGCTCGAACTGCTGGTCCTGACTGGCCGCCTCCATCTCGCGGCGGAGCGGGTCCGCGAGGACGCCCGTCTCGCCCTCGAAGAAGCGTTCGACCGACTCCACGTCCGCGAGGTAGCCCGCCTCGCCGATTTCGCCCGTGCAGGGGGCGGTACAGAGGCCGATGTCGTAGTCGAGACAGGGGCGCTCGCGGTTCGAGAACTTGTGGTCCGAACAGCCCCGCACGCCGTAGGTCTCCCGCAGGGCCTTCACGACCACTTCGACCCGCCCCTTGTCGGTGTAGGGACCGTAGACCGTGGCGGCCTCGTTCGGGTCGCGGGTTATCTCGATGCGGGGGAACTCGTGGTCGGTCAACTGGACCAGCGGGTAGGACTTGTCGTCCTTCAGGCGGACGTTGTAGCGTGGCTGGTGGCGCTTGATGAGGTTCGCCTCCAGCAAGAGCGCCTGCGTCTCCGTGTCGGTGACCGCGTAGTCGACGGTCGTCGCCCGATCGACCATCCGGCGGATGCGCGCCGAGCGCGGGTCGGCGTACGACCGCACCCGGTCGCGCAACTCGACGGCCTTCCCGACGTACAACACGACGTCGTCGTCACTCAGGAACTGGTAGACTCCTGGCTCGCGCGGGAGGTCCCCCGCGCGAGTGCGCACCGCGGTCCCGTCCATCCGTTTCGAGAGAGGGGACGAGTCGTTATGAGAGTGACGCGTCGCGGGCCGCCCCCGCCGGGTCCCGACGGGGTCAACGCACTTGTCGCCCCCGCGTGTCGCCCCGGTATGGACGAGGGGACCGACCGACCGGACCGACCCGAGGCGGCCGTCGACCGGTCGGGCTGGCGACGCGAGTGGTCACGCTCGGTCGGCGCGCGCGGCGTCCGCGCCGGCTACGACCGCCTGCGTCGACCGGACGGCGAATCGAGGGGCACCGGATGGGTCGAGGACCGCCCGGCGGTGGCTATCGTCGCAAAGTACGAGGGGCAGGTGGTGTTCGTCGAGGAGTACCGCCCGCGACTGCGCGAGACGGTGCTCACCTGCCCGATGGGGCGCGTCGAGGCGGGCGAGTCCATCGAGGCGGCGGGCCGGCGAGAACTGCGAGAGGAGACGGGGTTCGAGGCGGGGCGCGTCGAGTCCCTCGGCGAGCACTACCCCGTGGCGTGGCTCCGGAAGTCGCGCGGGGTGGTGGTCGCGGACGACCTCGAACCGGGGACACAGGACCGCGACGACGACGAGTTCGTCGCGGTGCGACTCGTCCCGGTCGAGGACGCCCTCGACCGGGCCCGCGAGGGCGTGGCGACCGGGTGGACGCTCCTGCCCCTCCTGCTCGCGCGGGAGGCGGGAGTGCTAGGGTGAACCGAGGGGCCGCGATGCGATTAAATACTCCCCAGTCGTGCCCGAAATCGGAACACATGAGCGAGAACGGCGACGGGACGGTGCGGCTGTGGCTGGTCGAACGCGACTACGACTCGCGGAACCTCGTCACGCTCGTCTACGCCACCCCTGACGGCGAGCGGTACCTCCGGCAGGAGCGCTCGGCGCACCTCCTCAAGGACGGCGTCACGGCGGCCGTCGACACCGCGCCGAGCGACCTCACCGTCGTCGACGACGAGGAGACCCGCGAGCGCTACGCCGCCGAGGCCGACCGGATGCGCGACCGGCACGCTCCGGATGAGACTGTCTGACAGAGTAGCAAGGTCTTTCACGGGGGAATCGAAATGCGCGTACGTTATGCCCGCCATACAGATAGACGGCGTCACGAAACGGTTCGGCGACGACGTCGTCGCCCTCCAGAACCTCGACCTGACCGTCGAGGAAGGCGAGATATACGGCTTCCTCGGCCCGAACGGGGCCGGGAAGTCGACGACCATCAACGTCCTGCTGGACTTCATCAGGCCGACCAGCGGGTCGGCCCGCGTCCTCGGGATGGACGCGCAGGCCGAGTCGACGGCCGTCCGCCAGCGCGTGGGCGTCCTCCCCGACGGGTTCCACGCCTACGACCGGCTGACCGCCCGCCAGCACATGGAGTTCGCCATCGACTCGAAGAACGCGGACGACGACCCGATGGAACTCCTCGAACGAACCGGCATCGCGGACGCCGCCGACCGGAAGGCCGGGGGCTTCTCGAAGGGGATGACCCAGCGCATGGTCCTCGCGATGGCCCTCGTGGGCCAACCCGACCTGCTCATCCTCGACGAACCCTCGACGGGGCTGGACCCCAACGGGGCCCGCGAGATGCGCGAACTCATCCGCCAGGAGAACGCCCGCGGCGCGACGGTGTTCTTCTCCAGTCACATCCTCGAGCAGGTCGACGCCGTCTGTGACCGCGTCGGCATCCTCCGGGAGGGTCAGATCGTCGCCGAGGACACCGTCGAGGGCCTCCGCGCCTCCGCCGGCTCCGGCGCGACGCTCACCGTCACCGTGGACGAACCGACCGACGCCGCCGTCGCCGCGGCCCGCGACGTACCCGGCGTCTCGAACGTCACGACGAACGGGAACGCCATCGTCGTGAGCATCCAGGACGCCTCCAAGACCACCGTGCTCTCGGCCATCGAGGACACCGGCGTCGAGGTGCGCGACTTCACGACGGAGAAAGCCTCCCTCGAGGACCTCTTCGTCTCCTACACCGAGGGCGGCCGCGACGGGCGGCGCGACGGTGCCGACCTCGAGGGGGAGGTGCGGACGTGAGTCTCACCGCCGTCGCCAAGAAGGACTTTCAGGACGCGGCCCGGTCGCGTCGCCTGCTGGCGCTCATCGCCGTCTTCGTCCTGTTCGTGGGCGGACTGGCGTACTTCTTCGCCGAAATCGCCGGCTCGGGCGGCGGCTCCTCCGAGCAGGGTGCCCTCGCCCTCATCGGGTCGCTGCTCGTCCCGACGGCCATCCTCCTGCCGGCCATCGGCGTGCTGACGGGCTACCGCGCGGTGAGCAACGAACGCGAGACGGGGAGCCTGAAGATACTGCTCTCGCTGCCTCACAGCCGCGAGGACGTCGTCTTCGGGAAGTTCCTCGGGCGGAGCGTCGTCGTGACGCTCGCCGTCGTCGTCGGGTTCGCCGTCGGCGGCATCGTCCTCGCCGTCCTCGCGAGTACGTTCTCGGTCGTCGACTACGTGCTGTTCACCCTCATGACCATCCTGCTGGGGACGACGTTCGTCAGCGTCGGCGTCGGCCTCTCGGCCGGCATCAAGTCCGAGAACCTCGTCGTCACCATCGGCATCGCGCTCGTGGTGCTGTTCACGCTCCTCTGGCAGGTGCTGCTGGTCGCGCTGATGGCCATCATGAGCAACTTCGAACTCGGGAGCCAGGCGTTCCGGGCGGACCTCACGACGTTCCTCGCCGTCCTCAGCCCGCGACAGGCCTACCTGCTCGCGTTCTCGGCGCTCACGGAACTGAACGAGAGCGTCCCCATGGGCGCCAACAACGAGGCGTTCTGGCTGAACGACTGGTTCGGCTTCGTCGTCCTCGCGTTCTGGCTCGTCGTCCCGCTCACGCTCGGCTACCTCCGCTTCCGCAAGGCCGACCTCTGAACCGGACCGGCGAGACGACCACACCTTTTTGACGGAGAACGGGACCAGCGACCCCGTGTCCTGACTTCGACCGTCGGCCGTCCCGCGGGTTCACACCCGACCGCGTCCCCCGAGCGACGCGTGCGCGACGACGCGGCCGACGACTCCACGTGATCCGTCGCCTGCCCGCCCCCGCTCGGACCTACGACCCCTCTTCGAGCGCGATGCCGGACTCGGCCAGTAACTCCGCGAACGTCTCCTCCGAGAGCACCGGCACGTTCTCGTCGTCCGCGTCGTCTAGCTTGCTCTGTCCCGCCCCCTCGCCCGCGACGAGGTAGTCGGTGTTGCCCGAGACGCTGGAGGTGGCGTTCGCGCCGTGGCGCTCGACGAGGTCCTGTGCCTCCCCGCGGGTCATCCCGTCGAGCGACCCGGTGAAGACGAACGTCAACCCGTCGAGCGCGTCGCCCGTCTCTACGTCCATCTCCTTCGGTTCGACGCCCGCCTCGCGGAGGCCCTCGACCACCTCGCGGTTGCGCTCGCTGTCGAAGAACGTCCGAATCTCGCCGGCGACGGTCGGGCCCACGTCGTCGACGGCCTGTAGCTCCTCCTCGGAGGCGTCCATCACCCTGTCGAGCGTGCCGAAGGCACGGGCGAGGCTCGTCGCCGTCGTCGGCCCCACCTCGGGGACGCCGAGCGCGGTCAGGAAGTCGTCGAGCGGCGGCTCCTTCGCCGCCTCCAGCTCTTCGACGAGGTTCTCGGCGCTCCGCTCGCCCCACCCCTCTAGCTGGGCGAGGTCCGCCGCCCGGAGCGCGTAGAGGTCGGGGATGGACTCCACGAGTCCCGCCTCCACCAGCTGGTCGAGCTTCTGTGCGCCGAGGCCCTCGATGTCGAGTCCGCCCCGGCTCACGTAGTGCTCGATGGCCCGCCGGAGCTGTGCCGGGCAGGCCAGTCCGCCCGTACAGAACGCCAGCGGCCCGTCGTGTTCGACCGAGGAGTCACAGACCGGACAGGTTGCGGGGAACTCGAAGTGCCCCTCGCTGTTGTCCTCGACCACCTCGTCGACGTACGGGATGACGTCGCCGGCGCGCTGAATCTTCACCCGGTCGCCGATGCCGACGCCGAGTTCCGCTATCTGGTCGGGGTTGTGGAGGCTCGCCCGCGAGACGGTCACGCCCGCGACGTCCACCGGGTCGAGCAGCGCCACCGGGGTGAGCCGCCCCGTCCGCCCCACCTGGACGACAACGTCGCGGACGGTGGTCTCCTCGGTGCGCGCGGGGAGCTTGTAGGCGTAAGCCCACCGCGGCGCGCGGGAGGTGCTCCCCAGCCGCTCGCACTGGTCGCGGTCGTTCACCTTGATGACCGCGCCGTCCACCTCGTAGTCCAGATCGTCGCGGTCCTCGACCAGTCGGTCGCGGTAGTCGATAGCGGCCTCGACGTCCTCGACCAGTTCGACCCGGTCGTTGACCTTCAGGCCCCACTCGGGGAGCGTCTCCTGGCGGCTCTGCTGGGTTGGGAACTCGTGAGACGATTCGAGGACGTCGAAGAAGAAACAGTCGAGGGGCCGTTCGGCGGTCACCGACGGGTCCAGCTGTCGGAGGGTCCCTGCGGTCGCGTTGCGCGGGTTGGCGAAGGGGTCGTCGCCGCGTTCGACGCGTTCGCGGTTGTACGCCTGGAACGCGTCGCGGGGCATGAACACTTCGCCGCGGACCGCGAGGAACTCCGGGTAGTCCCCCGAGAGACGGAGGGGAATCGAGCGGATGGTCCGGACGTTCTCGGTGACGTCGTCGCCGGTTGCGCCGTCCCCCCGCGTCGCGGCGCGGGTCAGGCGGCCGTCCTCGTATATCACCTCGACGGAGACGCCGTCGAACTTCGGCTCACAGAGGTATCGTACCTCGCCGCCGCTGTAGGCGTCGAGCGACGACTGGCCCTCCGCATCGCCCTCGCCCTGTGCGAGGCCCAGTCCCTCGTGGACCCGGCGGTCGAAGTCCCGGACGTCCTCGACGTCGCCGCTGGAGTCGATAGAGCGCATGGGGGCGACGTGCTCGACGGTGTCGAACGAGTCGAGGGGCACCCCGCCGACGCGCTGGGTCGGGGAATCCGCCGTCGGGAGGTCGAAGGCGTCCTCCAGTGCCTCCAGCCGGGAGAACAGAGCGTCGTAGTCGCGGTCCGGTATCCGGGGGTCGACGTCGACGTAGTAGCGCCGGTCGTGGTAGCGGATGGCCTCGCGCAACTGCTCGGCTTGCTCGCGGGCGGCGTCCGCGTCCAGTTCCTCGACGGGGTCGAACGCCGTCGGCGGGTCCTCGACGTAGGGGTTGTCGGGGACCTCGCGGGTGTCCGTACTCATTACCGGGAGTTACCGATACGTGCTAAAAAACCGGCCGTTCCCGTCCCGCGGCGAGGCTTGTGAGGAGGACGAGGCTTATGGCCGCTCCGTGTAAGGGTCGGCTATGTCGGAGGATTTCCTGCTGTTGAACCCCGGTCCCGTGCCGCTCTCGGACGCCGTCCGGCGCGCCATGGACGAACCGATGGTCTCGCACCGGTCGGACGCCTTCGAGGCCGTCTACGAACGGGCACAGGACGGACTGGCGTACGTCTTCACCCAGTCGACGCCCGAGGGGTCGACGACGGGTACCGGGACGCCCCTCGTCCTCAACGGGACGGCCACGATGGGGATGGAGATGGCCGTCGCCAACCTCACCGACGACGACAGCGAGGTCGTCGCGCTGGTCAACGGGAAGTTCGGGCGGCGCTTCAAGCGCATCGCCGACCGTCACGCACGCGTCACGCCCGTCGAGGTGGAGTGGGGCCAGTCGTTCGACCTGGAGGCCGTCGACGACGCCATCACCGACGAGACGGACGTCGTCACCGTCGTCCACAACGAGACGTCGACGGGCCTGCTCAACCCCGTCCGCGAGGTGGGCGACATCGCCCGCGAGCACGACGCCCTGTTCGTCGTCGACGGCGTCACGAGCATCGGCGGCGACGAGTTCCGCATCGACGACTGGAACGTCGACGTCGCCATCACCGACGGGCAGAAGGCGCTGGCCGCGCCGCCCGGCATCAGCGCGCTGTTCGTCACCGACCGGGCCGTCGAACGCGCCGACGGCGAGTCAGCCCCGTTCTACGAGGACATGGACTGGCACCTTCGGAAGGCCGACCAGCACCAGACGCCCTTCACGAGCGCCGTCCCGCTGTTCCGGGCGCTGGCGGTGGCCGTCGAGGAGATCGAAGCGGAGGGGATGCCCGACCGCATCGCCCGGCACCGCGAGCAGGCACGGGCGTTCCGCGAGGGGTTCGCGGCGCTCGGACTGGCGGGGTTCCCCGACGCGGATGGTCCCACCGAACTCTCGAACACGCTCACCGCCATCGCCCTTCCGGAGACCATCCGGAGCGACGCGGGGGCGTTCTTCGACGCCGTCGACGAGCGCAACGTCTCCATCAGCGGCGGGCAGGCCCACCTCGGCGGGGAGATATTCCGCGTCAGCAACATGGGCAACCTCACCTCCGAGCAGGTGGTCCGCGGGGTCCGGACCGTCGGCGAGGCACTCGGCGACGTCGGCGTCGAGTGCGACGTGGACGCCGGCGTGGCGGCCGCACGCGACCAACTCGACTGAGCGTCCGCGCACTCCTCGATCGGGGTTCAGGCCGTCCGTGAGCGGAGAGCTACGCACCGACGGGACGCGGCGGCACCCAGTTTCGCCCCGGCCGGTCGACGTACCGTCGGCGTCCAACCCACGAACTTTTGATAGGTTCTTCTCGAACACCGTCCCAATACCCACTAGATACCTGATAGACGAGTAATGGGACTTGTTGCGATGTAGTTATATCTCTTTAGCTCGCTATTGCCGACAATGGTTCGACAGACCAATCGACGACAGTTCCTAGTTGCGACGGGTGCGGCAGGGGCGACCCTCCTCGCTGGCTGTACAGGTGACGGTAACGGCGACGGCGGCGACAACGGTTCGGGCGGCAACGGCGGTGGCGGGGGCAACGGCTCCGGCAACGGTTCGGGCGGCAACGGCGGCGGCGGTGGCAGTTCCCGCCTCTCGTGGCACGCCGGTGGCACCGGCGGGACGTACTTCCCGCTGTCCAACCAGTTCAAGGACATCATCGAGGGCAACTCCGACTTCACCGTGCAGGTGCAGTCGACGGGCGCGTCCGTCGAGAACGTCGGCAGCCTCGCGCAGGGGAGCGCCGACTTCGCCCTCATCCAGAACGACATCGCCTCCTTCGCGTACAACGGCGAGGGCATCGAGGCGTTCCAGGGCAACGCCATCGAGAGCCTCCGCGGCGTCGCGACGCTCTACCCCGAGACCATCCACATCGTCACGCTGGCCGACACGGGCATCGAACAGCCCTCGGACCTCTCGGGTGCGTCCATCAACACCGGTGACCTCGGGTCGGGCACGCAGGTCGACGCCGTCCAGATTCTGGAGGCCCTCGGCATCACCGAGTACGACGAGCAGAACACCGGGTTCTCCCAGGCCGTCGAGCAGTTGAAGAACGGCGACATCGAGGCCGCGTTCGTCGTCGGCGGGTGGCCCGTCGGTGCCGTCGAGGAACTGGCGACCACCAACGACATCCGCATCGTCCCCATCGAGGGCCAGAATCGGACGGACGTCCTCGAGGCCGCGGCGTTCTACGCCGAAGACGAGATTCCCGCGGGAACGTACGGGCTCGACGAGGCCGTCCCGACGGTGTCCGTGCAGGCGATGATCGCCACACGCGAGGGCGTCCCCGCGGACACGGTCGAGGCCGTCTCGCAGGCCATCTTCGACAACACCGACCAGATCTCCATCAAGCAGGAGTTCATCACGAAGCAGAGCGCTCAGGACGGCATGTCCATCCCGTTGCACGCCGGTGCGGAGGCATACTTCGGTGCCGGCGGCGGGTCCGGCTCCGGTAACGCCTCCGGCAACGGCTCCGGTAACGCCTCCGGCAACGGTTCGAACAGCAGCTAATATCCCCGTGACAGAACGTCGCGAAAGCGCTTCGACGCGGCGTTCTCCCTCGATAGCTATGCGCGTCGCACAGGGAGCCGTGCTGGTGCTCGTCTGCCTGCTCGCGGTGGGGGGCGCATCGGCCATTCCCGTCGGGCAGGCGCTGGTCGTCAGCGACGCCGACACCGGCGAACGGCTGCTCGTCACCCCCGTCGAGGAGAACACGACCGTCGCCCTCGAGTACACCCACAGCGTCGAGAAGACACGTGTCCTCGACGCCTACGCGGTCCGCGACGGCGAACTCGTCATGACGCGCATGGAGTTCGAGTCGTACGGGGCCGGTCTCCCCTCGCGCGCGAACGTCACCATCGAGAACGGGACGTTCGTCTTCGACCCCGAGGGCTCTTACGAGGAACTGTACGTCAAGCCCGGTCCGGTCGCGGGCCACCGACTCCACGTCGGAGACGACACGTACGACCTCGTCGAACTCTCGGACAGCCAGTCCGTCCGGCTCTCGGTCGTCGACCGCTCCGCGCTCGACGTCGCCCTCTCTCGCCTACCATGACCGACGACAGACACACCCCAGACGAACCGATCCCCCGCCCGGACGGCGGGGTCGATCAGGACGATGAGACACTCAGCGAGGAAGAACAGGAGGAGTTGCTGCAGGAGATAGAGCGCCGCCGGTCGCTCACGGGCTTTGCGGCCATCGCCGTCGCGATCGTCGGCATCTCCTTCTCGGCGTTCCAGATGTGGCTCGCCGCCCGCGGCCAGATATTCCGCCTCTCGCTCGGGCCGGTCGAACTGGACTTTGGCTCCCTCCAGTTGCTCCAGTTGAACGCCATCCACGTGATGTTCGCGCTGATACTGGCGTTCCTCCTGTTCCCGGCGACGGCCGGCGACGGGTTCTTCTCCAGTCGCTTCGCCCGGGTCGCACCCGCCCTGCGCAGTCGCCTCGGCGCACGCCACCCCGTCACCCGCGGGACCGATGGCGTCCGGCGCGGCGTCCGCTGGTTCATGGTCGACGACGGGTTCGACCGGGTGACGCCCATCGACCTCGTGCTCATCCTCCTCTCGATACTCTCGGCGGGCTACATCGTCACCGAGTTCAAGGAGATACAGAACCTGCGGGTGTTCGGACTGGAGGCGGGGCGGCCCGTCTCCGAGATGGTCCTCCCACCGTTCGACACCCTCGCCAGTCTCGCCGGAATCGGCGACCTGTCGTACGCTTTCGTGCTGGGGGCCATCGGGGTTCTGCTGGTCCTCGAAGCGACGCGGCGGACGCTCGGCGTCTATCTCATGCTCATCGTGACGGCGTTCATCGTCTACGCCCGCTTCGGCTTCCTCATCTCGACGGACACGCCCATCATCGGCGTCCTCGCCACCGTCGAGAGCAGTTCGAACTGGCCGGCCATCGTCCAGAACCTCTGGTACAACACCGAGAACGGGGTGTTCGGCATCCCCGTCACGGTGTCGGTGCAGTTCATCTACATCTTCATCCTGTTCGGGGCGTTCCTCGAGACGTCCGGCGCGGGCAAGTGGTTCATCGACCTCGCCTACGCGGCGACGGGCACCCGGAAGGGCGGCCCCGCGAAGGCGTCCATCCTCGCCTCCGGATTCATGGGCACCATCTCCGGGTCGTCCATCGCGAACACGGTGACGACGGGGGCGTTCACCATCCCGCTGATGAAACGCTCTGGCTACCGGGCGGAGTTCGCGGGCGCGGTGGAGTCCTCGGCCTCGTCGGGCGGGCAGATTCTCCCGCCCGTCATGGGGGCGGCGGCGTTCCTCATGGTCGGGTTCCTCGGCGTGCCGTTCACGGACATCATCACGGCGGCGGCCATCCCCGCCGTCGTGTTCTTCTTCGGCGTGTGGGTGATGGTCCACCTCGAGGCCTCGCGGGTGGGCATCGGCGGTCTCCGGCAGGAGGACATCGTCGAACTGCGCTCGCACTTCTCGAAGGGGTGGTTCTACCTCGTCCCCATCGTCCTCCTGCTGTACTACCTGCTGGTGGCGAAACTCTCCGTCTCGCGGTCGGCGTGGTTCACGCTCGTGGCCATCATGGCGCTGGTCGCACTCGTCGCGGCGTACAACGAGCGGACGCGCATCCCGCTGCTCGGCGGTATCGTCCTGCTCACCGTCGCCGAGTTCGCCTCGTACCTCGTCGCGGGGACGAAACTGACGGGGCTGGTCAGTGGCGCGAGCGGGACGGGGCTCCCGCCGATGGCGGCGGCGACTGCCGCACTCGGCAGCCTCGGGACCATCACGTTCGTCGTGAGCGTCCTCGTGTTGCTCGCCCGGCCGTACCTCGAAGCGCCCCTGCTGGACTACGACGCCCAGGTCGACCTGGCGGCGGAACGGAGCGCGGAGGCGTTCGGGCGGCCACGACTCGCGGAGAACAGCCCGTACAAGTTCGGGACGTTCGTCCTGAAGTCGATGGACTCGGGGGCGCGCACCGCCACCGAAGTCGTCATCGCCGTCGCCGCCGCCGGCATCATCCCCGGCGTCGTCTCGGTGACGGGCCTCGGGCCGAACCTCGTCGCACTCATCAAGGCGGTGTCGGCGGGCTCTATCGTCCTGTTGCTCCTGTTCACGGCGGTGTCGGCCATCATCCTCGGGATGGGGATGCCGACGACGGTGACGTACATCATCCTCTCGGCGTTGCTCGCGCCGGCCATCGTGGAGTCGAGCGCCATCCCCGAGATAGCGGCCCACCTGTTCATCCTCTACTTCGGGGTCATCGCGGACATCACGCCGCCCGTGGCCGTCGCGGCGTACGCGGCGAGTGGTATCGCCAAGTCCGACCCGTTCCAGACGGGGGTACAGGCGTTCTCGCTCTCGCTGAACAAGGCCATCGTGCCCTTCGCGTTCGCGCTCACGCCCGGTATCCTCCTCATCCAGGGGACGGGTGCCGACGCCAGCGTCGTCGGACTCAGCGTGTTCAGCGACCCGGCGTTCCTCCTGTTCGGGGTGATCATCCCCGTCGCGGGGGTGTTCCTCGGCGTGGTCGCACTGGGCGCGACGGTCATCGGCTACCTCTACGGCACGGCCGACCGGGGTGAGCGCGCCCTGTTCGCCTTCGCCGCACTCCTGCTCATGGCCCCGACGCTCCTTCTGAGCGCCGTCGGTGACGTGACCGGTCTCGGCCTCGGCGGCGACGTGGCCGCCATCACGGGCCTCGACCTCGTCCTGCGGGTGGCCGGTGGGGTGCTGTTCGGCGCGCTCACGCTCTTCAACCGCCGGAACGCGGAAGGGGAACGCCAGCGCCCGGCAGACGCCACGGCGACCACCGACTGACGCGGCACTCCTCTCCCGCTTTCCTCGCTCTCCCCGCTGTGAGCCGCCGCTCCCCGCAAGCCTTGCCGTAACTCGTGGTTATAGGATGTTCGGGCTATATGCACCACAAACATGAGCGGCGACGAGACACCACGGGCGGAGGCACACCGCCGCGCCGACGGTTGGGGGTTCGGGACGCGCTGCGTCCACGCGGGCCAGCGCGCGGACCCGACGACGGGCGCGGCGGCCCCAGCCATCTACCAGACTTCCTCGTACGAGTTCCCGGACGCCGACACCGCGGCCGACCGCTACGCCCTTCAGGACGAGGGGGACGTCTACTCGCGCATCTCCAACCCGACAGTGTCGACGCTCGAACGACGCCTTGCGGACCTCGAATCGGGGACGGGGGCGCTCTGTACCGCCTCGGGGATGGCCGCCCTCGACGCCGCGACGCTCGTCCTCGCCTCGTCGGGCGACAACGTCGTCTCCGCGTCGTCCATCTACGGCGGTACGCACGCCTACCTCTCGCACACCGCGCACCGTCGGGGCATCGAGGCGCGCTTCGTCGACACCCTCGACTACGACGCCTACGCCGAGGCAATCGACGAACGCACGGCGTACGTCCACCTCGAGACCATCGGCAACCCCTCGCTCGTCACCGCCGACATCGAACGCGTCGCGGAGGTGGCCCACGAGCACGACACGCCGCTGCTCGTGGACAACACGTTCGCCACCCCCGCCCTGTGTCGCCCGCTCGAACACGGCGCGGACCTCGTCTGGGAGTCCACGACGAAGTGGCTCCACGGGTCGGGCACGACGGTGGGCGGGACGCTCGTCGACGGCGGGTCGTTCCCGTGGGCCGACTACCCGGAGAAGTACCCCGAGGTGGGCGGCGAGAACCCCGCGTTTCACGGCGTCAACTTCGCCGAACGCTACGGCGACCGGGCGTTCACGGAGGCCGTTCGCCAGCGTGGCCTGCGCTCGCTCGGCGACCAGCAGTCGCCGTTCGACGCGTGGGTCACCCTGCAGGGCATCGAGACGCTCTCGCTGCGCATGGAACGGCACTGTGCGAACGCGCTCCACGTCGCGGAGTGGCTGGCAGACCACCCCGAGGTGGCGTGGGTCACCTACCCCGGACTGGACTCCCACGAGACGCACGAGACCGCCCGACGGTATCTGGAGGGCGGCTTCGGGGGCGTCGTCGCGTTCGGACTCGAAGGGGGCTTCGAGGCGGGCAAGCGCCTCTGCGAGGACGTGGAACTGGTCCGCTTCCTCGCCAACATCGGGGACGCGAAGTCGCTGGTCATCCACCCCGCCTCCACCACCCACGCCCAGTTGAGCGAGGCCGAACAGCGCGCCTCGGGGGTGACGCCGGACCTCGTGCGCCTCTCGGTCGGTATCGAGGACCCCGCGGACATCGTCACGGACTTGTCGGCGGCCATCGAGGGTGAGAGCAGATGAGTCAGACTGTCGAACTCGACGAGTTCCGCTTCGAGTGCGGGGAGTCCATCCCCGAACTGGAACTCACCTACGAGACGTACGGCGAGTTCGACGGCGAGAACGCCGTCCTCGTCTGCCACGCGCTCACGGGGAGTCACCACGTCGCCCGGAAGGGGCGGGGAGAGGAGAACACCAGCGGGCAGGCCCGCGCGTGGTGGGACACCGTCGTCGGGCCGGGGAAGCCCATCGACACCACGGAGTACTTCGTCGTCTGCGCGAACGTCCCCGGGTCGTGTTACGGCTCGTCGGGCCCCGCCAGCGAACACCCCGAGACGGGCGACCCGTACGGGACGGACTTCCCCGCGGTCACCGTCGCGGACTGGACGCGCGCCCAGCGACGCCTGCTCGACCACCTCGGCATCGAGACGCTCCACGCCGTCGTCGGCGGGAGCGTCGGCGGGATGAACGCGCTGGAGTGGGCGAAACGCTACCCCGACCACGCCTCGCGGGTGGCCTGCGTCGCGGGCGCGGCCCGCCTCGACCCGCAGTGTCTCGCCCTCGACGCCATCGCGCGCCGGGCCATCACCTCCGACCCCGACTGGCAGGGCGGGGACTACTACGACTCGGAGGAGGGTCCACGGAACGGCCTCGCCCTCGCCCGGCAACTCGGGCACGTCATGTACCTCTCGAAGGACTCGATGGAGGCGAAGTTCGGGCGGCGCGTCGCTGGCCGCGACGGCGAACGCGACACGTTCCCTGCCGACCCCGCCGCCGCGTTCTTCCCGTACCGCGACGTGGAGTCGTACCTCGACTACCAGGCCGAGCGGTTCGTCGAGCGATTCGACGCCAACTCCTACCTCTACCTCACGCGGGCGATGGACGACTACGACCTCGCGGCGGGCCACGCCAGCGACGAGGCGGCGCTGGCCGCGTTCAACGGCGAGGCGCTCTGTCTCTCCTACACGGGCGACTGGCACTTCACCGTCGAGCAGAGCGAGACGGTGGCGGAGGCCTTTCGCGCCAGCGACTCCCCCGTCGCCCACCACGTCGTCGAGTCCGACCACGGCCACGACGCCTTCCTCGTCGAACCGGGGAAACTCGCCGCGCCACTCCGCGACTTCCTCGCCAAGGGCGTCCGCGGCACCGCCGTCAGGGACACGGCGGGCAACTACGAGTCCGAGTCGGACTTCGCGCCGGTCCACGCCTCCCTGTTCGGCGGGGGGTGAGTCGACGCCCCCTGGCTCTCTTTCCCTGGTTTCGAACTGAAACAAACTGCGTGCCGTGGTGAGTCGCGCGTCGGGAGTGGATTCGCTCTGGCACGCCGTCGCGGGAGTCGTGCTGGTATGCGAACACGGGCGCGAATCGGGGGGGTTTCGGGGGGTACGAGCCTAGCCATTCGGGGGACGAACGACCCCGTTCCTTCCCTATCCCACCCTATCCTTCCCCAACCGCCCCCGTCCTTCGTCCACCCTTTATGAACCCATCTCCGAACACACGGCTGTCATTATGAGCGACATTCAATTCAACAGACGAACGGTTCTGAAGCTCGCGGGCGCTGCGGCACTCACCAGCGGTCTCGGCTTCACGGCGGCGGCACAGGAAGTCCCGGCGGGCACCGAGTTCGAGGTGGAGGGTCCCATCTCGTCCATCTCCGGCAGCGGCAACACGGGGACCATCGTCGCGATGGGCATGACCCTCGACGTCCGGGCGAGTTCCACCCTCACCTCGCCGTCCGGGGCGGTCCTCTCCATGGACCAGGCGTCCGCCGGCAATCTCCCGAACCGCCCCGAGGGCTTCGTCGGCGGCACGTTCAAGGGGTCGGGCACCATCGAGAGCACCGACCCGCTGACCCTCGTCGTCGGGAGCGCGGTCCTCGAACCCGCCGAGAACGTCGTCTTCGGCGTCGTCACCGACAACACCGGCGGGGTCCTCCACGTCAACGGCGTTCAGTTCGACCCCATCGACGACCCCCGGATGGCGTTCCCGGGCTACACCGACGCGGCCGGGGCGTCGCTCACCCCCGACCAGGTTCCCCTCGGGACCATCGTGTCCGGTGAGGGCTACTACGCCGGCGGTGTCCTGAACATCTTCATAGCCGAACTCGACTTCGTCGCCGGGAGCGGCGAGACGGGCGACTTCAACGTCTCTATCGCCCGCGCCGAGTACCGCCCCGACAAGAACGAACTGCGCGCCCGCGGCGCCGCCAGCGACTCTGACCTCGAGGTGGGCCTCGCCCGCGTCGAGGAGTCCGGCGGCGTGACGACCTACGAACCCATCGAGGGGGTCGGGACCGTCGGCATCGCCCCCGAGGACAACAGCTGGAACGTCGACTCCGAGGGCGTCGACGCCGTCGACGTCATCGTCGCACAACTGTTCGACGGCGACACCGTCGTCGCCCAGTCCGCGCCGTTCGCGGTCGAAATCGACGACTGAACCGTCCGGGCGGCGACACGGCCGCCCGAACACACCGTGCTGTTCTATCGCCACGCGACGAACGCGCCCACGCCCACCACGAGGGCGACGACGTACGCCGGGTAGCCGAGCGCCACCTCGACCGCCAGCGACGCCGGCAGGTCGCGGAGCGTCGTCCCCGTCGCGTGCGCCGCCGCCCGCAGGACCCGCGCGAGGACGCCCCCCGCGACGAGCGCCATCACGAGCGCCGACACGCGGAGGGGGTTGTCGCTGACCCACACCAGCACCCCGACGACGGCGAGGCGGGGCAGTGTGGTGAGCCACGAGAGCATACTGCGGGAGAACACGTCCGTCTTCTTAACTGTGTGTCAGACGTCCGCCTCAGAGCAGGCCGCGCTCCTCGAACAGCGCCCGGAGGTCCGTCATCGAGGTGACGACGGCGTCGCAGACGGGTTCGACGGCGGGCTTGGGGTCGTAGCCGACCGCGAGGGCCGCCACCTCCAGCATGGGGAGGTCGTTCGCCCCGTCTCCGACGGCGACGGTGTCCTCGATGGGGACGCCGACGTCCCTCGCGAGGTCCGCGAGGGCGTCGTCCTTCGTCCCCTCGATGAGTGGCCCCTTGACCTCGCCGGTGAGTTCGCTCCCGTCGACGGGCAGGCGGTTGGCGACGACGGTGTCCACCGAGACGCCCTCGCGTTCGAGGGCGCGTTCGACCCCCCGCTCGAACCCGCCGGTGAGGATGGCGACGTGGTGGCCCGCCGCGCGCAGGGCGCTGACGAGGGGGGCGGCGTCGGGGCGGAGTTCGACCTGCGCGTAGGCGCGTTCGGCGGCCGCCTCGGGCAGGCCCTCCAGCAGGGCCGCCCGCTCGCGGAGGCTGGTGGCGTAGTCGATCTCGTCGTTCATCGCTCGCTCGGTGATGGCGGCCATGTCGTCGGCGGTGCCGTTCTGGTCGCCGAGCAGCACGGTCATCTCGGAGTCTGAGAGCGTTCCGTCGAAGTCGAACGCGACGAGTGCCATACCCTCGCTTGGGAGGTGGGGCGCTTCAAGGCCACCGGTTCGCGCTCGCCCGGGCGAGTGCAAGGTTGGCCGGTGTCGGAAACGGTTATCGACGCCCGCCGTCAGGGGGAGGTATGAAGATACTCGTCACGGACCCCATCGCGGACGCCGGGCTGGACCGGCTTCGCGAGGCGGGCCACGACGTGGTGACCGCGTACGACGTAGAGGGCGCCGACCTCCGCGAGCAGATTCGCGACGCCGCGGGCCTCATCGTCCGCTCGGGCACCAAGGTGGACGCCGAGTTGCTGGACGCCGCGCCCGAACTCGTCATCGTCGGCCGGGCCGGCATCGGCGTGGACAACATCGACATCGACGCCGCCACCGAACGCGGCGTCATCGTCGCCAACGCCCCCGAGGGGAACGTCCGCGCCGCCGCCGAACACACCGTCGCGATGGCGTTCGCCGTCGCCCGCTCCATCCCGCAGGCCCACGCCCGCCTCAAGGACGGCGAGTGGGCCAAGGGCGACTACCTCGGCCGCGAGGTGAACAACAAGACGCTCGGTATCGTCGGCCTCGGCCGGGTCGGACAGGAGGTGGCGAAGCGCCTCGGCGCACTCGGCATGGACCTCGTCGCCTACGACCCCTACATCAGCGAGAGCCGCGCCGACCAGTTGGGCGCGGAACTCGCCGAACTGGACGAGGTGCTCGACCGGGCGGACTTCCTCACCATCCACACCCCCCTTACCCCGGAGACGGAGGGTCTCATCGGGAGCGAGGAACTCGCCCGCCTCGGCGACGGCTTCGTCCTGAACTGCGCCCGCGGCGGCATCGTCGACGAGGCGGCACTCGCCGCCGCCGTCGAGGAGGGCACCCTCGCGGGGGCGGCCCTCGACGTGTTCGCGGACGAACCGCTCGATCCCGACAGCCCCCTGCTGGACGTGGACGAGATTGTCGTCACGCCACACCTCGGCGCGTCGACGGAGGCCGCACAGGAGAACGTGGCGACGAGCGCCGCCGACCAGGTCATCGCCGCCATCAACGACGAACCCGTCGTGAACGCGCTCAACGCCCCCTCCGTCGACAGGAGCGCCTTCCCCCGCGTCCGCCCCTACATCGGCCTCGCGGAGACGGCCGGACGCATCGCCGTCCAACTGTTCGACGGCCGGGTCAACAGCGTCGAGGTGGAGTACGCGGGCGACATCGCCGAGGAGGAGGTCGAAATCGTCACCGCGAGCGCCCTCAAGGGGGTCTTCCGTCCGCTCGAAGTGCGCGTGAACGCCGTCAACGCCCCCGGCGTCGCCGAGGAACGCGGCATCGACGTGACCGAGTCGAAGACCAGCCAGTCGGACGTCTTCCAGTCGCGCGTCAGCGTCGTCGTCAGCGACGGCGAGGAGGACATCCGGGTGTGCGGGACGTTGTTCGCGGGTGACGACCCGCGCATCGTCCAGATAGACGGCTACCGCGTCGACGCCATCCCCCACGGCCACATGCTCGTCGCGCGCAACCACGACAAGCCGGGCGTCATCGGCTTCATCGGGACGGTGCTGGGTGAGAACAACGTGAACATCGCGGGGATGTACAACGGCCGCGAGACCATCGGCGGGGAGGCTCTGACGGTGTACTCGCTGGACAGCGAGGTGCCCGACGAACTCATCGAGCAACTGGAGGAGGACGAGCGCATCATCCGCGCGCAGTACCTCGCGCTCAACAACGAGTAATCAGGACTCCCAGACGAGTTCGAGGGTGAGTTCCGCCGAACACGTCGGTTCCTGGTCGACGTTCTCGGTCGTCTCGGGGTCGCCGAGGTAGCCCCGACAGCGACCCTTCTCGATGACATCGGTGAGGTACGCCGGGGAGCCACACTCGGGGCAGTCGACGTAGAAGCCCTCGTCGCCCTCGTGGAACGCGTCGGGTTCGAGTTCCATCCGCGCGTCCTGTTGCGAGGTGTCTGTTGCCATACGCCGAGTAGGCCGCCCCGGGAGAAAACGCCGCGCCTCGCAGGCGACGGGTCGGTGGAGCGCGGTGCCGTCGCCGACTCAGCGCAGCCGACCGCGGAGTCGGCCGAGTAGACCCTTCCCGCCCGACGTGGCTCGCCCCTCCAGATGTGCGAGCACCGCGTCGGTGTCGTTCGGGACGGGTTCGGGGTCGGTCCCGGCCTCGGCGGCCGCCTCGGGGTCCTTGAGGAGGTGCCCCGTCGTGAGACAGACCACGTCCTCGCCCGCGTCGACGGTTCCGTCCTCCCGGAGTTTGCGGAGGCCGGCGACGCTGGCGGCGGAGGCGGGTTCGACGCCGACGCCCTCCTCTGCGAGAGCACGCTGTGCGCGGGTTATCTCCTCGTCGCTGACGGCGACGGCGGTGCCGCCCGTCTCCCTGATGCCGGGGAGCGCCTTCGGCGCGTTGACCGGGTTGCCGATGCGGATGGCCGTCGCACGCGTCTCCACCTCCTCCCACCGTTGGACCTCGTCGCTCCCGTTCTCGATGGCCTCGACCATCGGGGCCGCGCCCTCGGCCTGCACGCCGGTCAGCATGGGCACGTCGCCCGGCGCGAGCGACCCGGACTGGACGAGTTCGCGAAAGGCCTTGTAGAGCGCCGCCGTGTTGCCCGCGTTGCCCACCGGGAGGACGATTCGGTCGGGAAAGCGGCCCTCGTCCTCGTAGAACCGTTCGAGGATCTCGAAGCCGATGGTCTTCTGGCCCTCCAGTCTGAACGGATTGAGCGAGTTGAGCAGGTACGCCTCCCCGCGGTCGGCGAGGTCCTGAACGATGTCGAGGCAGGCGTCGAAGTTGCCGTCGACTTCGAGGATGCGCGCGCCGTGGAGGGCGGCCTGCGCCACCTTTCCGGCGGCAACCTTCCCCGTCGGGAGGAGGACGAGCGTCTCCATGTCCGCCCGGCCGCCGTAGGCGGCGAGGGTGGCGCTCGTGTTACCCGTCGAGGCGCACGCGAGGCGCTCGACGCCGAGTTCGCGCGCGACGCGGACGCCGACGGTCATCCCGCGGTCCTTGAAGCTCCCCGTCGGGTTCATCCCCTCGTGTTTGATGCGGAGGTTGCGGACGCCGACGCTCTCTTCCAGTCGGGGTACCTCGTGGAGTGGGGTGTCGCCCTCGGGCAGCGAGACACCCTCCTCGAAGGGCAGCGAGGCGGCGTAGCGCCACACCCCTCGTCCGTCGACAGCGCCGGACGACGCCCGGCTGGCCGCCGAGCGCGGCTCGGCGAACTCCTCGAGGGTAGGATAGCGGTCGTAGCGCGCCTCCAGCAGGCCGTCGCAGTCGTCGCAGGTGTAGCGCACCTCGTCGAAGGGGGCGAACGTCTCGCCGCACTCGATGCACGCCAGCCAGACGCCGTCGTCCGCCTCATCGGGAACGGGGGTCGAGAGGTCCAGGTCAGCCATTGTCCGGCGTCCGGACGGGGCGGCCAAAAGTGGGTCGGTCGGGGTGTTTCCTGCCGGTCGACGCGTGCCGTCACGTGCCCCGTCGTGCCCCCTGTCACGTCTCCTCCGGCGCCGGTTCCGGTGTGGAATATAGCCGTACCGACACGAACGAGGATGAATTTGTGACCAATCGTAGAAATATAAACTCGCTATAGGATCCCTCGCGCGGACACACTCGATGTCCGACGACGACTCCAGCCGACACCCGTCCAGCGAATCGACCGTCCGCCGCCGCCAGTTCGTCACCGGGGTGGGGACGGCCGCCGTCGGGACGGGTCTCGTCGGCCTCGGGAGTGCAGACGAAGCGGAGAACGAGGACGAAGGAGCGGACGACGATACCGGTGGGAACGACGAGTACACCGCTGCCGACACGACCGTCGTCGCCCACCGCGGGTTCGCCGGGCGATACCCCGAGAACACCGTCGAGGCGTGTGTGCGCTCGGCTCGTGACGGGGCCGACATGGTGGAGATAGACGTGATGGCCTGTGAGGGCGGTGAGGTGGTCGTCTTCCACGACGACGGCCTCGCCGAACGCGACGGCGGCGAACGCGGCCTGACCGACACCGAGGGACTCGTCTGGGAGACGCCCCGCGACACCGTCCTGAGCGCCGAAGTGCTCCACAGCGGCGGGACCGTCCCACTGCTCACGGAGGTGATGAACGCCATCCCGGACGACTACGCGGTCAACATCGAGTTCAAGAACCCCGGTTCGGGTGACCTCCGGTTCGCGGAACACCTCTCGGGGGAGACGCTGGAGGCGCAGAAGGCGGTCTGGCGGCCGTTCACCAAACGGGTACTGGACGTCGCGGAGCGCTACGAGAACCCGGTGCTCGCCTCGTCGTTCTACGAGGCGGCCCTCGCCACCGTACGCGAGACGGACGACTCGGTGCCCGTCGCGCCTCTCCTGTGGGACTCCGTCGAAGACGGCCTCGCCATCGCCCGCAAGTACGACGCCGAGGCGGTCCACCCGCCGTACAACATGGTGCAGGGGACGCCGTTCTACGGCGACGAGTACTACACGGAGGGGTCGGACTGGTCGGACACGGACCTCCTCGCAGTCGCCCACGAGGAGGGGCGGGCCGTGAACGTCTACACCGTCGGGACGTGGTATCAGGCGGAGCGACTGGCCGCGGCGGGTGTCGACGGCATCATCGCCGACTACCCCGGTCTGCTGTCCGTCGACGGCGAGAGGTCCGACGCGTAGTCAGGCGTCGCCGAACTCGTCGATTCGGTCGTGGACGTAGGCGGCCCACTCGTCGAGCGTCTCGTGCATCAGTTCCTTCGCGTCGGGGAGTTCGGTGGCGGTGTACTGGTAGACGTGGCCGCCGCCGTCGAGCAGGCGACGCTGGCGTTCGGCGAGGCCCTTCTCGCGGAGGGTGGCGAGCGAGCGGTTGACGTTCGAGCGGTCGCGGTCGACCACGTCTGCGAGTTCCGCAACCGTACTCCCCTGATTGTCGAGTAGTGCGAGGTAGGTGCTGCTCTCGTGTCGCTGGATGTCGAAGACACAGGAGAGCACGTCCGCGAACTGTGGCTCCTCGTCGAGCATCAGCGCCCGGAACCGGTCCGGGCTCGGGTCGGCGTCCATACGCCTGCTAGCGGGGTTCGCGGGATAAATCAACCTACCCCCGCCGTGTGCGACCCGACCGCGGCCGTCGCCGGGTCGGTCCCTACTCCTCGGCGGCGTAGCCGTTCTTCTGGAGGCAGAAGCGCATCTCCTCGACGTCGTCGTGCTTGTGGAGGCGCGTCGGCGTGTCGCAGTAGTACGTCGTGCCGTCCCAGCGCAGGGTTACCTCGTGGGTGGACCCGAGGAACTCCGTCTTGACGACGACGCGCTCGCCCGACTGGAGGAGGTCTATCAGCTCCTCCGTGCTGTACTCGCCCGCCTCCACGACAGTCGGCGTTCCCATTCGCGTGTGTTCTGGGCACCGAGCACTAAGACTGTTGGTCTGCCGTCAATCGGGTTCACCCTCCCCACCCGTGACGACGGTATCCCCCGCCTTACCGCGTAACCATGACAATAGCTAACGTTTATCACTTCCCGAAGGGTACCTCCTATCGTCGAGAAAGGGACCTCCCCCGACCGACGCCCCGAGATGACCCCGACCACCGACTCCCGCGACGCGGTACGGCGACGAGACCACGACGGTGAGGGCGCACTGTACGCTTTCCTCGAACTGGTGACCGGCGAGGGTCTCGTCTACGACCGCAGGAACCACCGCGCCTGGGTCCAGTCCGACGCGGTGGTCCCGCTTGCCGACGCCGTCTGAGCGTCGGCCGTCGCGTCCCCGCTGACACTCCGGTGAGTCGGTTCCGCGCCCGTGTACGTGTGTCCGCCGAGACGTCCCCGTGGAGAACGACTCGCGGCCGACCGATGATCGTGCGCTAGCACTGCACACGCGAAAGGGGGTTATACCGCGCGGCAGGTAGACGCACCCGTCATGCGCGAGGAGGCCTTCGCCACGATTCCGACTCACCCCGAGACGACCGCGTGGCGCGGGGGTCTCCTCGCCGGTCTCGCGGGCGGCCTCGTGATGGGCGTCGTCATGAGCGCGATGAACCCCGCGGTCCTCTCGATGGCGGTGCCGAGCCTCTACGGCCTCGCGCCGCCGCCGAACCCGGTCGCCGGGTGGGTCGCCCACCTCGCACACGCCGCGGTGTTCGGCCTCTTCTACGCCGGTGTCGCCCACCTCGCGGCCGTCGAGACGTCCGTCGTGGAGTCGACCGCCCTCGGTCTCGCCTACGGGATGGTCGCGTGGCTCCTCGCGGCAGGCATCGCCATGCCCCTGTGGCTGGGCGCGGTCGGGTCGCCCGTGGCAGCGGGCCTGCCGTGGCCGAACCTCGACCCCACGAGCCTCCTCTGGCACGTCGTCTTCGGCGCCGTCGTCGGCGCGACGTTCCCCCGGCTCAGGGAGCTCTGAGCCGGCGTCGTGACGGCGACTCCGGACGTCCGGGTGGACGGTCAGCGAGCCGGAGGGGTCGACCCGTTCTGTGACGGGTCAGCTTCATGCGTCCGTCCGGTCTCAGTACTCTCGGTCATGACTCCAGAGATGCGGACCCCACAACCGACCAGTCCCGAGGCCGCCGCGGCGATGGAGACGCCCGGGTGGCTCGGACCGGTCGGTGCCGGCATCGCCGGCGGCGTCGCGATGGGCGCGCTGATGGCCATCACGATGCCCGAGACGCTCTCGACGGCCATCCCCGCCCTCTACGGTCTGGAGGGGTCGCTGGCCGGCGTCACCGCCCACCTCGCGCACTCCGCCGTGTTCGGCGTCCTGTTCGCCGCCATCGTCCGCTACGGGAACCTCGGGCGCTACGCCGACGACATCGGCTCCAGTACGGCCCTCGGCGTCGCCTACGGCGTCGTCCTCTGGGTCGTCGCCGCGAGCATCGTGATGCCCGCCTGGCTGGGCGCGATGGGCATGGAGACTGTCGTCCCGACGTTCGACACGATGTCGCTCCTCGGCCACGTCGTCTACGGTGCGGTGCTCGGCGCGCTGTTCCCCTCGATGCGGGGCTACTGACGCACCCACCCCGAAGACTGCTTTTCGCACGTCCGGTCCGCGAGCGCCCGCGAGTTCCCGACCGCCGAGTGACGGGTCTCAGAACAGATATGTCGATTCGGCGATTCGACGATTCGACCAGAACGCGGATGTTCGCCGCCGAATCAGGACGCGATGGACGTGGACCGACAGAATCCACCCGTTCCGTCCGCGAGTCGTCGCCGGTTCCTGTGAGTCGGGTCCGCCGCGGTCGCCGCCGGTGTCGTCGGCGTTCCCGCCCTCAGCGGCGTGGCCGCGGCGCACTTCCCCGCTGAACTCGACGTCGACCTCCAGCCGGGGAACGCCGAGAACTTCGTCGACCTCGACGACCCCGACCACGCCACCGTCCTCCCCTCCGAGTTCCTGAGCGACGGGGAGCGGACGACGTTCGACCCGACCGGGGAGGACGTCCGTTACCGCTTCGGCTCCCGGAGCGCGCTTGACGACGGCGAGGGCGCACGCCCGGTCGACGGTGGCGAGGTCGTCGAGCGGACCCACGGCCACGGTGAGAACGCCGAGACCGTCGAGGCGCTCCAGTTGCGGTTCCCGGTCGCGGACACCGGCCTCGAACCGGACGATGACACCGCCTGGCTGTTCTGGGAGCGCGACGAGTCCGGCGAGCACGGCCTCTCCGGGTTCGACACCCTCTCCGTGTACGGCCGCGGGATGCCGTCCGAACGGGGTCTCGCCGACCTCCACGAACGGCTGCTCGAACTCCTCCGCGAGGACTGAACACCGGCCCACCGCTCGACCGGTCCCGGCGGGCCGTCCCGCCGTCTCAGTCCAGCAGCCAGGTCAACAGCGCCTTCTGGGCGTGCAGACGGTTCTCCGCCTGCTGCCAGACCAGCGCCCGGTCGCTCTCGACGACGGCGTCGGTTATCTCCTCGCCCCGGTGAGCGGGCAGGCAGTGCATGACCTGTGCGTCCGTCTCCGAGAGCAGGGCGTCGTTCACTTGGAAGCCGCCGTCCTCGAAGACGGCGAGTTTCTCCTCGCGTTCGCCCTCCTGACCCATGCTGACCCAGACGTCGGTGTACACCACGTCGGCGTCCGCGACGGCCGCCGCCGGGTCGTCGGTCGTCTCCGGGGCCGTCCCGAGTTCGGCGGCCCGGTCGAGCACCGCCGGGTCGATGCCGTAGCCGTCGGGCGCGGCGACGGTGAGGTCGACGCCCGCGAGGGCCGCCCCCAGCACGAACGACTGGGCGACGTTGTTGCCGTCGCCGACCCACGCGACGGAGGCGTCGAGACCCACCGTCTCGCGGACCGTGAGGAGGTCGGCGAGCGTCTGGCAGGGGTGGGCGTCGTCGGTCAGGCCGTTGACGACGGGCACCGTCGCGTACTCCGCGAGTTCCACCACGTCGTCGTGGTCGAACACGCGCGCCATGACGCAGTCGACGTACTGAGAGAGGGTGCGCGCGATGTCCTTCACCGGTTCGCGCCCCCCGAGGCCGATGTCGTCCGGCCCGAGGAAGATAGCGTGCCCGCCCAGTTGTGTCATCCCTGTCTCGAAGGAGACGCGGGTGCGCGTCGAGGGCTTCTCGAAGACCATCCCGAGGGTCTGCCCGTCGAGGTAGCGATGCGGGTCGCCCCGTTCGACGTACCCCTTCAGCGCCGCCGCGCGGTCGAGGACCGCCAGCAGTTCCTCCCGCGAGAGGTCGTCGACGTCGACGAGGTGACGCGGGGTACCGTCCCCGCGCATCAGGACTCACCCTGCAGCGTGCGCGCGACCGATTCGAGGACGGCGACCGAGCGGTCGAACGCCGCGAGCGAGAGGTGCTCGTCGGGCGCGTGGTCGAGGTCCGAGTCGCCCGGCCCGTACGTCACCATCGGGCAGTCCCACGCCTTCGCGTAGAGGTTCATGTCCGCGGTGCCCGTCTTGCGCAGGAGGCGGGGGTCGCCGCCCGCCTCGCGGATGGCGACGCGGAACGCGCGGGCCACCTCGGTCCGGGGACTCTGCATGACGGGGGGCACCGAGTCGTGCCAGCGGACGGTCCCGCCGTTCAGTTCCCCGTCGGCGACCTCGCGCACCTCGTCGACGGTCAGCGAGGGGGGAACGCGGAACTGCACCTCCATCGTCGCCTCCACCGAGAGGCCGTCGTCGCTCGTCCCGCCCTGCACGTCGATGGGTTTCGGGGTGACGCGCTCGAAGACTGGCGTCCACTCGTCGCCGTCGTCCGCGAACGCGGCGGTCACCGCGTTCCACCAGTCCATCCCGTCCTGGATGGCGTTGTTCTCGGGGCGGGAGGTGTGCCCGGAGGCACTCGTGGCGACGTACGTGCCCGCCAGCAGCCCCCGGTAGCCGAGGGTGATGCCGTCCCATCCGGAGGGTTCGCCGTTGACGACGGCCTCCGGGGCGGCCCGGTCCTCGACGAGGTGGTGCGCCCCTCGCGAGTCGACTTCCTCGCCGACGACGCCGACGAACGAGACGCCCGTGCTGACCGCGGCGACGGCCATCGCCACCAGCGGACCCTTCGCGTCGACGCTCCCTCTCCCCCAGAGCTCGGGGCCGTCCTCGTTCGCCTCGGCGGCTTCACCGCCTCCGTCTCGGGTCGTCTCCGCCGACCCGCCGTCTTCTACGCGCACGGGGATGTCCCCGGGGACGGTGTCGATGTGCGAGGTCAGGAGCACTGCGTCGTCGGCGGGCGCGCGGACGTTGCCCACGTCGTCCAGCCACGCCTCGCGGCCGTGGGACTCGAAGAACGAGACCAGCAGTTCGGCGCACGCGCGTTCCTCTCCGGTGACCGAGGGCGTGGCGACGACCTCCTCCAGCAGTTCGCGGGCCGCCGCGTCCGAGACGTGCGAGCCGGCGCCCTCACCGGTCGTACAGGGTGACTCGCTCATCACACGACCTCCGACAGCGCGTCCACGACGCTGTCACAGTGCTCCTGCTCGACGACAAGCGGCGGGAGCAGTCTGAGGACCGTTCGCCCCGCGGGGAGCGCCAGTATCCCGTGGTTCATCGCCAACTTCGGCAGTAGGCGGTTCGCCCCGCGTTTCACCTCGACGCCGAGCATGAGGCCCTGCCCGCGGATATCGCGCACCTCGTCGCCGATGGCGGCGTCCAGTTCGGTCTGCAGGTAGTCGCCCATGCTCGCCGCGTTCCCCGGCAGGTCCTCCTCGACGACGACGTCGAGGGTGGCGTTCGCGGCCGCACAGACGACGGGGCCGCCCGAGAACGTCGACCCGTGGGGGCCGGCGCCCTCGGCGACCCAGTCCCGACAGAGCGTCGCGCCCATCGGGAGGCCGCTGGCGATGCCCTTCGCCGTGGTGAGGACGTCGGGCGTCACGCCGTGGCCCTCACAGGCCCAGAGGTCTCCGGTGCGGCCGATGCCGGTCTGTATCTCGTCGAGTATCATCGCCGCCCCGTGGTCGTCACAGGCCTCCCGCACGGCTTCGAGGTACTCGGTGGACGCGGGGTTGATGCCGCCCTCGCCTTGCAGGGGTTCGAGGATGACCGCCGCCGTCTCGTCGTCGACGGCCTCGGCCATCGCCTCGCCGTCGCCGTACTCGACGAACTCGACGCCGCCGGCCAGCGGTTCGAAGGGCTTCTTGTACTTGTCCTTCCACGTCGTCGCCAGCGCGCCCATCGTCCGGCCGTGGAACCCGCGGGTCGTCGCCACGATCTTCGAGCGTCCGGTGGCGCTCCGGGCGAACTTCAGGGCGGCCTCGTTGGCCTCCGTCCCGGAGTTACAGAGCCAGACGTTGTCGGCGTCGCCGGGCGCGAGCGTCGAGAGCTTCTCGAACAACTCGTCGCGGACGCCGACGGGGTACGACGCCTGCACGTACAGCAACTCCTCCAGTTGCTCCTGCGTCGCCGCGACCACGTCGGGGTGGCAGTGGCCCGTCGGCGTCACCGCGTAGGAGGCCCCGAAGTCGAGGAACTCGTCGCCGCCCTCGCTGTAGAGATACGGCCCCTCGCCGCGGGCGATGCGGACGGGCTTCTCGTTGAATACGAAGTTCGTCATTCGGCCACCTCCGTCTCCGCCAGCGCGTCGGGGAGCATCGTCGTCCCCTGCCCGTCCAGCGCCGCCGTGATCGGCGCGTCGGCGTTCGCGCTGGCGACGACGGCGCTCGTCGCGCCGCCCTCCAGCGCCTCCGTCGCGGCCATCACCTTCCGGGTCATGAACCCCTCGGCGGCGTCCGTGAGCGCGTCGTACTCCTCCGGACTCGCGACCCGGTCGATGACCGACTCGGGGTCGTCGAGGTCCGCGAGCACGCCGGGAACGTCCGTCAGGAGGACGAGGTCCGCGCCGAGTGCGCCCGCCACCGCGGCGGCCGCCCGGTCGGCGTCGGAGTTGACCGCCAGCCAGTCGTCCCCGTCCTGTGCGAGCATGGGGACGGTGACGACGGGCGTGTAGCCCCCTCCCAACAGCGTCTCCAGCAGGTCGGCGTTGACCGCTTCCGCCCGCCCGGAGTGGTCCCCTCGGCGAATCTTCTTCTTCCCGTCTTCGAGGACTCTCACGGCCGACTTCCGGGGGCCTTTCAGCAGGCCGCCGTCGACGCCCGAGAGCCCGACGGCCTCCACGCCCGCGTTCTGCAGGCCGACGACGAGGTCGGTGTTGAGTTTGCCCGGCAGCACCATCGAGAACACCTCCATGGTGCGCTCGTCGGTGAACCGCCCGACGACGCCGGAGGGCGTCTCGACGTATTCGGGGTCCTCGCCGAGGGCGTCGAGCGTATCGTCCACCGCCGTCGACCCGCCGTGGACGACGACTACCTCCTCGCCCGACGCGACGAGCGAGGCCACGTCCGCGAGCGCGCCCTTCGGGTCGACGGCGCGAGCGCCGCCGATTTTGACCACGACCGTCACAGTGACACCTCCGTGGAGGCCGCACCGCGGGGCGGGACCGGACGCGGGGACGTCTGTGCTGTCGTCGCCCGTTCCATCGCCCGTCCATCCAGCGTCGTGTCCGTTTCGCGTATCATGAAAACTACCTCTCTCAGGGTGTCCCCACGGGGTGGAGCCCCTGAAACTCCAGTCCGGCCGTCTCCTCGAAGCCGAGGGCGATGTTGGCGGCGTGGACCGCCTGGCCCGCCGACCCCTTCATCATGTTGTCGATGGCCGAGAAGACCACGATTCGTCCGTTCGCGGGGTCGAGTTCGAACCCGACCTCCGCGTAGTTCGTCCCCGCCACCGCCTTGGGTTCGGGGTAGCGATAGACGCCGCCCCCGCCCGCGACGAGGCGGACGAACGGTTCGTCCTCGTAGGCCTCGCGATAGGCCCCCCACAGGTCGCCCTTCGTGACGGGTTCGTCGGGGAACAGGTGACAGGTCGCCGAGGCCCCGCGCACCATCTCCACGGCGTGGACGGTGAACGCGACGCTCCCGAAGAACTGCTCTATCTCCGCCTCGTGGCGGTGGCCCGTCGGCGCGTAGGGCCGGACGACGCCCGAGCGCTCGGGGTGGCTGGAGGCCTTTCCCCCACTCGCGCCGCCCTCCGACGAGCCGACCTTCACGTCCACGACGGCGCGTTCGTCGCCCGTGAGGATGCCCGCCTCCTTCAGCGGGTGGAGACCCAGCAGGGTCGCCGTGGCGTTACACCCCCCCGAGGCGATGAGGTCCGCACCGCGCAGGTTCTCCCGGTTGAGTTCGGGGAGCGCGTACTCCGACTCCGCGAGGAGTTCGGGACGCGAGTGTCCGTCGTAGTAGGCGTCGTAGGCCGCCTCGTCGTCCAGCCGGAAGTCCGCCGAGAGGTCCACGACGGTGTCGGCGGCGTCGCGGAACGCGTCGATGCGGTCCATCGAGACGCCGTGGGGCGTCGCGGCGAACAGCACGTCCACGCTCTCCAGGTCCTCGGGGTCGGTAAAGCGCAGGTCGAGACCCCGCAGGTTGGGATGCGAGTAGCCGACGGTCTTGTTCGTGTAGGAGCGACTCGTCGCCTGTGCGATCTCGAACTCGGGGTGAGCCGAGAGCAGGCGGAGGAGTTCGCCGCCGGTGAACCCGCTCGCGCCGACGACGGCGGCGGTGGCCGTCTCCGTACTCATGCGCTGACCTCCGCGGGCACCTTCGTCTCCAGCCAGTCGACCACGCGGGCGGCCACGTCCACGTCCGTCGCGTCCGAGAGGGCCTTGAACTCCACCGTGTGGTTGACCTCGTGGACCGTATAGCCGGACTCGCCGGTCTCCATCAGGTCCACGCCCAGCAGGCCCCCGCCGACGGCCTCGCTGGCGCGTTCGACGAGGTCGAGTGCCTCGTCGTCCAGTTCGAACGGTTCGGCCGTCGCGCCCTTCGCGGCGTTCGTCAGCCAGTGGTCCGAGGTGCGCGTCATCGCGGCCACGGGTTCGCCGTCCGTCGCCACGACGCGGATGTCGCGGCCGGGTTTCTCGACGAACTCCTGGACGTAGAACACCTTGTGCTCGTAGTGGCCGAGTGTCGCCTTGTGTTCGAGGATGGCCTCGGCCGCCGACCGCGAGTCGATCTTCGCCATCAGGCGACCCCACGACCCCACGACGGGCTTGAGGACGCAGGGGTAACCGAAGTCCTCGATGATCTCCATCGCCGTCTCCTTCGTGAACGCCACCTCCGTCCGGGGGGTGGGGACGCCCGCGTTCGAGAGCGCGAGGCTGTTCTTGGCCTTGTCCGCGCATACCTCGGCCGTCTCCGGGCCGTTCACGACCGGGACGCCGTAGCTGTCGACGAACTGACTCGCGTAGAGGCTCCGGCTGGTGGCGAGACAGCGGTCGAGGACGACGTCGCACTCCGCGAGTTCGGCTGGCGGTTCGTCCAGCGCGAACCGCAGTTTGCGGACGTCGAGTTTCGCCACCTCGTGGTCGCGCGACCGGAGTTCGTTCAGCAGGAGCTTCTCGTCCCGCCGAATCCGGGAGTACAGCACGCCGACACGCATTCTATTCGCCCCAGTCCTCTTCGAGTTCGGGTGCCGTCTCGAGTTCGACGGGGTCCGTCCCGATGACCTCGAGTTCGGCTCCACACGTCCCGCAGTCGATGATCTCGCCGGTCTCAGCGTCGTCGTGCAGGGTCACGCTTCCCCCACACTCGGGGCAGTCTACCATTGTACTCGGTACTGACCACCATAGCCACTTAACACCAGCGATTGTGTCAAAGAAAATTAACGACCGAAGCAGAGCTAACGGCCCGCAGAACGGCGCGAACGTCGGATTCGATTTCGGTGTATCATCGGTGTGGTAGTTCAGTCCCGGCCGAAGCCGGCGGCGGTCGGGCACCCGGGACCGGTCGTCGGACGGCAGGGGCGGCGGGGGTGCGCGCGGTCACGACCGTCGACTCACGCATACCCGTTCACCTCCTCGCGGAGCGCCGCGTTCGCCGTCGCCAGCGCCTCGCGGCGCGCTTCGAGGGCCGCCGCGTCCTCGGCCAGTTCCGTCCCGGCGCGTTCGACGTGCGCGGCCACCGCCTCGGGGGCGGGACCACCCAGCGAGTCGCGCGACGCGACGTTCTCGACGGGGTCCAGCGCCGCCTCCACCGCCTCGCGGGAGGCGTACGTCGAGAGGGGGTCGTCCAGTACCTCCTCGGCCGCCGCCGCGACGGCGTCGTAGTCCGCGCCGCTCTCAGAGGCTTTGGCGACGATTTCGTGTGCGGTCCGGAACGGCAGGCCGCCCGCCGCCAGCAGGTCCGCCACCCCCGTCGCCGTCGAGAAGCCCTCGCTCGCGGCGTCCTCCAGTACTTCTTCGGGCCAGTCGGCCGTCGCCACCGCGCCCGCGGCGACGTCCGTCGCGTGGGTCACGGCGTCGACCGCCTCCCACGCGTGGGGCGTCGCGCGCTGCAGGTCGCGGTTGTACGCACGGGGCAGACCCTTCAGCGTCGTCAGCAGGCCGTTGAGCCCCGCGCTCGCGTCGCCCGCCGTCGCCCGCACGAGTTCGAGGGTGTCCGGGTTCACCTTCTGGGGCATGATGGAGGAGGTAGAGGAGTAGTCGTCAGAGAGGGCGACGTACCCCTTGTTCGCGAAGACGACGAGGTCCTCGGCGAGACCGGAGAGGGTCGTCGAGAGCGTCGCCAGCGCGCTCACCGACTCCACGAGGAAGTCGCGCGTCGCGCTCGCGTCCATCGCGTTCTCCAGCACGCCGTCGAACCCGAGTAGGGCGGCGACGCGTTCGCGGTCCACGTCGAAGGTGGTGCCCGCGAACGCCGCCGCGCCCAGCGGCGACCGATTGACCCGCTCGTACGCGTCGAGCAGGCGGGCCGTGTCGCGGGCGAGCGCCTGCGCGTACGAACAGCACCAGTGGGCCACGGTCGTCGGCTGGGCGGGCTGGAGGTGGGTGAAGCCGGGCATCACCGTCTCGGTGTGCTCCGCGGCCACGTCGAGCAGCGCCTCGCGGAGCGTCACGGTCGCCTCCACGGCATCCAGCAGGTCCTCGCGGAGGCGATAGCGGATGCACGTCGCCACCTCGTCGTTGCGCGAGCGGGCGGTGTGCATCTTCCCGCCGACGGGGCCGATCTCCTCGATGACGGCCGTCTCGATGGCCGCGTGGACGTCCTCGCCGTTCGGCAGGTCGTCGTGGCCGGCGACCTCCACGATGTCGAGGGCGGTGAGGATGTCGCCCGCCTCGTCGTTCGCGACGATTCCCCGTTCGGCGAGCATCACGACGTGCGCGCGGTCCACCGCGAGGTCCGCGTCGAAGATGCGCTCGTCGGCGGCGAGCGACGAGAGGAACTCGCGGGCGGGGCCGCCGCTGAAGCGCTCCCTGCGCACCACGTCGCTGTCGCCGGACGCCGTCCGGCTCCCGGAGGAGCTTCCCCCCTCGCCGTCGCCGACCATGATTACTCCTCGTCTCCGGTCCCGTCGTCCGTGAGGTGGCTGGCACCGCCGTCGGTCACCGCGGCGGGTGCCTCCTGCCCCCCGATGACCTGCTTCGCGAGGCGGCCCTGGAAGCCGTGGTACTTCGCTACGCCCGTCGCGTCGGCCTGTTCGATGCCGTCGACGGTCTCCGTGTTGAACGAGGCGGCCGACTCGGAGTACACCGCGAAGTCGCTCTCGCGGCCCACCGGGCGACACTGCCCCCCCTCCAGTTTCAGGGTCACCGTCCCGGTCACGCGCTCCTGCGTGCTCGCGATGAACCCGTCGAGGGCGTCGACCAGCGGCGCGTCCACGAGACCCTGGTAGGCCTTCTCAGACCACTGCTGGTCGACCTGCTTCTTGAACGAGCGCTCCTCCTGCGTGAGGACGAGGCCTTCGAGCGCCTCGTGTGCGTTCAGCAGGGCCGTCGCGGCGGGGTGTTCGTAGTTCTCGCGGACCTTCAGGCCGAGCATGCGGTCTTCCATCATGTCCGTACGACCGACCCCGTGTTTCCCGGCCACCTCGTTCAGGTGGTCGATGAGGGCGACTGGATCCATCTCCTCCCCGTCGACGGCGACCGGGTAGCCGTCCTCGAACTCGATTTCGACGAGTTCCGTCTCCGCGTTCCCGGGCGTGTCGGTCCACTCGTAGATGTCCTCGGGGGGCACGTAGCCGGGGTCCTCCAGGTCGTCGCCCTCGACGGAGCGACTCCAGAGGTTCGTGTCGATGCTCCAGGCGCCCTCGTTGCCGCCCTCGACGGGCAGGTCACGCTCGGCGGCGTACTCGCTCTCCCACTCGCGGGTGAGGCCGAGTTCGCGCACCGGCGCGATGACCGCGAGGTCGGAGGCGCGCCAGACGGCCTCGAACCTGAGCTGGTCGTTGCCCTTGCCCGTACAGCCGTGGGCGATGGCGGTACAGCCCTGTTCCTGTGCGACGTCGAGGATGGCCTCGGCGATGACGGGGCGCGCGAGGGCGGTCCCGAGCGGGTAGCCCTGGTAGTCGGCGTTCGCGCGGACCGAGTCGAAACAGAGGTCCGCGAACTCGGCTTGCGCGTCGACAACGTAGTGGTCGAGACCGAGTGCCTCGGCCGTCTCCTCGGCCTCGTCGAACTCCTCGGCCGGTTGGCCGACGTCGACGGTGACGCCGATGACCTCGTCGTAGCCGTACTCCTCTTTCAGTAGCGGGACGCAGACTGTCGTGTCGAGGCCGCCCGAGAAGGCGAGCGCGACTTTCTCCGTGTTCGTCGTCATTGGTGTGGTGTGTGCTGGTGTATCAGGGCGCGCCGGAACGCGGCGCGTGGTCGTCGAGAGCGATGCGGAAACCGACTGGGAAGTGAGTAGAGTTGGGCCTAACGGCCCGGTCGCGGTCGCAGGAGAACGAGGCGGTACCCACCGCTCGACGCGCCGTCGGTGGAGTGGGCCCGTGTCATTACTGAATCGGTACTGCCCGACGAGTATAAACCTGTCTCGGTTGGCAACGCTTACGTCGGCGTGTTAGCGCCACTCACGACCGTTGGAGGGGTTTTAGTTCTCTCGGCGTGTGGTGGGTGTGTGAACAGCCGTACCGAAAAGAGTACGACGAACTGGCGGTCAGTTCGACCGATACACGTCGAATGTCCGGTTCGAGCGGCCACGGCTCGTCACCGAAGATGTCGTACAGCCTGAACGCGCCGGTTCCCGAGTCGGTCCGAGCGCTCGCGGCGAGGCTCCGCGAGGACCTGCCGGCGGGCGTCCGCCCACGCGAACGGCCCACCCTCGTCGTCAAGCGTGTCGGGGACGGCGATCACCGCGCACTCGCCGACCGAACGCGGGCGGTTCTAGGAGACGCCTCGCCGTGTCCGGCCCGAATCGCCGGACTGGGGACGTTCGCCGCCGCCACCGGCCCCGTCACCTACCTCGCCGTCGAGAGTCCCGGCCTCCGCGCCCTCCACGACCGACTCTGCACCTCGTTCGACCCCGTCCCCGACATCGAGGGCGAAGACTACGTCCCGCACGTGACCCTCGGGCGCGGCGGCGACCCGGACGCGGTGAGGGCGTTCTGCGAACGAGGGGTCGACCCCGTCGAGTGGACCGTCTCCTCGCTCCACCTCTGGTCGGCACGCTACCGGGAACCCGTCACAGCGATACCAGTCGGGTGAGCCGCTCCCGGGACCCCGCCTCAGGGCACCGGCGGCGCGCCCGTCCACGCGTTCATGTCCGAGTAGAAGTTGAGCATCGCGAACTTCAGCTTCGGCGGGTCGATGTCGATGTGTTCGACGCGCTCCCCGACCGGGAACGCGTCCGTGACGCTGTACTTGCGCATCTCGCGGCGCGCGCGCTTCGTGTACCGTTCGTCGAGGAGGACGCGCACGCCGAAGTCCTCCGGCGAGCGGACGACCCGCCCGAGGGCCTGCCGGGTCTTTCTGACCGTCGGCACTTCGACGGCGTACTCCCAGCCGGGGTCCTCGCTCTCGGCGTCGGCGAACGCCGTCGCGTAGGCGTCCTGTACGGCGTCCATCCGGTCGTCCAGATGTGGGTAGGGAACGCCGACGACCACGACGGTCCGGGCGTCGTCGTCGTCGAAGCTCACCCCCTCGGCGAGCGTGCCCCACAGCGAGGTGAACAGCGCGCCGTTCTCGCCCGACGTGAACCGCTCGCGGAGGTCCTCTGCGCGCTGGCCGGGCCTGTCGAGGTAGAGGGTGGCGTCGACGGACCGCGAGAGCATCTCGTGGTAGCGCTCGGCCTCCCGATAGCTGGGGAAGAAGACGAGCGTGTTGCCCGGCGTGAACCCGACGGCGTCCGAGAGGGCCTCCGCGACCTGTCGCTGGACGCTCGGGTCGTCGCGCTTGCTGGCGAACAGCGCCGGGAGGTCCACGGCGTAGGTGCGACGGCGCTCCTCGGGGAACTGCTCGCCGTAGGCCATCGTCACCGGGCCGGTGTCTCCGCCCCCATCCTCGCCGTCGCCCGCGACGCCGAGGACGTCCCCGAGCACGTCGAACGGGCGGAGCGTCGCGCTCATCAGGACGCTCGCGTGGAGTTCGCCGAACAGGGGTTCGGTGACCCGACGCGGGATGCAGGTGTACAGCTCCGCGCGGCCGTACATCCGGTCCTCGTCGTCTGCCCCACTGGACGCTCCGTCCGGGTCGGCGTCGTCGCCCCCGCTCATCCCGCGCCCCGGCCGGCGCACGCTCACGACGGGGTACTGGCCCTCCTCGTCGGAGTCGCGCAACCAGTCGTCGACGAACGTCGCGGCCTGCAGGACGCGACACTCCTTTCTCGTTCGCGTCTCGCCTTCCTTGTACGCCTCGTGGTACTGGCGGTCCAGCGCGCCGCCGAGTTCGAGCGCCTGGTCTAAGTCCTCGTGGATGCCCTTCCCGGTGTAGGCGTCGAGGAAGGCGAGCGTCAGGTCGTCGCGGCCCCGGTCGTTGACGATGGAGAGGTCGTACCAGTCCTCGCCGACCTGTCCGCGTTCGCCGAAGGCGAGGGCGTCGTCGTAGGTGGTCGCGAGCGCTTCGCGGAACGCCGAGACGACGTTTCGCGTCGGCCCGACACGCGGGTCGTTCGCCTCGTCGAGTTCGCCCAGCGCCCCGTCGAGGGTGGGCTCGGCGAGCGTCCGGGTGGCGTGGTCGCGGGCCGCGTCCTCGACGTTGTGAGCCTCGTCTAAGACGACGACCACGTCCTCGGGGTCGCGGCCCAGCCACCGGAAGAACTGCTCGCGGATCATCGGGTCGAGCAGGTGGTGGTAGTTGCAGACGACGAGGTCGACGCCCTCCATCCCCTCCTTCAGCAACTCGTACCCGCAGAAGCCCTCGTCGTGGGCGTGTTCGTATATCTCGTCGGGCGTCCGCACGTCGTCGAACAGCCACTGGTAGAACGCGTCGGTGTCGCCGACGAGGTTGTTGTAGTAGTAGTCGCAGGTGGCGGCCTCGCGCAGGTCCTCCAGTTCGTCTTCGAGCGCCGCGAGTTCGTCCATGACGGCCTGCCGGCCCTCGGCGGCCCCCTCTTCGCCGCGTTGGGCATCTTCGAGTAAGTCGTCCTCCCGGTCGCCGAGCGTTCCCTTGTCCTGTTCGACTTCGACGAGTTCGCGGGTGGTGTCTCGGAGGGCCTGACACTCCTCGTAGCCCACGTCGATGTGGCACATCGACCCCTTCCCGCGGAAGACGACGGCTCGAATCGGCTCCTGTCGGGTGATGGCGCGGGCCTCCTCGATGAACTGGCGCGTCTGCTGGTGGACGTTGGTCGTGATGACGACCGTCTTGTCCGTCTGGCGGGCGTGTTCGAGCGCCGGAACGAGCGCCGCGAGCGTCTTTCCCGTCCCGCAGGCCCCCTCGAACAGCACGTCGCGCCCGTCGTCGAGCGCACCCGCGATGTCGTCCATCGCCTCGCGCTGGTGGTCGTAGGGCGTGCCGTACGGGAAAAACCGCATGTACGCCGGGTCGGTCACTACGGTCTGCTTGCGCGCTGTCTGCTAAAAGGCTTCGTGCGAGGGTTCAAGGGGGAGAGCGGGGCCACCGACGGCGTGACCTGACCTCCCGACGCGCGACGGGTCGCGGCCCCACGCGGGAACGGACGGGCCGCGGGCGCAGGTGTGTGGCACGCCCGTCGTGCGAGTCGTGAGTGCCACCTGTTCGCCCCACGAGGTGCTTCAGACCTCCGGTTCGATGTACACCTTCTTCACCATCGGCTGGCGCTCCATCATCGCGTTCTCGATGGCCGTGATCTGGTCGTCTATCTCCTCGACGCCGAGGTCGTGCTCGAAGGTGACGTCCGCGGTGACGATGAGGCGCTCCGGGCCGAAGTAGACGGACCGAAAGTCGTCGATGTGCCGGACGCCGTTCCACCCGGCGATGAGTTCACGGAGCGGCCGCTCGTCCTCCTTCGGGAGGCTCTCGCCGAGGATGAGGCGCTTGTTCTCCCACGCCAGTGCGAGCGCGAAGCCCATCAGCATGAGGCCGATGAGGAACGACGCGACGGCGTCGTATATCGGGTCGTTCGTCACCCGCGAGAGGTAGACGCCGACCAGCGCTAGCCCCGCGCCGCCGATGGCGATGGAGTCCTCGGTGAACGCCGTCAGCGTCGTCACGTCGCTGGTCTTGCGGAACGCCTCGCGGAGGGTCTCCCAGTCGTTCTCGCGCATCTGCCGGGTCATCCCCTGGTAGGCCTTGTAGAGCGCGTAGCTCTCGAAGACGATGGCCCCGATGAGGACGATGTAGTTGACCCACACCCCGGGAATCTCGATTCCCACCAGTGGGAGCGTCGCGCTTCCCGTGCTCACCGGGTGGGGGTGGACGATGGCCTCGTAGCCGTGCTTGGCGGACTCCCAGCCCGCGATGCCGAACAGGAGGACTGCGACGAGAAACGAGTAGAAGAACTGTGCCTTCCCGTAGCCGAAGGGGTGGCCGCGGTCGGCCTCTTTGCTGCTGTAGCGGATGCCCACGAGGAGGAACACCTGATTGCCCGTATCGGAGATGGAGTGGTAGGTCTCCGAGAGCATCGCGGCGCTCCCGGTGATGGTGAAGCCGATGAACTTCAGTATCGCGATGGCCCCGTTCGCGATGAGTGCGGCGATGACGACCGACTTGCTGCTTGCCATTAGACGGGCCGACTCCCCGGTACGGGAAAGGCCTACCGCCACGTTTCTTAAACGCGCTCGCCCGAGTCCCGATATGATTACCGTCGTTTCGGACACCCACGGCAGGGACGGCCACCGACTGACGGGCCGGACGCTGGAGGCCGTCCGCGAGGCCGACCTCGTCTGTCATGCGGGCGACTTCCTCACCGCCGCCGTCCTCGACGCCTTCGAGGCCGAGTCCGCCCGGTTCGCGGGCGTCACCGGCAATAACGACACGGTCAGGGTCCGCGATCGCCTCCCGGCACGACGAACCGTCGAGTTCGAGGGCGTGCGCATCGCCATGGCGCACGGCCACAAACACAGCGACACCGCGCTGGCGATGTACGGCCGGCAGGAGAACGCGGACCTCGTCGTCGTCGGGCACTCCCACCGCCCCGAGTTCCGGTCGGTCGCCGACGTCCCCGTCCTGAACCCGGGGAGCCACGCCGACCCGCGGCGCTACGAGGCAGCCCACGCCGAACTCGCCCTCGACCCGTTCCGCGGCCGCCTCGTGACGACCGAGGGCGAGGAACTGGAGCGGTTCTCCGTCGGCGAGTAGGCGGGCCGCGCCCCCGAAACGCCTTTGCCCGGCTGTCCTCCAGAGAGGGTATGCAGGTCTTCGGGCTCGACCCCGTCCTCCTCGGTATCCTGGCCGTCGTCCTCGGCATCATCCTCGCGCTCTACCTCATGTTCCGCCGGACGATGGTCGCGTTCCGCGAGGGCTACGACGACCGGCGGCGCTAGTCCTCCAGCCCGGCGATTCGCTCGACGGCCGTCTCCACGTCCGCGCGGGAGACGTCCCAGTGGGTGACGAACCGGACGACGTATTCCCCGAACGGCACGCCGTGGACGTCCACCTCGCCACAGCGTTCGAGAAACGCCTCCGCGGGGTCGTCGGTCTCCACGAGGACGATGTTCGTCTCGGGGTCGTGGGCGTCGAGGCCGTCGAGTTCGTCCAGACCGTCGGCGAGGACGCGGGCGTTCCCGTGGTCCTCGGCGAGTCTGTCGACGTTCTCCAGCGCCCGGATGCCCGGCGCGGCGATGATACCCGCCTGCCGCATCCCGCCGCCGAACAGTTTGCGGACCCGGTGGGCGGCCTCGACGAAGTCCTCGCTCCCGGCGAGCACCGACCCGACGGGCGCGCCCAGCCCCTTCGAGAGACACGTCATCGTCGAGTCCACCTCGCGGGTCATCCGTGAGAGGGGCACGTCGCGGGCGACGGCGGCGTTCGCGAGGCGCGCCCCGTCGAGGTGGACGGGGACGCCCAGTTCGTGGGCCGCCTCCGCCGCGGCGTCCAGTTCCTCCGGCGCGATGGCGACGCCGCCCTTCGAGTTGTGGGTGTTCTCCAGACAGAGGAGGCCCGTCCCGGCGCGGTGGTCGTCGGCCTCGACGTAGCCCTCGCGGACCTGTTCGGGCGTGACGGTGCCCCGCTCGCCGCCGTCGACGGGTCTGACCTGTAACTGGGCGTGCTGGGCGAACCCGCCGAGTTCCCACTTGTAGACGTGACTCTCGCGTTCGACCAGCGCCTCCTGCCCGCGGTCGGTGTGGACGCGGGCGGCGATCTGGTTGCCCATCGTCCCGCTGGGGACGTACAGCGCCGCCTCGTAGCCCAGCAGGTCGGCCACCCGTGATTCCAGTTCGTTGACGGTGGGGTCCTCGCCGTAGACGTCGTCGCCCACCTCGGCGTCGCTGGCGGCCTCCCGCATCGCGTCGCTCGGACGAGTGACCGTGTCGCTGCGGAGGTCTATCATGGACCGCCCTTCCCGGGCGACGAGTAAATAGGGCGTGGTGCGCGGCCGGCCGGTTCCGTCCACCTTGCCCGACCGTGTCGCCCCCGGGAGGGCGGGACGGACGGGAACTTCGAAAGCCGTTTTCCCTCGCCCCGGCACGGTCACTCATGGACCCGCGAATCCGCGAACACGCCGACATCATCGTCGAGCACTCGACCGACCTGCAGGCGGGCGAGAACGTCGTCATCGACGCCCACCCGGTCGCCGAGGACCTCGTCGTCGCCCTCCACGAGCGAATCGCCGACGTGGGGGCGAACCCGCTGGTCGTCTCCGAGCGTACGGGCACGCGCTTCCGGCGAGCGTACCTCCGGAACCACGAGGGGGACTTCGACTTCCCGGACCACCAGATGGCGCTCTACGAGGCGATGGACGTCTACATCGCCATCCGTGCCTCGGACAACGTCAGCCAGACGAGCGACATCGACCCCGAGACGACCCGCGAGTACGACCAGGTCACCCAGCCCATCCTCGAGGAGCGCCTGGGCAAGACGTGGTGTCTCACGCAGTTCCCCGCGGCGGCCAACGCGCAACTCGCCGAGATGAGCACCGAGGAGTACGAGAGCTTCGTCTGGGACGCCACCATCCGCGACTGGGACGAACAGCGCGAGTTCCAGTCGCACATGGTCGACATCCTCGACCCGGCCAGCGAGGTGCGCATCGTCTCCGGCGAGGAGACGGACGTGACGATGAGCGTCGAGGGTATGACGACGCTCAACGACTACGGCGAGGCCAACCTCCCCGGCGGCGAGGTGTTCACCGCGCCCGTCCCCGACAGCGTCGAGGGGACCGTCTACTTCGACAAGCCCGTCTACCAGCAGGGCCGCGAGATCACCGACGTGCGCGTCACCTTCGAGGGCGGCCGCGTGGTCGAACACTCCGCCGCGAAGAACGAGGACGTCCTCACGAACATCCTCGACACCGACGAGGGCGCGCGCCGCCTCGGCGAACTGGGCATCGGGATGAACCGCGGCATCGACCGGTTCACCTACAACATGCTGTTCGACGAGAAGATGGGCGACACCGTCCACATGGCCGTCGGGCGCGCCTACGACGACTGCGTCGGCGAGGGACGAGAGAAGAACGAGTCTGCCGTCCACGTGGACATGATCGTCGACATGAGCGAGGACTCGTTCATCGAGGTCGACGGCGAGGTCGTCCAGCGCGACGGGACGTTCAGGTTCGAAGACGGTTTCTCCCAGTAGGACGACCCACCGCATCCGGGGCGCGAACGTCGCGGGGACCCGAACGGGAGTGTGGCGGGGAGCGGTCCGCCCTCAGAGGAGTTCCGCCTCGCGGACCACGTCGGCGAGGACGTGGAAGTAGAGGACGACGGCGGTGTACACCGCCACGACCGGGGAGACGAGGTACCACCCGGCGGTGAGCAGGCCGCCGAGGACCGCGTGGCTCACCAGTCGCTCGAAGTCGATGTCCTCCTCGAGGTCGGAGAACACCTCGTCCTGCTCGGTGAACGCCCAGACGGGGTCGCGCAGACAGCGTCGCAGGATGGACCAGTCGCCGGTCCGGTCGCGGGCGATGACGAAGTGGTCCAGGTCGATGAACACGCTCAGGAGGACCCCGTAGACCCACAGGACAGCCCGCCGGGGGAGCGAGCGACTACGCATGAGCGCGACGCCGACGGTGCTCACGACGACCCCGATGGTCGCGTGTTCTGCAGATTTCATCACCACCGGCTATCCGGGGAGACGTTATCAGTCTCGGGGCTCCGTCGGGGTCAGACCGACTCCTCGACGGCGACGTCGTCTCGCTCGGCCGCCGCGCGGTAGGTCAGCGTCGCGGCGACGACGACGGCGACGGCGACGTGCATCACGCCGAGGGTGACCACGAGCCCCGCCGTCGCCCCCGGGAGGGTCGGCGCGACGGTCAGGAGCGGGACGAACGAGAGTGCGAGCACCACGACCGCGATCGCGAGGAACCAGCGTTCGGGGGCCTCGACGACCTGCTGGAGGACCACGTAGACAAGCGTCGCGGCGGTTCCGGTGACGATAGTGGCACCGACGAGTGCCGGCCAAGCCAGTGGCGGGTAGGCGTCGAGGGACCCGACGAGGACACCGGCGACGCCGCGGACGAGTGCGACGGCGACGATGGCGCCCAGCACCGCGAACAGCCCGCGGTTGAGCGCCGGGCGCGGGGACCGGGACGGTCGCAGCGTCTCCCGCGCCGCAGTTCCTGTTGGGGACATACCACCCGGAGATCGGTCACGACCGGGGAAATACTCGCCGCACCCCATCGTCGCGCGACGTCGACGGCCGGGCGGGAACGTCCCGGAGACGCTCGTCGCCCCGGCGACCCGCTACCGGACCGGGCCAAGCCGGACCACCGCGGGTCCGTTCAGCCCGTGAAGTAGTCGACGAGCCACACCGCCGCGCCCAGAAGGATGAGGCCGATACCCAGAAGCGAGGTGAACGGTTCGGGGAAGAAAAAGAGGACGATACCGACGACCAGCAACAGCGCCGCTGCCCCCTCCTCGACGTACTCGGTGCCCGTCTCGTCGATGTCACTGTCCTGTGCGCTCCGCGTCTGCGCGTCGGCGTCCGCCTCGGTTCGGGACATAGCGTCCGGGTGTGTGTCCGCCGTCCCGGTTCAACGCGTGGCTTGCCACAGCAACCCGTTCGGTCCCGTCCGCGCCGGTCCGCCCGCCTGGGCAACTGCTTTATCCCGCGGTGACATTTCGGGGGCATGGCATCGGGAACCGGAGACACCATCGACGAGGCGATTCGGAACTGGGCGTCCCAGCGCTTCGCCGAGCGCCATCAGGTGACTGCCACCGACCCCGACGAGGCCACGGAGGGCGAACGCCGCGTCACCGTGAAACTCGTCCGGACCGACGAACAGCACGAGTTCACCGTCGCCGCGAAACAGGTCAGCGGCGACTGGGTCGTCCGGGACGTCTGATTTCCGTTATTTCTCTACTTCGTGGGTGTTGCAGAAGGCATTTTATCGCCGAGTGCCCGGGTTCCGTTGACGGCGCGACACCGGCATCAACATCCGACGTCGTCTGTGCCGTCGACTCATGTGCGCGGGGGTCTCCACACGGTTCCCCCGTTTTGGACCTGACCCGACGAGGACCACCAGCGTCCCGGCCGGTCGTCGACCCTCCCGACGAGAACGACTGGCGAACTCGTCGTACGCGACGTGCGCGCGGTGAGCGTCGGAAACGCCCGTTTTCACTGCTCGCTCCGTTCGCAGGAAAACGGGCGTGACGGGACTCCCGCGAGCACTGCGAGCGGGAGTCAGGAACGGCCGTCGACTGAACGAAGCGAAGGAGACGGCCGTGACGGGATTCGAACCGCGGTCGCTCAGTGACGTTCGCTCCCTGCTTCGAATCCCGGTGCTCGTGGCCTCCGCTCGTGAACTCACGGCGGCACACGAGCACGATGGGAGTCCCGTGAGCCGTGCGGGACCTCTGGTCCCGCTGGAAGCCGGCGACGGAGCGAACGGGACTACATCGTGCGAGCGAACGAAGTGAGCGAGCACGATGGGATTCGAACCCATGACCGTCGGATGTCTCCCCCCGCCCGGTTCCGGGCGGAGTTAGAAGTCCGACGCTCTATCCAGGCTGAGCTACGTGCCCTACCGGGGGAACCAGCCCCGACGCCAAAAACGGTCGGATTCGGTCGGCCCCTCCGGTCACGCCCGGCCGCCGAACAACGTTTCCCACTCTTCCCAGGGGAGCGCCGACCGGCGCGTCTCGGGCGCCGTCGTCGCGGCGACGAGCGTGTCGAGGTGGCCCGCTATTCGGTGCGGTCGGACCGCGCCGCGTCGGAGGCCGCGAGGAGCTACCGTCGTGTCTTCCGAGAGACCATCTCGCCCTCACTCGCACTCACATCCCGATGTACCGCCGTCAGTCCTTTCCAGCAGGTTGCGGGTCCCGCCGAGGGTGGACAGCCCCGACGGCCGACAGCCGGCGGCAGAACCAGCGTTTATGAGCGGGTCCCCACTACCGACGGACAATGAGAGTCATCGGTACGGTCGGTCTCGCGGGGAGCGGGAAGGGTGAACTGGCGAACGTCGCCCGCGAGGCGGGCGTTCCGGTCGTCACGATGGGCGACGTCGTCCGGGCGGAGTGTCGGAGTCGTGGGCTCGACCCGGCAGACCACCACGGCGAGGTGGCGCGGGCGCTCCGCGAGGAGGACGGCCCCCTCGCCATCGCCGAGCGCTCGTTCCCGATGGTCGAGGACCGACTGGCGGACCACGAGACGGTCCTCGTCGACGGCCTGCGCTCGGGCGACGAGGCCGACCGCTTCGAGGAACGCTTCGGTGACGACTTCGTCCTCGTGGCCGTCACCGCGCCGTTCGACCTGCGCGAGGAACGCATCGCTGACCGGGGGCGCGACGCGGGCGCGGACGAGGGCGGCGAGGGACTCGCGGCCCGCGACGAACGCGAACTCGGCTTCGGCATGGGCGAGGTCATCGAGCACGCGGACGTGACCATCGAGAACGACGGCACCCTCGAGGCGTTCCGCGAGCGAGCGCGGGCGGTGCTCGCCGGCGGGACGGCCGACGCGCCCGACGCGGCCGAGGACGCGGAGGAGGCGCGATGAGCGCCGTCTACAGCGTGGACGTCGAGATTCGCGCCCCGGTCCGCGACACGGAGGTCACCGACCGGGTGCGCGACGCCGTCACCGCGCTCTTCCCCACGGCCGAGATGCGCGAGGAACCGGGCGAACTCGTCGGCGAGGCCCACTCGCTCGACCACTTCTCGGACCTACTCCACGAGCAAGCCATCCTCGACACCGCGCGCAACACCTTCCGCGACACGCTGGAGGGCGACACGTTCACCTTCTGCCTGAAGAAGCAGGCCGCGTTCGTGGGGAAGGTGAACTTCGCCGTCGGCTCCGAGAGCGAACTCGGGGACCTCTTCGTCGAGGTGACGGTCCGCGAACCGGACGCCGACGCTTACATCGAACACGTCGCGCCGCCCACCGAGGACGGCGTCCCCGTCTCGCGGGAGGGCGACGGGGACGCGCGCGAGCGATGAGCGAGCGGACGGCCGTCTGCTTCGACCTCGACGGGACGCTCTTGCGCCTCCCGGACTACGAAAGCGTCCTCACCGGGGCCTTCGAGGACCGCCTGGGCCGGTCGGAGGCCCGATGGGTCGACCGCTACGGCGAGCGCTTCTTCTCCCACTTCGAGGCCCTCGCGCCGGACCCGTACCGCCGCGCGATGGCCGACGTCTGCGCCGCGTTCGACCTCGACGCCGACCCGTCGGCGCTCGCGGAGGCACTCGTCGCCCGCGAGTGCCGCGAGGCGACGGTCCCCTCGGGCGTCCGCGAGACGCTCGACGCCCTCGCGGACGGGGCCCGCCTCGGCGTGGTGACCAACGGCGTCACCGCCGTCCAGCGGGCGAAACTGGCGCACACCGGTCTCCTCGACCCGTTCGGCACGGTGGTCACCTCCTACGACGCCGGGGCGCACAAGCCAGACCCCGCACCCTTCGACGCGGCCCGTGAGGCCCTCCCCGCCGACCGGTACGTGATGGTCGGCGACGACGCGGCGGCGGACGTCGAGGGTGCGCGCGCCGCCGGGTTCGAGGCGGTCCACGTCGAGGGGGCGGTCCCCGGCCCGACGCGAATCCTCGCCGGGGACCGGTAGCGCGTCTCAGCCCCCTCCGAACCCGCGAATCGGCATCGGACCACGCACGTGCGGGCACAGACGTGACACCCGTGGCGGTCGAACTCCGACCGATGACAGACGACACTACCGCGAACGCCGAGACCGAGGACCGGGACGAGGAGACGGCCGCGGAGGACACCGACGCGACGGCCTCGACGGGGTCGATGACCGAGGAACCGCCGGAGGAGGGGGCGGCGGGGGCGGCCGAACCCGCCGAGGCCGCGGGGCCGGAGTCGCAGGTCGACCAGTCGACGCTGGACGACGAGGACGGGGAGGGGACCGACCCCGACCCGGACGACCACGGCCTCGAACACACCCGGAAGAACGACGTGGACGGCCACCGCCGCGAGGGACTGGCAGACCGGGTCCGCAACCACGACGCGGTCCAGAAGGCCCGCGAGTCGAAGACCGTCGAACGAGCGCGCCAGTCCGACGTCACCGACGCCGTCGACACCAGCGACCCGGTCGTGGTGGCGGCCATCGGGTCCGTGCTGTTCTCGTGGTACCAGTTCTACGTCCGCGGTGACCGGGAGTACGGCCTGTTCGTCGGCCTCTGGGCGCCGACGCTGCTCGCGTTCGCGGACTACCTCCAGAACGCGAGCGTCGCCGAGGCGGTCCAGCAGTTCCGCGAGTAGCGAGCGAACGACGACACCGTTTTTCATGACGCACCAACGCCACCGCACCCGACGTGACCCATCGCGAGGGTCTGGCCCGTGAGCGGCGACGCCGACCTCCCGGAGGAGACGGCGCCCCTCTGGGCGACGACCGCCCCGAGGACCGACTACGCGCCCATGGCGGGCGACGAGGCGACCGACGTCGCGGTCGTCGGCGGCGGCATCGTCGGCGTGACGACCGCCTTCAGACTCCTCGAGGACGGCTACGACGTCACCCTCCTCGAACGCGACCGGGTCGTCGAGGGGGTGACCGGCCGGACGACGGCCAAGGTCACCTCCCTGCACGGCCTCGTCTACGACCGCCTGCGCGGAACGCTCGGTGCCGACGCGGCCCGACAGTACGGCGAGGCGAACGAGGCCGCCGTCGACGAGATCGGCGATCGGGTCGCCGAGAGCGACATCGACTGCGGCTTCCGTCGCCTCCCGGCGTACACCTACGCCCGATCCGGGGACGACCGGTCGGCCGTTCGGCGGGAGGCGGAGGTCGCAGACGGCCTCGGCCTCCCGGCGTCGTTCGTCGGGGACGACGCACTCGACCTGCCCTACCGGACCGCGGGGGCGGTCGCGTTCGCCGACCAGGCACAGTTCGACCCGCGGCGGTACCTCCTCGCACTCGTCGAGCAGTTCGTCCACGCCGGCGGGCGCGTCTTCGAGCGCACGAAGGTGACCGACGTCGACGGCGGGGTACCCTGCCGCGTCGAGACCGACCGGGGGACCGTCCGCGCAGACGACGTCGTCCTCGCGACGCACTTCCCCATCCAAGACCGTGGCGGGTTCTTCGCCCGGATGTACCCCAAGCGGTCGTACGTCCTCGCGGTCACGGTGGACGGCGAGGTGCCCGACGGGATGTACTACGACCACTCGGACCCCTACCGATCGCTCCGTCCCCACCGCCACGACGGCGAGGAGTACCTCCTCGTCGGCGGCGAGAACCACAAGACGGGACAGGCGGACGCGGCGGAGCGCTACCGGCGGCTGGCCGCGTTCGCCCGCGAGCACTTCGACGTGACCGACGTCAGGTACCGGTGGTCGACACAGGACTACGTCACCACCGACCGGGTACCGTACGTCGGTCGCCTCGGCCCGGCGACCGACCACTGCTTCGTCGCGACGGGGTTCGGCGGCTGGGGGATGACCAACGGGACGGCCGCGGCGAGCGTGCTCGCGGCACTCGTCGCCGGCCGGGACCACCGCTGGGCGGACCTCTACAGCCCCCGACGGGTGACGCTCTCCGGGCGTTCGCTGCGCGAACTCGTGACCGAGAACGCCGACAGCGCCGGCCACTTCCTCCGGGGGTGGCTCCGGGCGGCCGACCGGCGCTCGCTCGACGGCCTCGCGCCGGGCGAGGGGACGGTCGTTCGAGAGGGGACCAGCCCCGTCGCCGTCTCGCGCGACGAGTCGGGCGACCTGCGGGCCGTCTCGGCCGTGTGTCCCCACATGAAGTGCGTCGTCGACTGGAACGCCGCCGAGCGGTCGTGGGACTGCCCCTGTCACGGCTCCCGGTTCGACGCCGACGGCGAGGTCATCGACGGGCCCGCGACCGAGGCGCTCGCGACCCGCTACCCGCGCGCGTCCCGCGACTGAGTCCCGGCGGTCCGTCCCGCTCGGCTCAGTCGATGCCGCTGACGAAGATGGCGAGCCACTGCCCCCAGTCGCGCGTCTCGCGCACCTCGACGGCGGTGACCCACTTCACCCACTGGAACCCCCGCCGGTCGGGGGCGACCACCCGGAGCGGGAAGCCGTGGCCGTGGGTCAGGCGCTCGCCGTCGACGTGCGTCGCCAGCACGAGCCTGCGGGCCACCTCGACCGGGAAGCCGAACCGGTAGCCCGTCACCGAGTGGAACGTCACCCAGCGGGCGCTCTCGCCGACCCCGGCGGCGTCGAGCAGGTCCCCCACGCCGAGGCCGCGCCAGTCGCGTTCGACGTACCAGCCGCTGGTGCAGTCCAGTAGCGCCGACTCAGTGGTGTGGGGACTTCCCGTGATGTCGTCGTAGCCGAGTTCCAGCGGGCGGGCCACCCGCCCGACGACGTGGAGTCGCCACTCGGCCGGGTCGACGGGGGCCGGGTCGTCGAGCACCCAGCTCGTCACCGGGAAGCGGTTGCCCGACCTGCCCTCCGGGCGCGACCCGGTGAACCGCCGGTCGTCCGCTCCTAGCACCGCGACGAGCGCCTGCTGTGCCCGCCAGACGAGCGCCCCGCCGACGGCCAGCGCGGCGTACTGGAGGACGGTCCGCCGGCCCTCCCAGTCGGCCCGCGGGGGCGCGTGGTACCGCCGGGCGAGGTGGTAGGCGAGCAGGGGGACCACGAGCAGGCCGAGGCCGATATGGAGGTTGAGGAGCGTCCACCCGGCGACCCGGCGGTCCGCGCCGACGCCGAGGACCCACGCGACGCCCGTGGCGAGCGCCGCCATCGTCACGAGGGCGAGCAGGGCCGAGAGCGCGACGGTGGGAGAGCGCCCGCGCAGGCGGTGGCGCACCCGGCGGAGCTTCCAGAACAGGAGGGCGACGAGGGTGAGCGCGCCGGCCCCGTGGAGGACGAACAGCCACCACTCGCGGGCGCTCCCGGCGGTGAGGCTGGCGAGTCCCGTCACGAGGGCGAGACCCACCGCCGCGAGGAGCGTCCAGTCGACCAGCCGCGGGGGGAGTTCGAGACGCACGTCACCACTACGTGCCCCCCGTCGATAGGTGGCGCGGACGGCAGGGTGATTACCCCGGAGGGTGTCACGTGTGGTATGGTGGTTCCCCTGCACGTACGCGACGCCATGACGTCGCCCGCCGAGACCGTTTCGCCGGAGACGGCCGTCGCGACCGCGGCCCGGCGGATGCACGATGCGACGGTCGGGTCGCTCGTCGTCGTCGAGGACGACGCCCCGGTCGGCATCGTCACGGAGGGCGACATCGTGGGGCTGGTCGCCGACGGCGCGGACCCGACCGCCACGGTCGTCCGCGACGTGATGCGCTCGCCGGTCACCACCGCCGAGGCGGACGACGACCTGGAGACGGCGGCGACGATGCTCCGCGAGGAGGACATCAAGCGCCTCCCGGTCCTCGACGACGGGTCGCTCGTCGGCATCCTCACGACGACGGACCTCGCGTACTACCTCCCGCGGTTCGCGCTGTCGGTCGAGGCGGGCCGCCCGCGGGCGGATTACGCCCGACTGGGGACCGACGTGACGGCCTACGAGGACACCGACTGGGAGTTCCACCACGAGGGCGAGGAGGACGGCCTCTCCGTCGGCGACGTCATCCGGTTCCGGAAGGTGCTCTCGGACGCCGACGTGCGGGCGTTCGCGGAGGCCAGCGGCGACACGAACCGCCTCCACCTCGACGGCGAGTTCGCGAGCGAGACGCGCTTCGGCAAGCGCATCGCCCACGGGACGCTCGTCTCGGGCACCATCAGCGCCGCCCTCGCGCGCCTCCCCGGTCTCACCATCTACCTCTCGCAGGACCTGCGCTTTCTCGGCCCGGTCGAGGTGGGCGACACCATCGCCGCCGTCTGCGAGGTGGTCGAGGACCTCGGCGGCGGGAAGTTCCGCCTCGTGACCGCCGTCTACGACGTGAGCGACGTGGAGGCGGGTGCCGAGGAGGAGGGCGCGCGCGTCGTCGACGGCGAGGCCGTCGTCCTCGTCGACGACCTGCCCTACAGCGTCGAGGAGAAACTGGAGACACCCGACACGGGGTAGCGCGGCTACTTCACCCGCGTGTCGCGGTCACGCTCGAACCGTTCGGTGAGGCGGTTCGCGAGGTCCGAGAGTTCGCGGGTGCCGAACGTCGCGACGAGTATCGCCCCCACGATGTCGAAGACGAGGTCCACGACGGTGTCCTCCAGTCCGTACTGGACGAGGACGGGTTCGAGGTCGAACAGGTGGCCGAGTTCGCGCATCGAGAACTCCACGACCTCCCAGAGGACGCCCAGCGCGATGGTGAACAGCAGGGTGAACGCGAAGAGGAACCCCCCCGTGAAGCGGATGGCGTCGGAGTACTCGTCCAGGGCGCGCGCGGTGGCGTAGCCCACGGCGGCGACCACTGTCGCCGAGAGCGTGTGGGTGACGTGGTCCCACCACCAGACGTGTTCGTAGCCGCCGAACATCCCCAGCGTGTGGAGGAAGACGGCGAGCGTGACCCACAGCGTCAGCTTCGGGTCGAGGCGCAGCGAGTCGTCCCGCGCGAGGACGGCGGGGAGGAAGGTGACCGCCAGGGCGGCCGTCGCGTTGACGACGACGCCCACGTTCAGCGTGAGGAGGCCGGCGACGAGCATCGCCGCGATGGCGACCTGCAGGAGGCGACTCAGCCCCCGCTGGTACCGCGCCGCCCGGTCGACGAACTGGCCCATGCTCGCTCGCGAGTGATACGCCCGGCGACGGCTAAACCCTGTCCCCGGCGACCCGACACGAGTTTATCCCCTCCGGCCCGTACGGACCCTCGATGATGGTGATGACCCACGTGCTCGTGGGTATCGTAGTGGGTGGTTGCGTCGCCCTCCTCGCGCCCGAGGCCGGCACGTTCGCCCTCCTCGCCGGCGCGCTCGGCGGGGCCGTCCCGGACCTCGACCTCTACGCCGGCCACCGGAAGACGCTCCACTTCCCGGTCTACGGCCCGCTCGCAGGGGTGCTCGCGCTGGCCGGCGCACTCGCCGTCGGCGGCCCCGCGCTCGCCGCCCTCGCCGCCTTCCTGCTCTCGGCGGGCCTGCACGCGTCGATGGACGTCCTCGGCGGGGGCCTCGAACTGAAACCGTGGCGTGCGACCTCCGAGCGCGCCGTTTACAGCCACTATCATGGGCGGTGGCTCCCGCCTCGACGGCTCGTCCCCTACGACGGCGCGCCCGCGGACCTCCTCCTCGCGGGCGTCGCGGGCCTCCCCGCGCTGGCGGTCACCAGCGCCCCCCTCGACGACGGCGTGACGCTCCTGCTGGTCGCCGCGATGGCCTACACCGTCCTCAGGAAGCGACTGGCCGACCTCTGGGCGGCGCTGGCGGGACGGCTCCCGCCCCACCTCGCGGACTACCTCCCCGAGCGGTTCGCGGAAGCGCGGTAGGCAGTCCGCGACGAGCGGGGCGTCGACGGGTGAGGAAGCGACGAACCCGAGCGAGAGCGAGTGGTCGCGGACCAGGACTGTGTCCCGCCCGGCACCCGGCCCTCGGAGTCCATCGGTCGCATGTCCGGGCGCCCGTTCAAGCCACCCTCTGCTACGGATGCGAAGTGGACAGCGAGCGGTTCCCGGAACAGTTCGCCACAGACCGCCACCTCGGGCCGCCAGAGCGCGAGAAGTGGGTCGTCGGGCGGGCTCGGGCCGATACTGGTCCTTTGGAACCCGAAGTCGGGGTCGTTCCCGACGACGGGATTCGAGGCGACGGTTCGTTCGACCGTCGAGACGGCCGCGCCGACGCGGGACGCCACCCGCCGAACGCAAGGCGAGACGATACGACGGCTCCCGCACTCTCTCTACGTGCAATGGCACTACAGCAACTCGACCACCTGAGCGAGGACCAGCGCGAGTGTATCGACAACTGTCTGGAGGCCGTCCAGGCGTGTGAGTGGTGCGCCGACGAGTGCGCAGGCGAGGGCGAGGACATGGCCGAGTGCATCCGCCTCTGTCGCGACGTCGCGGACATCGCGTCGCTCCACGCGCGACTGATGGCCCGCGACTCCAACTACAGCACGCAGCTCGCGGAAGCCTGTGCGGAGGCCTGCGAGGCCTGCGCCGAGGAGTGCGAGCAACACGACGCCGACCACTGCCAGACCTGCGCGGAAGTCCTCCCGAAGTGCGCGGAGTCCTGCCGCGCCATGGCCTGAGTCGAGACGACGAGCCCCCCCTTTTTGTTCGGCGGCGTCGAACGCCCTGCGTGAACCCGCCGAAGGACCTACGGAGCGTCGCCCGGACCGCCGTCACCGTCGCCCGCGAGCAACAGGTGACGGTCGCCGCGGCGAGTCTCGGCTACCACGCGTTCAACACGCTCATCCCCCTCACGCTGTTCGCCGTCATCGCCCTCTCGCTGCTCGGGCAGTTCGGCCTCGCGGCGCGGGCCGTCGAGGCGCTTGTCGGCATCTCCGCGGGCGGCGTCGAGTCGTCGCTCACCTCGCTCACGGAGAACGCGACGGGCCGGACTCGCGCGGGCGTCCTCGCCTTCCTCATCCTCGCGTGGAGCGTCGTCCAGACGTTCCAGACGACGAATGCGGCGTTCGAGCGCGTCTACGGCGTCCGCGAGGAGGTCTCGCTCGTCCAGAAGGCACTCGACATCGCGACGGTGACGGTGGCCGTCCCGCTCGCTATCGTCATCCTCGGCGCCGTCGGCCTCGCGCTCGTCTCGGCGCTCGGCGGGACGCTGTTCGTCGTCGTCGTCCCGCTGGTCGTCCTCGTCGTCCTCACCGCCGCGTTCCTCCCGCTGTACTACGTCCTCCCCGGCGAGGACGTGACCGTCCGGGAGGCGCTGCCGGGGGCGGTGTTCGCGGCGACGACGTGGACCCTCCTCGGCCTCTTCATCCGCGTCTACGCGAGCATGTCACGGAGCGTCCAGTTCTACGGCGTCGTCGGCGGCCTCCTCCTCCTTCTGACGTGGCTCTACCTCGGGGGACTGGTCATCCTCGTCGGCGCCGTCCTGAACGCCGTCCTCGCGGACCGGGTCGACGTGGACGACATCTGGGAACCGCCGACCGACCCCGAGAGCGTCGAGGCGGACGTGGGGACGGACTGACCGGTCAGACCACGACCTGCACGACGGCGAACAGTACCACCACGCCCAGCACGTCGCAGGTGTTCGTGACGACGGGGATGACGACGTCGTCGGGGTCCAGTTCCAGTCGGTAGGCCGCGTAGGTCGCGACGAACGTGACGACGACGGCGAGGACCGCGAGGGCCGCGCCGCTGCTCACCGCGACGACGAGCACCGTCGAGAGCGGGAGGTCTGTCCCGCTGGTCACCCCCGCCAGCGCCCACCCCCCTGCGCCGATGAGCGGGAACGTCGTCAGCGCGAGGAGCACCGTCGCCAGCGCGTTACCGAACAGGGTGTCGTCGGCACCGAACTCGAGCGTCCCGAGGTGGAACGCCGAGGAGAGCCGCGAGGCGAGGACGCTCCCGAGGTTCCCGGCGGTCCCGATGGTGACGGGGACGAGGACGAGCAGGGTCGGATACTGGAGGAGGGTCGCCTCGAAGCGCCCGAGGACCAGCCCGCTCAGGAGTTCGACGAGCGTGAGCGCGAGCAGGACCGGGAGGGTCGCGCGAGTGATGGCGCGGACCGTCCAGTCGGTCGTCATCCGGCCACCCCGAGGACGACGCGGACGGCGAGCAGGAGGAACGCGACGCCGAAGACGTCACCCGCGGTCGTGACGACGGGCCCGACGAGCGTGTCGGGGTTGTAGCCGTGGCGGTAGCCCGCGAAGACGACGGCCAGTACCACGAACGAGAGGACGACTCCCGAGAGGACGCCGGCCACCAGCGCGATGCTCACCAACATCCACAGCGGCGCTGGGTTCCCGCCGAGGACCCGCAGGGCGAGGAACGCCAGGACGGCGGCGAAGGCGCTCGCCAGCAGTCCGTTCCCGATGGCGGCGGCGACGGCCGCTCCGAGGCGTTCGTCGCGTTCGCGCAGCGAGGGCTCGATGATACCCTGATGGAGTGCGGTGGCGACCCGCGCGCCGAGGGAACCGTAGACGTTCCCGCGGGTCGCGAGCAGTGCCGGGACGAGAACCAACAGACCGGGGACGGCTTCGAACTCCGCGCGCATCCCGCTGAGGACCACCCCCGCGAGCAGGCCGCCGACCGCGCTGCCGAGCAGCGCCGGCACTCCCTCGCGGTAGGCGTCGCGGGCCACCTCGCGGACGGTCATCGGGCGGGAGAAAGCGGGCCGGACTGATAAAACCGGTCGGCGGGGGCGGGACGGTTCGGGGGGTGGCGACGCTGTCAGGGGCGTGTTTATGTCACGTGCTACCGAACGACGCCGTAGCCATGTCGCCGACGGACGACTACGAGGCGGTGTTCGAGGCGTTCGACTGGGAGGCGGTCCTCGACACGTTCGACTGGGACGCTCCCGACGAACTGAACATCTCCCACGAGGCCTGCGACCGGCACGCCGGGTCGGGTGACCTCGGGTTCGTCTGGGTGTCCGAGGACGGCGAGGCGACGGAGTACACCTTCGCCAACCTGCGCGACGCCTCGAACCGGGTCGCGAACGCGCTGACCGACCTCGGCGTCGAACGGGGCGACCGGGTGGCGACACTGCTCCCGAAGATACCGGAGACCATCGTCACGGTGCTCGGCATCTGGAAGACGGGGGCGATGCACGTCCCCCTGTTCACCGCCTTCGAGGACCGGGCGGTCGAGTTCCGTCTCACCGACTGCGACCCGGAACTGCTCGTCGTCCACGCCGACCACACGGACACCGTCGCGGCCGTCGACGCCCCCGAGAGCCTCGTGACGGTCGGCGTCGGCGAGGACCCGGCGACCGACCACGCGTACGACACGCTCGTCGAGGAGCAATCCATGGACTTCGACGTCGTTCGAACCGCGATGGACGACCCCGCCACGATGCAGTACACCTCCGGGACGACGGGCGACCCGAAGGGGGTCGTCCTCCCGCACCGGGCACTCCCGGTCCTCTACCCGCACTCGAAGTACGCGCTGGACGTCGGGCCGGACGACGTCGTCTGGGGTGCGGCGGACCCGAGTTGGTCCTACGGACTGTTCACCACCGGATTCGCCCCGATGATGCTCGGTGCGACGCGCGTCCTCCACGGCGGGCAGTTCGACGCGGCCCACTGGGTCGATGTCCTCGACGAACACGGAATCACCGTCCTCGGGGCCGCACCGAGCGCCTACCGCGGCATCATGGCCGCCGGGGAGGAGGTCCTCGACGGACACTCCTTCGAGGACCTCCGGGTGCTGAGCAGCGCCGGCGAACCGCTGAACCCGGAGGTGTACAACTGGTTCGAGTCCCACCTCGGACTGCCCATCCACGACACGTACGGCCTCACCGAGGCGGGGATGGTCGTCAACAACTACGCCGGCCTCGACGTGGACGTCAGGCCGGGGTCGATGGGCCGTCCGTGTCCGGGCTACACGGTGGACCTCCTCGACCCCGAGACGCGGGAACCGGTCGGGACGGACGAAATCGGCGAGGTGGTGGTGAAACCCCGTGACTGGGTGCTGATGAGCGACTACTGGCGGCTCCCCGGGAAGCGCGAGGAGACGTTCCACGACGGATGGTTGCTGACCGACGACCTCGCCCGGCGCGACGAGGACGGCTACTACTGGTACGAGGGGCGCAGCGACGACGTCATCATCTCCTCTGGCTACCGAATCGGCCCCTTCGAGGTGGAGAGCAGCCTCATGGAACACCCCCTCGTCGCGGAGGCGGCCGTCGTCGGCGTCCCGGACGACCAGCGCGGCCAGCGAGTGAAGGCGTTCGTCGTCCCGACCGACCGGCACGAGGACCCCGATCGGGCCGCCTCTGACCTGCAGTCACACGTCAAGGAGCGACTGGCCCGACACGCCTACCCCCGCGAGGTCGAGTTCCTCGCGGAACTCCCGACGACGGCGACCGGGAAGGTCCAGCGGTACCGGCTTCTGGAGGGAGAGAACGACTAGAACGGTCGAAACGAGCGAAGTCGCTGTCGGGAGAGTGGCGGGTGGACTACCCGAATGGGCCGCCGCCCATGCCACCCATCCCCCCGCCCCCGCCACCGCCGCCTTGCTGTTCCATGCGTTTCATCATGCGCTGCATGTCGCCGTCGCCCATCCCCTGGAACTGCTTCAACATCCGCTCCATCATCTTGTGCTGTTCGAGCAGTTCGCGGACGCGCTCCTCGGGTTTGCCGGACCCGCGGGCGATTCGTTCGACGCGCGTCTTGCCGACGACCTTCGGGTTCTGCAACTCCTCTTCGGTCATCGAGTCCATCACCACCTCGAAGTCGCGCATCCGGCCCTGCGTGACGTCCATCGCGTCGTCGGGCAACTGGTCCATCAGGCCGCCGCCGATGCCCGGAATCATGTCGAGGACCTGATCGAGGGGCCCCATGTTGTTCATCGCCTGCATCTGCTTGCGCATGTCGTGCAGAGTGAACTGCCCCTTCATCATGTCCTCGGGGTCCCACTCGTCCTCGCCGCCCGTCTCCTGCATCGCGCGTTCGACGCGTTCGGCGAGTTGCTTCAGGTCCCCCATCCCGAGCAGCCGGGAGATGAAGCCGTTCGGTTCGAAGCGCTCGATGTCCGAGACGGTCTCGCCCGTCCCGAGGAAGGCGATGGTCGAGTCCGTCTCGTTGACGGCGGCGAGCGCACCCCCACCTTTCGCCGTCCCGTCGAGTTTGGTGATGACCACGCCGTCGATGCCCACCGCGTCGCCGAACGCGCGGGCCTGGTCTTTCGCCCCCTGCCCGATTGCCGCGTCGAGGACCAGCAGGTTGCGGTCGGGGTTCGCGAACCCCTCGATCTCCTTCAGTTCCTCGATGAGTTCCTCGTTCAGACCGGAGCGCCCGGAGGTGTCGACGATGCGCACGTCGGCGTCCTCGGTGGCCTCGAAGCCCGCGCGGGCGATTTCGACCGGATCCTCCTCGTCGGGGTCGCCGTAGAACTCCACCTCGGCGCGTTCGCACATCTGGCGGGACTGCTCGTAGGCGCCGGGCCGGAAGGTGTCGGTCTGGATGACGGCGGGGCGGAGGCCCTTCTTCGAGAACCACCACGCCATCTTGGCGGCGCTCGTGGTCTTCCCCGACCCCTGTAGACCGGCCAGCAGGATGGTCTGCGGTTCGAGGGGGAGTTCGGTGGAGTCGCCGACGAGGGCGACCATCTCCTCGTAGACGATGCGCAGGACGTGGTCCCGCGCGCTCGTACTCGCCGGGGGGTCCTCGTCGAGTGCGCGTTGCTTGATGGAGTCCGAGAGGTCCATCACGAGGCTGATGTCCACGTCGGCCTGGATGAGCGACCGCTGGATCTCCTTGACCACCTCCTCGACGTCCTCCTCGCTCAGGCGGGACTTCCCGGACAACTTGTCCAGGGTGCCGCGGAGGGAACTGCCGAGATTGTCGAGTACCATTGGCGGGGGCTACGCAATGGAGTCGGTAAAGGCTTTGCTCACGGTGTCTCCCCGCCCAGTCTCCCCGTCGGGGGTGCCGGACGGCGCTACGGCTGGGTCAGGGTCACGTCGCCGAAGCCGGCGAGGTTGCCGTTCTCGGCGCGGGTCACGGCCGCCAGCGCGTCGACGAAGCCGGCACCCACGTTCGCGGGGGTGTAGCCCTCGTGGGCCTCGTAGGCCGTCGCCTCGACGGTGTTGAGCACGTCGATGGGGGCCGGTTCGCTCCCCTGTGTCTGCGTGTAGGCGTCGACGACCAGCGTGGCCGACCCGCTGGTGACCGGGCAGGACATCGACGTGCCCGAGATGGCGGCATAGTAGAGGTTCGTGTCGCCATCCTGTAGCGGGTCGGCGGGCGACATCGTGCTCATCACGGCGTTGCCGGGCGCGCCGACGCCGTTGCGGTAGAGGCCGACGGGACCCGAGGTGCTCCCGGAGTCGTAGTACGCCCGGAGGTTGTCGAGCGCCGTCTTCCGGTCGTAGTTTGCGCCCGTCGAGGCGGCGCGGCCGCGCGAGGAGAAGTCCGTCACGGTCCTGTCGTCCTTCGTCGCGGCGACCGAGAGCACGTGCGGGGCCTTCGCGTAGTCGTTGAGCGTGTCGGTGCCGGGACCGCTGTTCCCGGCCGAGAAGACGGGCAGGACGTCCGCCTCGAACGTCTCCCACGTCGCCGTCTGGAGCGTCCCGTCGGGGTTGTAGTCGTCCGCGCTCGCGGAGCCGTAGGAGTTCGAGACGACCTGCACGTCGTCGGCGTGGTTCGCGAGGAGGTGGTCGAACGCGGCGGCGGCCTTCAGGATGGAGATGGCCGCCCCCGAGGAGTAGACGGTGAGGGTGGCGTCGGGGGCCATCCCCTCGTACTGGCCGTCGCTCGCGGTGCCATCGCCGGCGATGGTGCCGGAGCAGTGGGTGCCGTGGCCGATTTCGTCCGAGTCGAGGCCGCCGACGGGGAGCCACAGCGTGGGTTCCCCGAGCGGGTTGCCGGCCCACTGGTAGTTGTTCGCCACCGCGCCGAGGTCCGGGTGGTCGCCGTCCACACCCGAGTCGACGACGGCGGTGTGTGCCGCGGAGCCGGTGTACCCGAGGTTCGACTGGACCTGTGAGACCTTCGTGACCTCCTGTGCGTCGTCGTTGTGCCAGTCGAGGTCGCGGTTCTTCTCGACGTAGCGCACCGAGTCCCACGAGGCCACCTCCTCGACCTGCGGGCCGGTCAGGAGCGCGTAGCCGACCGGGAGCACCTCGAAGGCGAGGTAGCCCTCCGCGAGGTCGAGTTCGCCGAGTTCGCTCACTGCCCCGTTCGACTCGAAGACCACGAGCGTCTCCTGTGTGGCGTCCGTCGCCGTGTCGAGGAGGTCGCCGACGACGCCGAGACCGTCGTCGTCCGCGCTCGCCGTGCCCGTCGCGGCGGGCAGGAGCGCCCCCACGCCGAGTGCGCCCGTCGTCTTCAGCACAGAACGGCGCGACTGTCCCCCCGTGTCACCGTCTTCCGTGTGATGTCCCTCCATGGGTTAATTATAGCTCTTGAACATATTGAATTAAAACTCCCCCCTCACTGTTCGGGTGTGGGTGACCGTCTCACTCCGCGTCAGGTCGGGGATCGAGGAACGCCTCGACGAGTTTCCGCTCGGCGATTCTGATGTGCTCGTGGAACGTCGGCGTCGAGATGTCGAGCATCTCGGCGATGTCCGCGCCCGTATTCGCCCGCGGGGCGTCGAAGAACCCCGAGAGGTACGCCGTCGTCAGCACGGTCCGCTGGCGGTCGGTCAGCGCCTGGGTGGCGTCGTGCCCGTTCCGACCGGCGTCGGCGCGTTCGCGTTCGCGGCGCGCGACGAGTTCCGCCCCCGTCGAGAAGTCCTGGACGACCTCGACGACCCGTCGAACGTCCGTCCCCGGCGGGAACGTGGCGCGGACGCGGGCCTCGCCGTCGTCGGCCTCGACGGAGCGGATGGCCCCACCGAAGTCCGCCAGCACCTCGCCCAGTCCCTCGTCGGCCGAGACGCGGACGACGCCGGCGTCCCCCGACTCCCTGACGACGGTTCCGTCCACCTCGGTCTCCTCGAGGACGGTCGACGGGGCGGTCCCCTCGACCCGATAGAACCGGATGAGGCCGCCGTCGTCGCCGGGAACGGCCCCCGTGAACTCGACGGTCGCGCCCGCCAGCGACGCGGCGACGGGGAACTGCGACCGGTCGTTCAGGCGGAACTCCAGTTCGACGACGGTGTCCGCGAGAAGCGCCCGGCGTCGCTCGGCCGCGCTGATGGCGTAGGCGATGGTCTCCCCGAGTTCCCGCAGGACGTCCCGCTCCGTCTGGTCGAAGGCGTCCTCGCGGGGGGCGTAGGCGCAGACGACGCCGTAGGTCACGTCGCGGTAAACGAGGGGAATGGCCGCCGCCGACTCGTAGCCCGCCTCCAGCGCCGCCTCCCGCCAGGCGTCGACCCCCGGCCGGTCCGCGATGTACTCCGCGATCTGAACCTCGCGCGTCTCCAGTGCCGTCTCGGCGGTCGTGTCACCGTCTTCGAAGGTCAACTCCTCGCGGGCGTCGAGGTAGGCCTCCCCGGCCCCGGCGCTGACCCGCGGGACGACGCGACCCGTGGTCGTGTCGTACTCGCCCAGCCACGCGAAGCGGTAGGGCTCCTCGCCGCCCAGTCGTTCGACGACGGCCCGCTCGATCTCCTCTCGCGTCGAGGCGCGGACGAGGTCGCGGTTCACGTTGCGGATGACCTCGTTGATGCGGTTGAGCGTCCGCAGTCGCTCGGCCTGCCGTTCGAGTTTCTGCTCGCGGTGGTGGCGCTCGGTGATGTCGCGACCGATGCCACAGATGCCGAGCAGTTCGCCGTCGTCGTCCGTCAGCGCCGTGCCCGTGAACTCGTAGCGGATGCGCTGGCCGTCGCTGGTCTCGAGGAACGCCGTCTCCGTCGCCCGCCCCTCCTCGAGTGCCCGGGCGATGGCCGTCATGATGGGTTCGGTGTCCTCGTCGGCGATGAACTCCAGTGGCTCCATGCTGGCCACCTCCTCGTCGGTGTAGCCCGTCACCTCGGTGAGCGTCTCGTTCCACGCGAGAAAGCGCATCTCCGTGTCGAACAGGAAGAAGACGTCCGCGAGGGCGTCGAGTGACTCCTGCAGGAGGCTCTCGTACTCGCTGCGCGCGGCGTCCGTCTCCAGTTCGTGACGGACGGTGGCGGCGAGGTGCGCCGCGTCCGCCTCGTGGTCCCCGCTCAGGTGGACACAGCGGTCCGCACCGGCGTCGAGGGCCGCCGCGGCCGCCCGTCCGTCCTCGTGGAGGACGATCAGGGGGACGTCCTCGAACTGGGTCGGATCGCCCGTCGCCACCGGTGCGGACGCGACGACGCAGTCGACCGGGTCGTCCGGTTCCGTCGTCAGGCGAACGCCGTGTTCCCGTTCGAGCAGGTCCCAGAGCGCGTCTGCGACTGGTCCGCGGACCAGGGCACGAACCGAGTCGGTCATGGTTCCGAGTCTCTGGCCACTCGCTTGAGGCTTCCGCATCGCCGTGTCGCCCGCCCGATGCACAGAGCTACGTCGGCACGTCTCCGGGGTACGGGTATGCAGTCCATCGACGCGTCCGACTTCCACGACGTCGCGAAGGTGAGCGACCCACGGCTCTCCCCGGACGGCACCCGCGTCGCCTTCGTCCGGACGGTCCCCGACGGCGACGAGGAGTACGAGTCCACCGTCTACGTCGTCGACGCCGACGGGGAGGGCGAGGCCCGCTCGTTCACGGCACGCGAGGGGCGCGACGCCGAACCGCGCTGGAGTCCCTCCGGCGACCGCCTCGCGTTCACCAGCGTCCGCGGGGACGCGGACGCCCCGCAACTGTGGGTCCTGCCCACCGACGGCGGCGAGGCACGGCAGGTGACGGACGTGGTCGGCGGCGTCTCGAACCTCGTCTGGTCGCCCGACGGCGACCGAATCGCCTTCTGTCAGCGCACCACCGAAGCCGAACGCGAGGAGGGCCTCGACACCGAGGGCGACGAGGAGTACGAACGCGAGACGCCCGACCCGCGCGTCGTCGACCGGATGGTGTACCGCGCGGGGGCGGCCTACCTCGACGGCACGCGCAGTCACGTCTACACCGTCTCGCTCGGGGGCGAGGCGGACGAGGTGACCCGCCACACCGACGGCGACCGGGACTTCCTCGTCCCTGAGTTCGGCGACGGGGAGACGCTCTACTACGCCGTCAACCGCGACCCGGAACCCGACGACACCATCCGCTACGACGTCGACGCCCTCTCGCTCGAATCCGGCGAGGCCGAGACGGTGGCAGAGACGACGGGCTGGATCGGCGGCCTCGCCGCCACCGGGGACGGCCTGCTGGCCTACCCCCGCACCCTCGAGGAGAAGGCCGCGATGCGCCAGACGGACCTCGTCGCCCTCGACCGGGGGACGGGCGACGAGACGGTGCTCACCGCCGACCTCGACCGGACCGTCGTCCCCGGCGGCTTCCGGTGGGACGGCCGGTCGCTGTACTTCCTCACGCCCGACGAGGGAGAGGTGGTCCTCCGGCGGGCCGGTCTCGACGCTTCCCCCGAACGCGTCGTCGGGGGCGGTGAACTCTCCGGCCTCTCGGTCCGCGAGAGTCGCGTCGCGTTCATCCGGAGCGAGTGGGACCACCCCGGCGACGTGTTCTTCGCCGAGAACGGGGAGGTGACGCGACTCACCGCGGTCAACGCCGACCTCCTCGGCGACCGCCACGTCGGCGAACCGGAGGAGGTGTGGTTCGAGTCCTACGACGAGCAGAGCTCGTCGAGCAACCGGACGCAGTCCGGTGAGGGAGGAACCGAGATTCAGGGGTGGGTGCTGACACCCCCGGACTTCGACGAGGGCGACGACGAGCAGTACCCCCTCGCCGTCGAGATACACGGCGGCCCGCACGTCATGTGGAGCACGTCGGGGACGATGTGGCACGAGTTCCAGTTGCTGGCGGCGCGCGGCTACGTCGTCTTCTGGTGTAACCCGCGCGGGTCGACGGGCTACGGCGAGGACCACGCGATGGCCATCGAACGCGACTGGGGCGACGTGACCGCGACGGACGTCCTCGCGGGCGCGGACCTCGTGGCCGGGCGGGAGTACGTCGACGAGGAGAACCAGTTCGTCACCGGGGGCTCGTTCGGCGGCTACATGACGGCGTGGCTGGTCGGCCACACCGACCGGTTCGCGGGCGCGGTGGCCCAGCGGGGCGTCTACGACCTCTCGTCGTTCTACGGGTCGACGGACGCGTTCAAACTCGTCGAGATGGACTTCGGGACGACGCCGTGGGAGGACCCCGAGTTCCTCTGGGAGCACTCGCCCGTCGCCTACGTCGAGGACGTCACCACCCCCACCCTGGTGATGCACGCCGACGAGGACTTCCGCGTGCCCGTCAACAACGGCGAGATGCTCTACCTCTTCCTCAGAAAGCAGGGCGTCGACACCCGCCTCGTGCGCTACCCCCGCGAGGGCCACGAACTCTCCCGGTCGGGCGAACCGGCGCACGTCGTAGACAGGTTAGAGCGCACGATTCGCTGGTTCGACGGCTACTCCGACCACCACGACGTCCCCCGAGCGCTGGACCGGGGCGACGACGGCCTGAGCGTGGGCGAGGACGACGCGAGGGACGCGGGGGACGCGGACGACGAGGACGGGGACGAGTAGTCGCGACGGCCGCCCGAAAGCCCCATTCGGTCGCCCGGTGAACGACGCACGATGAGCGACTTCCAGAACACGGGCCACCCGGACCGCGACTGGTGGGAGGCACTCTGGCCGGACCCGGCGGGGACGCTCGAACGCCTCGGCGTCGGCCGCTGTGACTCCCTCCTCGACGTGGCCTGCGGGAACGGTCACTTCACGGTGCCGGCCGCCGGCCTCGTCGACGGACCGGTGTACGGTCTCGACCTCGATCCCGACCTCCTCGCGTCCCTGACGAAGTCGGCCGAGGCGGCGGGAGTGACCGTCCACGCCGTCGAGGCGGACGCGCGCACCCTCCCCGACTGCCTGCCCGAACGGGTCGAAGGTGCGCTCGTGGCGAACACGTTCCACGGCGTCCCCGACCGGACGGACCTCGCCCGGCGCGTCCACGAGACGCTCCTCCCCGGCGGCCGGTTCGCCGTCGTCAACTGGCACGACCGACCGCCCGAGGAGACGCCGGCCCTCGGCGAACCGCGGGGGCCGCCGACGGGCCTCCGGATGTCCCCCGAGGAGACGGCCGACGCGGTCGAACCGGCCGGGTTCAGCGCCGAGGAGACGGTCGACCTCCCCCCGCACCACTACGGGATCGTCTTCGAACGCGAGTGACTCGACTGCGGCCGGGAACTGTATCGTGGTAGCACACGTCACGGTAAAGTGGCGCGACCCGCTAATCGGTCCGTGAGCGCACAGCAATCCGACGACTGCCCGGTCTGCGGGGAGTCGTACGCCGAACGGGTCGTCGTCGAACGCGGCCTCCGGTGGGGTGACCTCTTCGCGGGGTCGCCGCTGGACTACTTCGGGCGCTATCGACGGCGCTGTACGGCGGGCTACGACGTCGAACGGGACCGGCAGGTCGGCGAGGACGAACGCGTGGCGTACTTCCACGCCGGCGAGGAGCGCCCGGCCGTCTTCTGACCTGTCGGGGGCGCGGCCACCGGACTGAAACGTCGTGACCTCGTAAGCGGGGATATGTCGAACGGAGGCCCCGACGTGCTTCGGTACGTCCCGACGGAATCGTGCGCACGATGTGGCGCTGCCGTGGAGGACGACCGCCGCGCGTTCGTCCTCGCCGACCGCCTCCGCGACGAGGAGGGCGAGACGGTGAGCGGAAACCTCTGTGCAGACTGCTTCGACCGCGTCCTCGCGGAAATTGAGGAGTAGCGTCCCCCGACTCAGAACGACTGTTCGTCCCGCTCCGAGTCACCCGGCCCCGGCGGGTCGCGGTCCGAGTACCCCTTTCTCCCCACGGCGGACTCGTCCACCAGCGTGAGCACCGTCCGCCGGGCGTCCTCCGGCGACTCGCACTGCCGGTCGGTGTGGTCGCCCACCACCTCACGGAAGGTCCGCGACCCGTTCTGCAGGCGAATCGTGTGGTCGCCGTGGGCCGCCACGAGGTCCGACAGCGTCGTCGGGTAGTCGTGGGCGGCGAGCGCCTCGCCCAGTCCGGCGAAGTCGATGCCACGGTCGCGGTCGGGCGGCGAATCGTCCTCCATCATCGTTCGTGATAGTCAGGGGGCTGGCCGCACAAATGCGTTGTTGCCGGGCGTCGTGACTACTCGGAAAGGGAAGTGGACGGGGACGTCGAACGGCGAGGCGGCGACGTACTGTGTCAGGCCGTCGCCTCGCCGGGTGCCGCGTCCTCGTCGCCGCCCAGCAGGCGGTCGACGATGCGGTCGGGGTCGAAGCGCTCGATGTCCTCGTAGCCCTGCCCGGTCCCGAGAAAGAGGATGGGCTTCCCGGTGACGTGGGCGATGGAGATGGCCGCGCCGCCCTGCGAGTCGGCGTCTGCCTTCGTGAGCACCGCGCCGTCGATGGCGGCGGCCTCGTTGAACTGGCGGGCGCGCTGGGTCGCGTCCTGTCCCGCCACCGCCTCGTCGACGAACAGCGTCATGTCGGGGTCGACGACGCGGTCGATCTTCTCTAGCTGGCTCATCAGGTCGTTGGAGGTGTGTAGGCGACCGGCCGTGTCGCCGAGCACCACGTCCACGTCGTGTGCGCGGGCGTACTCCACGGCGTCGTAGACGACGGCCGCGGGATCGCCGCCCTGTTCGTGGGTGATGATCTTCTTGCCGAGCGCCTCGGCGTGTTCGCGCAGTTGCTCGTTGGCCCCCGCGCGGTAGGTGTCGCCGTTGGCGAGCACCGTCGAGATGCCCTGGTCCTCGAAGTACCGCGAGAGCTTCGCGATGGTCGTCGTCTTGCCGACGCCGTTGACGCCGGTGAAGATGATGACCATCGGCTTGTCGGCGTCGCGCACGCGCGCCTCGAAGTCGAACTGCCCGACGCTGATGACGTCGACCAGCGCCTCCCGGAGCGCGTTCTCGACGACCTGCCCCGTCGACTGGACCTGTGCGCGGGTGGTCCCCTCGACGCGCTCGCGGATGTTCTGGAGGATCTCCTGTGCGACGGTCATCTCCACGTCGCTCGACAGGAGCGCGAGTTCCAGTTGTTCGAGCGGTTCGTCGAGGTGTTCGGGACGGATGATGACGCCGCCGGTGGCGAACGCCTTCGCGCGCTGGCCGAAACTCGGCGTGAAGTCGTCCCCGTCCTCGTCATCGTCATCGTCGTCGTCCACCTCGTCGGCGGCGGGTTCCGGCGTCGGGTCGCGGTCCGACGCCGGTTCGGGGTCGACCGCCTCGTCCGCCTCGACGGACTCGGGCGACTCGGCCGTCTCCGCCGGTTCGGCGCCGGCCGCCGACTCGGGGGGCCCGTCCTCGGTCGGTTCCTCGGCGGCGGCCTCCGCGTCCGCTTCGGCCGCGGCCTGTGCCTCCTCCTCGGCGGCCTGCTCCGCGGCCTCCTCGGCGTCCTCTCTGAACCGCCCCAGCTTCTCCTTCAGTCCGTCGAACATGGTGGGTCGCTACTCGTCGTCCTGCTCGCCCTGTTGCTGCTGCATCTGCTGCTGGAGCTGTTGCATCTGCTGTTGTTGCATCTGCTGGGCCTGCTGTTCGAGCTTCTCGCTCTCGCCTTCGAGCTCCTCGATCTCCTCCTCGACGCCCTCGATCTTCTCGTCGAGCAGCTCCTTGCGGCGTTCGAGGCTGTCGACGGCACCCTCCTCGTCGCGCTCCGCGGCGTAGCCGCCACCGAGGTCGACGACGACCTCGTCGATGTCGGAGACTTCGGCACGGATGTACGCGCCGCCGCCGAGGGGCACCTGCACGGTGTCGCCGGAGTCGAGGCGGTCGATGGCCTCGATGGCCTCGTCGGCCTCGCCCTTCTCGTCGCGGAAGCCCTGAATCTCCTCCTCGAGGGCCTCGATCTCCTGATCGATGGCCTGCATCTGCTGCTGGAGCTGTTCCATCTGGCCGCCGCCACCGCCGCCACCGAGGCTCATGCCTCCACCCCGTCGATGCGGACCTGCGTGCGCTTGAGCCCGTGTTCGGAGCCGAACCGCGAGAAGGCGAACTCACGGGCGACACGCTCGTTGGGTGCCTCGACCGACTTCGAGAACGACCGCCAGCCGCCTCGCGACTGGAACCGGCCGCTCACAGTAAACTGACTCATACCTGCTGATGCGTGAGGGAGCGGGAAGTAAGTTCCCTTTGGCTCTCGTCGCCGGCTCAGTCGATGTAGCCGAGGGCGTCCTCGATACGGCCGAGTTCGGGTCCGGTGGTCTCCCGCCCAACGATGTAGCCGTAGTCGTTGGCGACCAGCCCGGAGCCGACGAGCGGCGCGCCGTAGTTGATGGTGCCGATGTCGGCGTGGACGCCGAGGTGCTCTTCGAGGAAGTCGAGTTCTCCGTCCGTCGACTTGGGGTGACAGAGCACGCCCTCGTTGTTCGCCACCGCGGCGGTTCCGACGGTTCGGACGCCGCCGAGTTCGCCGCGCTCGACGGGGACGTCGAGGCCGTCTTTCACCGCCTGCACCGCGTTCCGGGGCAGGTCGGGGTGGACGTATGCCCCGTAGTCGTTCGCGAGGACGACGTTCCCGGCGGCGTTGATGCGCCCCGGCAGTTCGGTGACGGGGAGGTCCGTCGCCTCCTCGATAGTCTCGCGCTCGCGGTCGCTGATGCGACTGCTCGCGAGCAGGCCGTTCTCGTTGCCCGTGATGAGCGCGCCGACGGTCGACGAGCCACCGACGGTCGTCGGCAGCGCAGGCACCTCCAGCTCCTCGGCGAACTCCTCGACGGCGTCGTCGGGGGCGTCCGGCCGGATGAGCAGGCAGTCGTCCGTCGCCCGTGCGAAGACGCCGACGTACGTCGACCCGGAGAGTGCCGTGCGGAGCACGCCTATGCCGTCTCTGCTTCGACGACGCTCTCGCCCTCCTCCTCGAAGCGGGCGGCGCGGACGCGAAGCTTGCTCGGGGGTTTCTTGCGGCCGCGCGACCAGACCGCCTCGTTGATGGAGGGGTCCAGTCGGACGGCGTCGCCCTCGACGTTGAACTGCTTGGCGAGGTGCGAGCGGACGAGGCTCATCGCCTTGTCGGCGCGCTTGTGCTTCGGTTCCGACTTCACGTCACGGAGCGGGACGGTGACGACGCGCTCCTCGAAGTCGTTCGCGCTCATTCGTCCGTGTCGTTACGCCGCCAGTGGCGTCGCTTGGGGTTCTGCATCGTCTCGCGGTCGGTCTTGAGGATGACCCACGCGGGGACGCGGCTGTTCTGCCGCTCGAGCTTCGCGAGCCGCTTTTTCTTGGCCTTCGACTTCTTGCCCATAGTGGCAGGCACTTCCGCTGGCGTGCTTAAATGGTTGTTCCTTTGTTCGCCGCGAACGCCGTCGGGGTACCCACCGACGCGGGGAGGTTCCCGGCCCGCGTCGGCCCGCCGCCCGGCGGTTATCCGTGTGCTATGGTAACAGTGAGCTTATGACCGTCCCCGCCCTACTGTGACGCTGTAGCGCGCCTCGGGCAGCGCTGGCGGTGAGACGATGGAGATGGAAGAGTCACGACGGAAGCGCGGGGAGTCGGTCGGGGGGTCGGCCCCCGAGGGCTCCGCGACGGGGGAGGAATCGGAGATATCCCTGCGGTCGACGGCGGGCCGACCGTGGTTCGTCCGGGTCGCCGAGGGCGACCTGCTCTGGGAGGGCGACCGGGAACCGGTCCAGACGCTCCGCGCGTGGGAGGTCGAACGCGTCGGCGGGCGACGGGTCGACGTCGTCGAGCGCCGGACCGGCGACCGACAGACGCTGGACCGGAGGTGGGTCGAACGACAGCTCGCCACCGGGGCGATGAGCACGAACCTCGGGGGCGTCGAGTGGGTCCGCCTCCGCGAGTGGCCCCACCCGGACGGCGGGACCTACCTGACGGCCCTCGCCCACGGGGACAACGGCCGGACGTATCTGCGGCGCTACCGGCCCGTCGACGACGCGGGTCGGGTCGTCGAACTGTGGACCGACGACCCGGCGGCCCGCTGGCTCACGGACGCGGGACGGGCCACGCTCGACCACGGGGTGACGACAGCTATCGCCACGACGGGTGCCACGCTCCGGGAGGCGCGATAGGTGTCGGGAATCAGACGAGCGCCAGCGGCACCATGAGCGCCACCCCGGCGAGGACGCCCGCGGTCAGCTCCGGGTAGCCGCGGCCGGGCAACTCCTCGCCCACGTCCAGCGCCTCGGGGATGAACTCGCTCACCACGAGGTAGATCATCGCGCCCGCCGCGAAGCCGAACCCGACGGGGAGGAACTCGCGGGCGACCCGCACGAAGTAGAAGGCGACGACGGCCCCGACTGGCTGTGGCAGGCTGGAGAACACCGCCCACCAGACCATTCGCACGGGCGGGACGTCCATCGACCGCAACGGGATGGAGATGGCGAGCCCCTCCGGGACGTTGTGGATGGAGATGGCGACGGTCATGAACACCGCCAGCAGGGGTATCGAGAACCCGAACAGCGGGTAGCCCCCCTCGAAGCCCAGTTCCGCGAAGGAGACGCCGATGGCGACGCCCTCGGGGAACGAGTGGACCGTGAGGACGCCGAGGATGAGCACGAGTCTGCGGTAACCCGCCTCCTCGTACTGTTTCGGGTCCACCTCCGCCCCCTCGATGACCGCGTGGACGACGACGACCAGGACGACGCCCGCCGCGAGACCGACGACGAGCGGTATCGCCGTCCGGACGCCCGCCGACAGGCCGAGCGAGACGGGGAGAACCCACGGTTCTGCGGCCGCCAGCCCCTCGCCGACGAGGCCGAACACCGACGCCGCCACCATGATGCCGGAGGCCAGCCCCCAGAGCACGACGTTCCACCTGTCTGAGACGTCCTCGACGAGGAAGAAGGGGAGCGCCCCGATACCGGTCGCTAGGGCCGTCACGAGGCCCGCAACGAACACCAGCACGACGTTGGCGAACTCGACCACGTCCCCCGGTAGCCGTCCCCCGGCCATAAACCTATCACGAATTCGATAATTTAGGCGGGCCGAAACCGTCCCCGCTCAGAGCGGAATCCGGGCGACGGTGTCGTACTCCGGGCCCGCGCGGGTGAGGGTGCTCTCGGTGAGGGCCACCGACTCGACGCGCATCGTTCCCGCGTCGGGCGTCTCCTCCGCGACGACGCGCTTGACGTGGGTCTTCTCGCGGGCGTCGTCCATCCGCGCTATCGTGACGTGCGGGGTGAACTCGTGGTCCTCCGAATCGAAGCCGAGTGCCACGAGTCGGTCCTCGACGGCGGCCTGCAGGCGGGTCAGTTCCGCGCTCCCCTCGTCGGCGCCGACCCACACCACGCTGATGTAGTCAGTGCTCGGGAACGCGCCGTACCCGGTCAGTCGCAGGTCGAACGGTCCCACGTCGGCGTCCCCGACGGCGGCGGCGAGGGCCTCCTCGACGGCCGGGACGCGGTCCTCCTCGATGTCGCCGAGGAACTTCAGGGTGACGTGCGCGCCCTCCGGGTCGACGACCCTGATGCCGTCGACGTCGCGGAAGGGTTCCTGTGCGGCCCGAATCCCCTCGACGAGGGGGTCGCAGTCCACGCTGACGAACGCGCGCATCTCGTCTGTGAGAGCGGTGGCGTAGCCCTTAACCATACCAGTCGCCAAACCGGACCATGAGCGACGAGCGAGACCGGGACCATCGGTTCTCGGACGGCGAGGGGTTCGGCGACCCGTACGAGGGGTTCGACCTCGACCCGCCGGAACTCGAGGTCGACCCCGAACAGGTCGACCCGGTGGACTCCCGCGCCCTGACCGACCTGCTGGACGAACGCCAGATACCGAAAGGACAGATGGACGTGGAGGCCCTCATCGACGTGGGGCTCTCGTATATGCAGATCAACCGCTTCGAACAGGCCACCGAGACCCTCGAACGCGCCGCGCGCGTGGCCGACGACCCCCTCCTCGAACAGGAGGCGTGGGTCAACAAGGGGGCGGCCCACGCGGAACTGGAGGAGTACGACGAGGCCATCGGCGCCTACGAGGAGGCCCTGTTCATCGACGACGAGTCCGAACACGCCGCCACCGCCGAGACGAACCTCGCGTACGCGCTGTGGGAGGCCGGCCGGACCGAACAGGCCCTCGAACACGCCGAACGCGCCGTCGAGGTCGACCCCCGGTTCGGGCAGGCGTGGTACAACCGCGGGTTCTTCCTCGCCGAACGCGGCCTGAACGAGGAGGCCGTCGACTGCTTCGACAACGCCCTCAGACTCGACTTCCGCACCCCCGAGATACTTGAGGAGAAGGCGGCGGCGCTCGAACACCTCGGACGCGACGAGGAGGCCGAACGCCTCTCCGAGGAGGCCGACGAACTCCGCCAGCGCGCCGAAGCGCGGATGGTCGAATGATGCTCCTGACGGAACGAGAGACACAGGAGGGACTCCTCGTGTCGGTCTGCGACCCGGACGTCCTCGGCCAGACGTTCGAGGACGGTCCCGTCTCCCTCACCGTCGAGGAGTCCTTCTACGCGGAGGGGGCCGAGGAGGCCGACGAGGACCGCGTCGTCGGTGCGCTGGCCCGCGCCTCCGTCGCCAACATCGTCGGCACCCGCGCCGTCTCGCTGGCGGTCGAGAACGGCTTCGTCGACGAGAGCACGGTGTTGAACCTCGACGGGACGCGCCACGCCCAGTTGCTGCGGATGTAGGCCCGCGGTCCCGTCGCGTCCCCCCGCTCCTCACCGCCGTTCGTACTCCACGAGCGTCTTCGAGAGCGCCGTCTCTCCCTCCTCTCCCTCCATGACGAACTCCGGAAGCACCTGCAGGTCCGGCGAGTAGACGCCGCGCGAGACCACGCCCTCGTCCTCGCCGCCCACGAGCGACGTGACGAACCGGTAGCCCTCGACGCCGGCGAGGGTCGCCCGCTCGGTGATCTCCACGCGGAGGCGGTTGCTCCCGCCCGTCTCCCAGACGTCGCCGACGGTCACCGTCTCGCGCACCTGGAGGTAGTTGGCGATGCCGGTCTGCCCCATCGAGAAGAAGTAGCCGCCCGCCCGCGAGAGCATGAGGTCGGCCTGGAGGTCCTCGTCCACCGGGCCGCTGACGGTGTCCTCGAAGCGCTGGTCGCCGTACTCGTAGGTCAGGTCCACGCTCGCCGTCTCGCCGTCCGCCTCCGTCACGTCCACGACGAGGCGACCGCTCGCCCCGTCCGCGGCCAGTCCGTCCACCGTCTCGAAGGTGTACGTCTCGGGGCGCTCGAACCGGTAGAGCGTGAGGTCGTCGACCTTACCACCGCCGGAACCCTCGCCGCTCTCGTCGTCGCCCGCACCGCCCGTCGTCTCGCCGCTCTCGTCGTCGCCCGCACCGCCCGTCGTCTCGCCGCCGTCCCCTTTGGCCGTCGTCCCGCCCGAACCGTCGCCGTCGGCCGTCGCCCCGTCGCCCGCCGCTCCGTCGCCGGGTGCGGGACTCCCCGTCCCGTCGTCGCCGGTACACCCGGCGAGGCCGGTGGCCGCCGTGGCCGCGAGGAGGCCGAGGGACTGGCGTCGGGTGAGGCCGGCCGTCGCGTCGCGGTCGGTCGTCGCGCGTGCACGTCGTGTGTCGTCCGAGTACATCGCCCCCGAGTTCGGGGGATGTAGTGTAGTTATGAGTATATTTATCAGCGATAGGTACGGCCGAGACCGTCTCTCGGGTGCGCGACCGAAGGAGTGTTCCCTCTCGACACCGTCCCTCCGTACAATGGGAGTACAAGAGTCCGAACCGCTCGACGTCGAGCGCATCCGCGAGGACTTCCCCATCCTCGGGCGGAAGGTCGGCGGGGACGTCTCGACGCCGGGTGAGGGGCCGGGCGACGACACGCCGCTGGTCTACCTCGACAACGCGGCGACGAGCCAGACCCCCGACCGCGTCGTCGACGCCATCGCGGAGTACTACCGGGTGTACAACTCGAACGTCCACCGCGGCATCCACAGCCTCAGCCAGGAGGCCAGCGTCGCCTACGAGGAGGCCCACGACACGGTCGCCGACTTCGTCGGCGCCGAGGGCCGCGAGGAGATCGTCTTCACCAAGAACACCACCGAGGCGATGAACCTCGTCGCCTACGCGTGGGGGCTGGAGGAACTCGGCCCGGGCGACGAGGTCGTCCTCACGGAGATGGAACACCACGCCTCGCTGGTGACGTGGCAACAGATCGGCAAGCGCACCGGCGCCGCGGTGAAGTACATCCCCGTCGACGAGCAGGGTCGCCTCGACATGGACGCCGCCGCGGAACTCATCACCGACGACACGCGGATGGTCAGCGCCGTCCACGTCTCGAACACGCTGGGGACGATAAACCCCATCGCGGACCTCGCCGACCTCGCCCACGACCACGACGCCTACGTCTTCGTGGACGCCGCCCAGTCGGTCCCGAACCGGCCCGTCGACGTCTCCGACCTCGGCGCGGACTTCCTCGCGTTCTCGGCGCACAAGATGTGCGGCCCGACCGGCGTCGGAGCGCTCTACGGGCGCGAGCACATCCTCGAAGAGATGCAGCCGTACCTCTACGGCGGCGACATGATCCGGAAGGTCACCTACGACGACGCGACGTGGGAGGACCTCCCGTGGAAGTTCGAGGCGGGCACGCCGAACGTCGCCGACGGCATCGCGTTCGCCGAGGCGTGCGAGTACCTCGACGACGTCGGACTGGAGCGGATTCAGGCCCACGAACAGCAGTTGACGGAGTACGCCTACGAGGAACTCGACGCGCGCGGCGACGTCACCATCTACGGCCCGCCCGCCGACGACCGCGGCGGTCTCGTCGCGTTCAACGTCGACGGCGTCCACGCCCACGACCTCTCCTCTATCGTCAACGACTACGGCGTGGCCATCCGCGCGGGCGACCACTGCACCCAGCCACTCCACGACAAACTCGGCGTCGCCGCCTCCGCGCGGGCGTCGTTCTACCTCTACAACACGCGAGAGGAGATCGACGTGCTGTTGGAGGCGGTCGACGCCGCGGTCGAACTGTTCGCCTGAGGCGCGTTCCCGAGAGCGAGCCTCCGGGCGAACGAGCGGCCGAACTCCGACCACCGGGCACGAACGGTGTGGGTGCGCCGACGGGGGCGACGAGTGCTTTTCTTCGGACTTCCCGCTGTGAGCGCTCGCCGACCGCGAGGTCGACGAGCGGCGCGTTTGGAGTGACGTCTCGGTTCTCGCGGCCGGTTCGAATCCCCTACGAACGACTGTTCGTGGTTCGGTGCCAAATCGAACGGTCACGAAAATCCTTACACGAAACTCAGTAAATCTTTTCAAGATGCTTCCGCTACGGACGGTGTGAACGTTGTCTCACTCGCTAACCACACAGCGGCTGCACGGGTTCGACGATGATGTGGCAAGACGCGGTGTTCCTCGCGGGGAGCGTCTTCTCACTCGCGGTCCTCGTGCCGACGCTCCGTGACTCGATGGCGAGCGTCCCGCTCGGAACCACCCTCCCCTCCGCCACTATCGGCGTCGTCTACGGTGCGACCTTCCTCAGCCTCGGGATGCCCTTCTCGGCCGTCGGGTCGCTCCTCACGGGCGTCATGTGGAGTCTCATCGCGTTCCTCCGCTCGCCGCACCGCTTCAACGACCGGTCCGGAGAACAGTCCGTCGAACACTCCGCCGAGCAGTCCTCGCACGCCGTCGGCGCGGACTGACCGGGGACTCCCGTTCCACCTTCTCACTTCTCGGCGTCACCCGCGAGCAGTCGCCACGCTGCCAGCCCACCGCCCGCGAGTGCTGCCAGCGGGCCGAACCCCGGCCCGTCCGCACTGGTCGCGGCGGGCGAGTCGGCGACGCTGGTCGGGGCCGTGGTCGCCGCTCCCGTCGTCACGACCGGTTCGGTCGTCCCGGTCGGCGTGGCACTCGTCGCAGTCCCGTTCGCCGTCGGAGTGGGCGTCCCCGTGGGGGTCCGCGTCGTCGCCGGTTCGCCCCCAGCCTCCGGTTCGGGGAAGGTGTACACGCCCGCACCCTCGGGGGGGCCCCCCTGTTCCGGACTGACGCCGAGGTTCGGCGCGGCCACGCCGTCCGCGACGGGCAGGGCGTCGAAGAACGAGGCTCGCCCGGCGTCGGCCCACGACGCGAGACGCGTCGGGGCGGTCGGGTCGGAGGCGTCGTAGACCCGGACGCCACCCTGGTACCAGGAGGTGTAGAGGCGGTCACCACGGAAGTGACAGTTGTGGGCGGTGGTGAGGTGGACGCCGCCTCCCCGGTCGAGTTCTGGCGGCGCGATGGTCGTCCGGTGCTCGGCCGACCCGAGGTCCGAGACGTCCCACAGGGCCACGCCGCCCATCGTCGCCGTCTCGCCGGTCCCCTCCACGTCGAAGGCCTCCCGACCCACCGCGAGGACCGTCCCGTCGTCGTTCAGCGCCGCGTTGTGTGCGTTCCCGGGGAGCGTGAGCGCCGACTCGAACCCGTCGTTCTCCGGGATGTCGGCGAGCGTCTCGAACGGTCGACCGCCGACCCGCGCGAGGAACTCCGGTGAGGCGGGGTCGCTCAGGTCGACCACCCACGTCCCCGCGTCCCAGTAGGAGGCGTAGACGACGCCGTCGCGCACCATCACGTCGTGGCAGGTGCGTGCGGCCTGTGGAACCTCGGCCCAGCGGTCGTCGACGTCGAACAGCGACCACCGCGCCACCTCCTCGGGGGTGCCCTCCATCTCGACTACGACCACGGGCGCGCGGTCCGGGCCCGACCCCGTCAGGTAGGCCGTCGTCCCCGCCAGCGCCGCGTTGTGGATGTCGTGGTCCGTCTCGAAGAACGACACCTGCCGCGGGTCGGCGGGGTCGCGCACGTCGTACAGCGCCGCGCCCTTCAGTTCCGTCTCGGCGGGGCCGGCGGGGCCGACGACCAGCAGGAACTCCCCGTCGGCCTGCACGTCCCAGATTCCGGTCAGCGGTCCCGTCTCCCGGTCGGCCTCGATACCCCGTCGTTCGGCGAGGAGCGTCGGGTCCCCCGGCGTCGAGACGTCCACGGCGGCGAACCCGTCGCCAACCGCGACGTAGACCGTCTCACCGTCGGGGCTCACGTCGGCGTCTTCGGTCCCCTCCAGTTCGAGGGTTCCGAGCGGGGCGAACTCGCCGGCGTCCTGACGCCAGTTGCCGGTCCGTGCTGTGGTCGGGAGCGACGCGCCGACCCCCGCGGCCGTGACGCCGGCGAGGAACGAGCGCCGGGTCGGTCCCGTCATCGGCTGACCTCGCCGTCGTCTCGTCGTCGGTTCCGATGGGTGGGGCGTACTCCCGTCGTGGAGGGCGGTCGCATGGCTGTCACCACTCACCGGGGAACTGACATATACGTTCGGCAGACTGAAATCGGCGGCTGACCGACGCACCACCGCCCCGGAATCCTTTTCGGTCGCACTCCCGTATCTCGGGCAACAATGGGACTCGGCTCGGACATGTATCGACAGCAGATCCTGGACCACTACAAGAATCCGCGGAACTACGGGGAACTCGACGACCCCACCTTCTCGCACGTCGGGGAGAACCCCACCTGCGGGGACACCATCCGGATGGACGTCCGACTGGAGGACGACGGCGAGACCATCGAGTACGTCGCCTTCTCCGGCGACGGCTGTGCCATCTCGCAGGCCTCGGCGTCGCTCCTGACGCAGGAACTGCCGGGGAAGTCCGTCGAGGACCTCGTCGCCATGGACCGCGACGACATCGTCGACATGCTCGGCGTCGACATCTCGCCCATGCGCATCAAGTGTGCCGTCCTCGCCGAGAAGGTGGCACAGGACGGCGCGAAGATCCACCGGGGCGACATCGAGATCGAGAAGACCGAGACCGAGTAGCTCGTTTTACCTTCCCGAAGGTACTTATCAGTAGCACGGACAGTGGCGCCCGTGACACGAACCGCACGCGCCGCCCTGATCGCCCTTCTCGTGTTTAGCGCGCTCGCCGGGTGTTCCACCCTCGGTAGTGGCCCCGACCACCGCGTCCGGGTCGTCGACCAGGACGACGGGGACAACGCCATCACGGTCGCCGTATTCCAGGACGGCGAGCGGGTCGACCGGGTCGAACTCGACGGCGAGGGTGAGTCGAACTACGAGTCGGCGCTGACGCTCGACGGGAGCGGCGAGTACCGGGTCCGCGCGACCGTCGAGAACGGGTCGATGGGCAACACGTCAGTCGACCTCCCTGCGGCCGACGGATCGTTCACCACCGTCGGCGTCGACGAGGACGGTAGCGTTCACTTCGAGACGGGAAACGAGTCGGGCTGAGCGTCCGAGTCCGTCACTCCGGCTTCAGGCCGTCGCCGGTGACGCGCATGACCGCCTCGCCGTCGGGGAGGTTCGGCGCGTCGACGAGTTTGACGATGCGCTTGTCGGCCTTCGACTTGCGGAGGTACATCCGGAAGGTGGACTTGTGGCCGAGGATGTTCCCCCCGATGGGCTTCGTGGGGTCGCCGAAGAAGGCGTCGGGGTTCGACTGGACCTGATTGGTCACCAGCACGGCCGCGTTGTAGAGGTTCCCGACGCGGTCGAGGTCGTGGAGGTGCTTGTTGAGTTTCTGCTGGCGCGGGGCGAGTTCGCCACGGCCGACGTACTCGGCGCGGAAGTGGGCCGTCAGCGAGTCCACGCAGACGAGGCGGACGGGGAACTCGTCGTCCTCCAGGTCGCGGGCGATCTCCTGGGCCTTCTCGGCGAGGAGGATCTGGTGGTTGGAGTTGAACGCCTTCGCGACGTGGATCTTGTCGAGGAACGCGGCGAGGAGTTCCTCCATCGCGTCCTCGTCGTCGGGCGTGCCCTCGATCTCGCGGTCGTCGAGCGCCGCCTGGAGGACCTCGTCGTCGAGACCGCGGAGCATCTCCTCGATGCGCTCGGGTCGGAAGGTGTCCTCGGAGTCGATGAAGATGACGCTCCCGCGGAGGCCGCCGACCTCCTTGGGGAGCTGGACGTTCACCGAGAGCTGGTGGGTGATCTGGGACTTGCCGGCCCCGAACTCGCCGTACACCTCGGTGATGGACTGGGTCTCGACGCCGCCGCCGAGCATCTCGTCGACCTCCGGGACCAGCCACTCCAGTTTGCCGATGCGCTCGCGGCGTTCGAGGACCTGTGTCCCGGTCTCGAACCCGCCGATGTCGGCCGCCTCGCGGGCGGCCTGGATGATGTCGTGGGCCGTCGACTCGCCGACGTCGGCCGTGTTCGACAGCTCTCCCGGGGAGGCGACCGCGATGCCCTGGTAGGAGTCGTAACCGTTCTCTTTCAACTTCTCCGCCGTCGCCGGGCCGACGCCCGGGAGGTTCTCGAGGTCTACGGGACCTGCCATGGACAGGGCTTGTGCCTATCCGTATATAAAGTGTCGTTAACAGCACAGTGAAAGTGAAACCGCCCGACGGCGGCGTGCCACTCGTTCACGAGTGCGAGAGTTTAGGTGGCGAGAGCGCGGTTCGCGAGGCGGCCGTGGACCCGTTCACCGGCCGCGCGGGAGACCGGCCACCGCGGCGGCGAGGAGGAGGACGCCGGCCGCCTGAGCGAGGTCGAACGCTGGGTCCGGGAGGGTGGCGACGGACGGACCGAGCAGTCCCCCGAGGTAGAGGACGAGTCCGGCGACGGTCTGGAGGGGTCGCTTGGCGGCCCGCCGCGGGGCGAACCGGGCGGTGAGCCACAGTCCCTCCAGCCCTCCCGCGAGGGCGGCGCGCGGTCCGGTCAGGTCCGGCGAGTCGGCCGCCTCGAGGCGGTCGAGTGCCGTCCGAGGGACGCGCTCGATTCGACCCGTGTGGACGCGCCCGCCCGCCGTGTCGCCGACGTGCAGGAGGGTCACACGCTCGTCGTCGGCGCCCACGACGCGGTAGATGCCGGGAGCCACCGGTGCGCCCTCGTCGGCCCGGAAGTGGTCGAACGGGGCGACCACGTCAGCTTCGACCCCACGGGCGCCCGTCGCCCTCGGGCCAGAGGGGGTACCAGTACTCCTTTTCCTTCTCGACCGTGAGTTCGCCGTCGAAGACGCTCTCCAGTTTGAACTCAGCGCTGGTGTCGCGTTCGTGGCCTCCCGTCGGCGCGAACGGGTAGTACGCCCCGCGACGGAAGGAGTACACCCAGTAGACGACCCGGCCGTCGCGCTCGAAGGCGAACAGCGCCGCCAGCAGCCGGGAGCCGAAGCCCTCCTCGACGAACGTGTCGGCGGCGAAGTGGATGCTGGTGACGAGGTCCTCGAACTCGTCGTCCTCCAGGATGACCCACTGGTAGCCGTGGCCGTCGCGGACGAACCGGGCTTGCGTCCCCGTCTCTATCTCGCCGGCTTCGAGGATGGCCTCGACCTGTCGTTCCGTCTCGGCGAAGGCGGTGCTGTCGACGCCCGAGAAGCAGAGCGCCGCCTCGCCGGTGGGGTCGTAGCCGAGGTTCGCCTGCATCGTCACGTAGGCGGTGCTCATCCCGAAGAGGTCCTCCGGGCTGGCCTCGCGGGTGGCGTCGGCCTCGGCGCTCATGCCGAGGACCGACCGGAGGGAGTCGAGGATACCCATGGAGGCGAATCGGGGCGGGAGGATTTAGCCGTGGGGTTGTCAGGCGGTCGCCTTCCGCGAACGGTCGCCGACGATGAGGTGGCGGACGTCGGCCAGCGAGTCGAACTCGGCGATGACGACGACGCGGTCGCCCGCCTCCAGCGAGTCGTCGCCGTCGGGCAGGTCGACGGTCTCGCCTTCCTTCCCGAACGCCAGGAGCTTGGAGTTCGACGGGAGTTCCAGTTCCGAGAGGGTGTAGCCGTGCATCGGGGCGTCCTCGCGGACGGTGAGTTCGAGCAACTGGATGTTCTGGGCGATGTCGGCGATGGCGCGGACGGTCCCGCCCATCAGCGCGTTCTTCGCCGCGATGGCCCCCAGCCGTTCGGGGTAGATGACCTCGTCGACGTCGCTCGCGTACTTGTGGAAGATGTACTCGCGGTAGTCGCCGTCGACGCGGAGGACCGTCCGACAGCCGTGAGACTTGGCGATCAGACAGGCGACGAGGTTCGTCGTGACGTCGCCCGAGAGCGCCCCCAGACCGTCGACGTCGTCCAGCCCCACGTCGAGGAGGTCGTCCTCGTTGCCGCCGTCACCCTCGACGACCTCGAAGCCGTTCGTCCGCACGCGCTCGACGCGGTCCGGGTCGCGCTCGATGACCGTCACGTCGTGTCCCTCCTCGGAGAGCACGCGTGCGGTCCGCCGGCCGACCCGACCCGCACCTACGATAACAAAGCGCATGGTCTTCCTATGCCAACACCCGACCATAACTGTATCCCCGTCGTGCGGTCTTCGGGGCGACAGATTCACGCGCCGGGAGCCGGTATCACGGCCATGGACGACACAGTCCGGGTCTGGCTGGTCGAGCGCACCTACTCCGACGACGAGCAGAACCTCATCATCCTCACCTACGCCACGCCCGACGGCGAGCGTGACTTCCGCAAGGAGCGTGCGCTGACGAGTTTCACCGGCGACGACCGGGAGACGACGGCAGCCCTCGACGTCTCGCCCGACAACCTCGGCACCGTCGACGACCCGGCGACCCGCGAGCGCTACGCCGCCGAGGTCGAACGCGTCCGGGAGCGCCACGACCCGACCGACGCCGTCTGACCCCCGGGCGGTGTGACACCGCGACAGCTAAACCGGGCGGACGAATAGCCCGCCCCATGGACCAGCAGGCGGCCGTCGACGCCCTCGAGGAACTCGGGCTCTCCACGTACGAGGCGAAGGTGTTCATCGCGCTCGTCACCCTCGGCGTCGGCTCCGCCAGCGACGTCGCCCGCGTCGTCGACGTCCCCCGCTCGCAGGTGTACGGCGCGGCCGACCGACTGGAAGAGCGCGGCCTCGTCGCCATCCAGCAGTCCTCGCCCATCCAGTACCGCGCGGTCGACTTAGAGGAGGCGAGCGCACAGCTCCGTCGGCGCTTCGAGCGCGCGGAGTCGCAGGCGTTCGACTACCTCCGGGCGGTCGAACGCGAGGGAGAACCGGAGGGCCAGCAGGAGGGCGTCTGGACCGTCGAGGGCTTCGACACCGTGACGACGCGCATCACCCGCCTCGTCGAGGAGGCGGAGTCGTCGGTGCTGTTCGCCACCGAACACCCCCCACTCGCCACCGACGAGGTGGTCGAGGCGCTCGCGGCGGCGCGCGACCGCGGCCTGTCGGTGCAGGTGGTCGGCGGCGACCGGGGCGTCCTCGACCGGTTCGACGCCGACGGCGTCGAGACCCACGAACTCACCGAGTTCCGCGACTGGGAGAGCCGCAGCGGTCGCCTGCTCATCGCCGACGGGGCGACGGTGCTCCTGAGCGTCGTCGACGACGGTGTCGGGGAGGGTGACGCGCCCGCAGAGACGGCCATCTGGAGCGCCGAGACGGCCTTCGCGGGCGTGTTCATCCGCCTCATCGAGGGGCGCCTCGGCGCCCGCTAGCTATCGCCGCGAGCGGGCGCGGACGTACTCGCGTTGCTCGCGCAGGCGCGGCGGCAGGTCGGCGTACACGTGGTCGAACAGGTCGTCGGGGTCCGGCCCCGCCTCGTCCTCACTCTCCTCGACGGCCCGCACCGCCGCGCTGACCTCCTCGGACGCCTCGTCGCGGGCGTTCCCGAGGAAGTCGTCGCGGATGGCCCCCTCCTCGCGGAGGTACTCCACGAGGCGGTCTATCGGGTCGCGGGTGCGCCACGCCGGCAGGTCGGGCCTCTCGTCGCGGTAGACCGAGGGGTCGTCGCTCGTCGTGTGCGGACCCTGCCGGTAGGTGAGGCTCTCGACGAGGACGGGGTCGCCCCCGCGCGCCGATTCGAGGCCCTGTTCGACGGCGTCGCGGACCGCGAGCGGGTCGTTCCCGTCGACCTGCAGGCCCTCCATCCCGTAGGCGTCGGCCTTGACGGCGATGGACTCGCTCGCCGTCTGGCGCGACTCGGGGGTGGAGATGGCCCACCCGTTGTTCTCGCAGAAGAAGACGACGGGTGCGTCGAAGACGCCCGCGAAGTTCAGCCCCTCGTGGAAGTCGCCCTCGCTCGTCGCGCCGTCGCCGAAACAACAGAGGACGGCGCAGTCCGCCCCGTCGTAGTCGGCGGCCATCCCGAGGCCCGCCGCGTGGGGTATCTGGGAGGCGATGGGGACGGTCTGGGGCATGACGGGCAGGTCGTGGTCCGAGTGGAACTCGGGGTAGCCCCGGCGGAACCGGAGGACGTCGCTCATCGGGACGCCGCGGGCGAGTTGGGCGGCGTTCGAGCGGTAGGTCGGGACCAGCCAATCGTCCTCCCGGAGGGCGTGGGCCGCACCGACCTGCGAGGCTTCCTGTCCCCGGAACGGCGGGTAGCCCGACATCCAGCCCCGGCGCTGGAGGGAGACGGCCCGGTCGTCGAGCGTGCGCGCCCGGACCATGTCGGTCAGCATGGCCCGCGCCGTCGCCTCGTCGTAGCGCGTCTCCGAGAGTGAGCGCTCGCCGATGACCCGGTGCATGTGCGCGACGTGGCAGGTGTGGGTGAAAGTGGTTGCGGTGACCACGCTCTCCCTGTGCGGTCGCCCGCGGACAGTCGACACGGCAAAGTGGCCGCCGCTCGTATCTGGGACATGGCAACCCTGCTCGGTGTCCTCGGCCTGCTCGTCATCGTCGGGGTGAACACGGCCGTCGCCGCCCTCTTCACGCGCTTCTTCCGCGTCCGCCTCGACACGCAGTGGGGACCGGTCGTGTTCACGCTGTTCATCACCCCCGTCGCCATGCTGGCGGTGACGCTCGTCCTCGGGTCGTTCCTCGGGTTCGACCTCGGGAGTACGGGGGCCGTCGTCGCCATCGCCCTCGTCTTGCCCCTCGCCCTCGGCGTCGCCTTCGACTACTTCTGGATGCCCGCCCCGGACGACGTCGAACTCCCCTCGCGGTACGCCGGGGAGAACAGCCCCCGTCGGTAGGCTCGCTGACGGGAATCTTACACAGTCGTCCGTGAAGTGAAACGCTCGTTTTCGTGGGGTACAAAAGTTCTCGACGCGAATCTACCGTCGAGAACACTCCCCATGTCCCGCTACAATCTCGTCGATACGGTCGCGCTGGCACTCCTCACGTTCGCCATCTCGGGCGTCCTCTGGAACGCGGTGCTCGCCCCCGTCGCCGCCCGGCCGGTCGTCGTCGTGCTGACGGCGCTGGCCGCGACGGTCTACTTCGTCGCCGAGCAGTCACGGCTCCCCACGAACGTCCGGTTCGACCCCGAGGTCTGACCCGGCCGCAGTCCCCCGAATCGCCCCCCGACCGCCACCGCCGCCACCACCCTCCTCGGAACCGCCGCGTTCTGCGTCGACACCGCGAGCGCGCCCGTCGTCCGGCAGCTCTGACTCGACTACCCGTCGAGAATCCGGTCGAGGGCGTCCTCGACGGCTTCGAGAACTGCCTCGGGCGACTGCTCGGCGTCCACGCGGACGAACCGCTCGGGCTCGTAGCCGACGAGCGTCTCGTAGTTCTCCTGGACCGCGGCGAGGTAGCCGGCGGCCTCGAACTTGTCCGTCGCGCCCGCGCGCTCCGCGCCCACCTGCGGGTCCACGTCGAAGTAGATGGTCGCGTCCGGCGGTCGGGTGAACGGCTGGTGAATGCCACGGACGTACTCCATCGGGCGCTTGATGACGCCCGCGAGACTCGCCCCCTGGTAGGCGTACCGCGAGTCGGAGTAGCGGTCGGAGACGACCACCTCGCCGCGTTCGAGGGCGGGGCGGACCACCCGAGAGAGGTGGTCGGCGTGGTCGGCGGTGAAGAGGAACAGGTCGGCCATCGGGTCGGCGTCGTCGTCCGCGAGCGACCGCCTGACGGCCTCGCCGTACCACGAGTCGGTGGGCTCGGCGGTGTACGTGAGGTCGGGGTGGGAGTCGTGGAGGGCCTCCCACGCCGTGGTCTTGCCGGACCCGTCGATTCCTTCGAGCGTGACGAGCATACCCGACGGTGGCCGTCGGGGGTGTAAAGCGCCCCGATTGGGCGATTCGGGAGACGGTACTTGCCACGTCACGTCGACCCTCGGAGGGATGCCCTCCGTCGTCCGATTCGTCCGATTCGTCCGACTCCTCGCCCTCCTCGTCCTCGCGGGGGCGTCGCCTCGACCGGATACGGTCTCTATCTCAACTCCACCGACCCCTGCGTGGCGGGGTCCGGAATCACCATCGAGCGCCTCGGGCCGAACGAGTCGGCCGACGTGCCCAGCGAGACGGTACGGTACGAGGACCTCTCGCCGCGCGGGCGCGAGGTGTTCGACGAGGCCCTCGCCGACCTGCGGAACGGGTCGAGCGAGGTACACCCCGACGGGGTCGGCACGTTCGGGGCCGCCGTCGTCCACGAGGGGACCCGCTACGGCGTCGTCGTGTTCTCCTCCGTCTGCGGCGCCCCGGGCGTCGTCTTCCTCCTCGGTGGCGTCGCCGCCTCGGTCGTCGGCCTCGTGGCGTTCGCCCTCGCGGCCCTCCTCTCGTGGCGGCGAGCGTAGGGGTCCCGTCGGGAGTATCGACCACCGGCCAGCCCTTCCGGTCGGCGTAGGTTTACGGTCGTTCCGCTCGTCCCTACTGACATGAACGTACTCGTCGTCGGCGGTACGGGGTTCATCGGGTCGAAGCTCTGTGGCGAACTCGCGGAGCGCGGCCACGACGTCACGGCGATGTCGAGTTCGCCCGACGACAGCGAGGTCCCCGCGGGCGTCGACACCGCGGCGGGCGACATCACCGACTACGACTCCATCGAGTCGGCCTTCGAGGGCCGGGCCGCCGTCGTCAACCTCGTCGCCCTCTCGCCGCTGTTCCGCCCGGACGGCGGGAACCGCAAGCACTTCGAGATACACCTGCAGGGCACCGAGAACGTCGTGCAGGCCGCGAAGGACCACGGCGTCCCCAAGGTCGTCCAGATGAGCGCGCTCGGCGCGGACCCGGAGGGCGACACCGCCTACATCCAGTCGAAGGGGCAGGCCGAGAAGGTCGTCGAGGCCTCCGGTCTCGACTACGTCATCTTCCGGCCGTCCGTCGTCTTCGGCGACGGCGGCGAGTTCGTCCCGTTCACGAAGAAACTCGCGCCGCGCCCGGCCTCGCCGCTCCCCGGCGGCGGCGACACGAAGTTCCAGCCCATCTGGGTGGGTGACCTCGTCCCCATGCTCGCCGACGCTGTCGAAGACGACGCACACGACGGTCACACCTACGAGGTGGGCGGGCCGCAGGTCCTCACGATGGCGCAGGTGGCGAAGATGGCCCACCGCGCCGAGGGCCACTCCTACACCCCCCTCCCGCTCCCGATGGCGATGGCCGACATCGGTCTCGGCCTCCTCGGTGCCCTCGGCGGGCCGATGGGGAAGGACCAGGCGCGGTCGCTGCGCATGGACAACACCACCGACGACAACGACGTCGAGGCGTTCGGGCGGAGCGAGGCCGACCTGACCACGCTCGGCGAGTACCTGGGACTCGAAGAACGCCGGACCGACTCGATTCCCGCGGAGTAGCCAGACGGCGCCACGGGGTCCACGCCCGTCGTGGCCCGGTCTCGACGCCCCGACGGAATGTACGTCGACTGACCTCTCGTCTCGCACTACTATCCTAGTACCAAGAGTTATACAGCAGGTCACGTTCTCTTCGACAGAATGAAGCTGGCAATGATCGGCTTTGGGCAGGCCGGCGGGAAGATCCTCGACCGATTCCTCGAGTACGACGAACGGACCGGGTCCAACATCGTCCGGGCAGCGCTCGCGGTCAACACCGCGAAGGCCGACCTGATGGGCCTCGAACGGGTCCCCGAGGAGCGCCGCGTGCTCATCGGGCAGTCGCGCGTGAAAGGGCACGGCGTCGGTGCGGACAACGAACTCGGCGCGGAGGTCGCCGAGGAGGACATCGACGAGGTGATGAGCGCGATGGACGACATCCCGGCCCACGAGGTCGACGCGTTCCTCATCGTCGCCGGGATGGGCGGCGGGACGGGGTCCGGCGGCGGGCCTGTCCTCGCGCGCCACCTCAAGCGCATCTACACGGAACCGGTGTACGCACTCGGCGTCCTCCCCGGCAGCGACGAGGGCGGCATCTACACGCTCAACGCGGCCCGGTCGTTCCAGACGTTCGTCCGCGAGACGGACAACCTGCTCGTCTTCGATAACGACAACTGGCGACAGGCCGGCGAGTCGGTTCAGGGCGGCTACGACGACATCAACGCCGAGATCGTCGAGCGCTTCGGCCTCCTGTTCGGGGCCGGCGAGGTCCGACGCGGCGGCGAGGTCGCAGAGAGCGTCGTCGACTCCTCCGAGATCATCAACACGCTCGCGGGCGGCGGCGTCTCCACCGTCGGCTACGCGAGCGAGACCATCGAGCGCGAGGACACGGGCCTGCTCTCGCGGTTCCGGGGTACGGGCGGCGACGAACTCGACGCGGCCCAGACGACCAACCGCATCACCTCGCTGGTCCGGAAGGCGGCGCTCGGTCGCCTCACCATGCCCTGTGAGGTCGGCGGCGTCGAGCGCGGCCTCCTCGTCATGGCCGGTCCCTCGCGGTACCTCAACCGGAAGGGAATCGAGCGCGGCCGCAAGTGGATGGAGGAGCAGACCGGGAGCATGGAGGTCCGCGGCGGCGACTACCCGCTCAACGACGGCGACTTCGTCGCGAGCGTCGTCCTCCTCGCGGGCGTGACGAACGCGCCGCGCATCAAGGAACTCCAGCAGGTCGCCATCGAGGCCCAGGACAACATCGACGAGATTCGCGACGCCAGCGAGCGGAACCTGGAGAGCCTCGTCCACGACACGAGCGACGAACTCGAACCCCTGTTCTGAGGCGGGTCGGCCGGCCGCCCACCGGGACCCGTTCCCGCGGTACCGCGCCGCACGTCCGAACCCTGCCCGTTACCCGGCGTGAACTCCTACCGTCGGTACCATGAGTGAACTCGCGACCGACCCCTACACGTCCTTCTACGACTTCCGACCGATCCACCGCAACCCGGGACGCCATCAGGTCCCCGAGAGTCGCCCCGCGACGGTCCTGCACGAACTCGGCCGTGCGGGGTCGCCGTGTCGCGACCTGA